>UQQQ01000036.1 GCA_900543165.1 uncultured Dialister sp. | reverse complement strand
ACGCCGAAAGTACTTGGCTGGAAGCGGCCCGGGAGGATAGGAAGCTGCTGATTAACTAAAAGCTCAACCGAAAGGTTGAGCTTTTTACTTGCCTTCATTTGGTTCAGGGTTGAGGTGGCGGCTTCGCCGCCTTTTTTTATTGGGCTATGCCCGAAAGTGGCTTTTTAGTCACGGGTTACCAGTCGCAGCCTTTCCCTCTAGGGGAAGGTCCCCCGCAGGGGCGGATAGGGCAGACATGGTATGAAAGACAGCTGGTAGTATAGGAGAAAGAGAGGCGCATTTGTGCTGCTAACGAAAGCAGCCGAGCGCCGCTGACGCGGTCCCCCTTCCCCATGCGGGGAAGGCTTGTGTGGTGGCGGCTTCGCCGCTTTTTTTATTGAAGCGATGCCCGAAAGTGGCTTTTTAGTCACCGGTTACCCCTAGTATAAGAAGGTGCGTAAAATGCAAGAGGGGTTCTTGCGAAAAATGAGCGATCGGGCTCTCTTAGGGCGTTTTTTGTCATAAAGCATGTGCTATACTAAAGAAAAACAGTTTGGCAGTGTGAAAGAGAGAGGATCCATAGAGGGTCTGTCAGATATTTTTTAAAATGGTATAATGAAATTATAAATTGTCATCTAAAACAACAAAAAAGGCTGTATAAAGAAGATCTTCATACAGCCTTTCCAGAGCAGATTGCTTGTCGGTTACTGCTATACCCCACGGCATAGTGCCTTATCTTAGAACATGTTGGATATAGGTAAACTGATACATTCAGCTTGGTTTCAATGTTGGACATAGGTAAGCTGACACCAACCATCTAAGGTTGATTTCATTATAGCAATGAATCTTATAAAACGCAAGTTTTTAACAATACCCCAATAGGAGGAACTATGGAAAAGAGACAGTATCGTTTTGCTTTTGATATCGGCATCGGATCTTGTGGATGGGCCGTGGTTTCTGAAAATGAGACGGGAAACAGGAGAATCGAGGATGCGGGTTCCCGAATTTTTGATTCTGGTGAAATGAAAGAAGGCAAAGATAGGAAAAGCCAAAAGCGCAGAGGCTTTCGCGGCGTAAGACGAGTGCTGCGCCGTCGATCGCATAGAAAATATCGGTTGAAAAACTATTTGCGATATGTTCATTTTATGACCGATATGGAAATTCGATGTGTTTCGGAAGCGTCGATGAATCAAATCCTTCCAGTAAAAGTCAGGGGAATCGATGAAAAACTGACGAAAGCAGAATTACTTCAAGTGCTCATCCATGCCTGCAATCATCGCGGCTATAAGGATTTTTATGAAGTGACGGAGACCGATGAGGCCGAAAGCCTGGAAGAAGAGGATGAAAAGATCAATCAGGCGGCAGCCGATCGGCTGGATCGATTGTTCGAGGAAAGCCATTGCCGCACCATTTCTGAATACATCTGCCGGTACTGCACCATCCCCGGGACAGACCGGATCGATTATCGCAATCGATTCTACAAAAATGAGAACCGCATGATCATTCGAAGGAAACATGTGGAAAACGAGGTCTGCACGATCTTGAAGAAGCAGAGGGAATGGTATCCTGAGCTGACAGACCAAAAGATCAAGGAAATCATGGAGGTGATCTTCTCGCAGAGAGATTTTGAAGATGGACCGGGGGATGCTTCGGACAAGTATCGCAGATACACAGGCTTTTTAGAGAGCCTTGGGTATTGCCGCTTTTATCCCGAGGAGCGGAGAGGCTTCAGAAACACCGCATTGGGCGATGTATATGCCGCCATCAATGCACTGTCGCAGTATCGCTATGTGCATACAGATACCGGAGAGGCGAAGTTGACCCAAGAAGCGGCAGCGAAGATGGTTTCTTACATTTTGAAACAAGGCCGCCTGACGCGCACGCAGGCGGCCAAGCTTTTAAAGCCTTTGGGGATAGCGATCTATGGAAGCAAGGATGTCGACAAGACATTGGCGAAGTCATTCCGCTTCCTGAAAGAAATGAGGAAAATAGCAGAAAAATGTCAGGTGTCATGGGAGTCACTTTTGTCAGAGACAGATCTGACCGAGTATGAAGAAGGCAAGACGTCGCTGCTGAACCAGCTCGGGACGGTATGCTCGATGTACCAGACACCGCATAGAAAGGAAGAGGAGCTGAAGAAGCTCCATGCCAAATGGGAACACGTACATCTCCCGCCCGCTTTTTGGAATGCGCTGAAAAGACACAAGTTTAACGGGACTTCCAGTGTTTCTTATCATCATATGGCAGATGCCATCGAAGCGTTTTTGAAAGGAGATATTTACGGCAATTTCCAGTGGAACAAGCAGAAACAGCTGGACGAAAAGCAAGAATCACAGAGAGAAAGGTTGCTTTCCGCCAAAATACTGATGCAAGATGAGGATGTGAAAGATAACCCTGTCGTTCTTCGCTCGATCAATGAGACGAGAAAGGTGCTGAATTGTCTGATCCGGCTCTATGGCGCTCCTGCCGAGATCCATGTGGAAGTGGCTGATGATGTGGCCCGCAGCTATCTGGAACGAAAACGCATTCAGAAGATGCAGCGGGATCATGAAAAAACAAGAGATGCTATCAAAAAGAAGATCGCAGAGATCTTGCATTGCGAAGAATCAGAAGTTAAAGGGAGCCAGATCGAACGATACAAGCTGTACATGGAGCAGGAAGGGAAGTGCTTGTACAGCGGGCGTGAGCTGGATCTCGAAATGGTGCTGGACACGCAGAGCCATGCGTATGAAGTGGATCACATCATTCCCTATTCTTTGATCCTGGATAATACGCTTGCGAATAAAGCCCTTGTCTGCGGAAACGAAAATCAGGCAAAAGGACAGCAGACACCGCTCATGTATCTGAAAGGAGAAAAGAAAGAGGCGTTTATCGAACGTGTCAAAGCAGAAAAGAAAAGAACAAGTCACCCTATCAGCAACAAAAAATATGATTACCTGATGCTTGCGACATTGTACGGAAAGGAAGCAAAGGAAATCCTTACGGGGTGGAAGTCCAGAAACATCAATGACACCCGCTATATCACAAAGTATGTAGTGGGGCTCATCAAGAACCATCTGCAGTTTGCCGGGGAAAAGGCCAGAGTATTTGGTATCCGAGGACACATTACCAGCCGTTTCAGAAAAGAATGGCTGGGGAAGAATACATGGGGCTCGGATGAGAAATGCCGTGCCAATTACCTGAACCATGCCGCCGATGCCATCGTGCTGGCGAATCTGTCCAAGATGGACGTGGAAATCGCAATGGACTATGAAAAACTGCGGCAGATCCGGCGCCATTATGGAGAAATGAGCATCCAGTATGATCATTTTTTGAATCATGCTGCGCAACGCATCGCAGCCTTTTACCCGATTACAGAAGAAGCGATCAGAAAGCAGCTGGTAGAAAGCAAACGTACACCGTCTTACGTGCCGAATCTGGGGAGAGAAGTTGACTTGCGTCTGGGAAATCCGGAAGGAGAAACACGGAGCGAAGAAGAGTATAGAGCAGAGACGGAGATGTACTATGAAGGCGCTGCGTTTGTGGTGAGATCTCATCTCCCTTATGTATCCATGAAAGTGGAAAGGAAATTCCGCGGGGAAATCGCGGACTCGAATCCGATCCGGCTCGTGGAAGAAAATGGAATCCAGTATAAAATAAGTCGTTCGAAAGTGGAAGAGCTGAAACGAGAGCAGCTGCCGAAGCTGTATACGTCAGATGGGTATCTGATCGAAGCACTGGAAAAAGCATTTGAGAATAAGGACGTAAAAACCGTCAAAGACTACATGGAAAAAGAGCATCTGGACGTATTCCGGACGACAAACGGACAGCCGGTACGGAAAGTGTCGATCAAGGGGATGCCGGTATCCAATTACTACAAGAAGAGGATCAATGAGACGAATTACAGCATACTCGGAGTGCCGAAGTATTATTGTGTCGAAGTGTATACAAACAGCAAAGGACAGACCAAAATATGGGGGCTGCGATTTGTCGATATGATCTCTTATGAGGGGAAGCTCTATCTGAAGGATGGTGTACGTCCGGCGGACTATGCAAGGCATGGGATGTACCTGTTCCCAGGTGAATATATCGAAGTAGAAAAGAGAGGGAAGATCGTTTATGAAGGGACTTATCAAAATGTATACAGCATCAATCAAGGAGTATTGCGTATAAAGGTCAAGAATACCAATGCCTTAAAACCGATCAGTATTGGGAATAAAGCCGGAGTCTTCAAATATGCCATCAGCTTAAATGGATGCAAGTCCGGAGCGGTCAAGGAAGGGGAGGCGGGATACCCATGTTTCGCACACTGCTTATCGAAGAAGGAGAACGACTGAGTGTCGCACATCAAGTGCTGCAGATCGAGAAACAGGGGCGAAGGATCCCCGTCCCCATCGATGACATCTACTGCATTGTTTTAGATAATCTAAAGGCTGTGGTCACAACGGCAGCCATCAATGCGCTATGTACGGCAGGCGCTCATATCGTGATCTGCAACGAAAAGCATTTGCCGTCTGCCGTGATCTATCCGGAGCTGATCCATTATGCGCCGTATCGCGTGGTGACAAAACAGATGGGGATGACGCAAGGACGGAAGGATGCCTTGTGGGACAAAATCGTCAAGGGAAAACTCGCCAATCAGGCAGAAACGCTCCGCCTTTGTACAGGGGACATGGATGCGTATCATCGCCTGATGGAATTGGCTGACGAAGTGGAAGAGGGGGATGCGGGAAATCGAGAGGGCATCGGCGCCAAGCTCTATTTCCGGCACTTCTTCGGGGATGGCTTCGTGCGAATGGAAGATGATGGCATCAATCATGCGATGAACTACGGGTATACCATCCTGCGGACGGCCATGATCAAGACGCTGTACACCTTCGGGTATTATCCGCTCATCGGGATCCACCATATTGGCTATGGCAATGCCTTCAATCTGGGCGATGACCTGATGGAGCCTTTCCGCCCTGTGGTGGACATGTGGGTCGACCTGCATCATGAAGAGCTTTTAGGCGATCTCACCAGCCAGCAGCGGAGAAGTCTGGTGAATCTGCTGAATCAGGAGATGGACTATGATGGATGCCGGATGAAGATCAGAAATGTGATGGCTCGCTATGTGAAGCAGTATACCTCGGCGATCGAAAAGGAATCGGTGGAGCTGCTTCGGATACCGACCATTACCGCAACACTTTTTGAGGCGATGAAAGCAGAATGTCACGAATCATGAGAGTCATCATCTTTTTTGACCTGCCTACGGGCACATCTGTCGAACGGAAGGCATATATGCAGTTTCGGAAATATCTGCTCAATGCCGGTTATGATATGCTCCAGTATTCCGTCTATGTCCGTATCGCCGGCAGTCGGGATGATGCCCAGCATATGTTGGGCATCGTGAAACGGCATCTGCCCGGCAAAGGGCAGGTGCGCGCTCTCATGGTGACGGAAAAGCAGTATGCTGCGATGCAGATCCTCCTCGGAAAGCCGACCATTGCAGAGAAAGAGACCGGTTGTCAGGAAATGCTGGTCTTATAGAGAAAAATGAGGTAGAATGAGTTTAAGGTTTTAGCTCAATGTTGGATATAGGTAAACTGATACCCTGACGCATGCAGGGCAGGACCTGCAGGGGTTTTAGCTCAATGTTGGATATAGGTAAACTGATACTATGCTCTTTTCCTTTGTGCAAATAGCAATGTTTTAGCTCAATGTTGGATATAGGTAAACTGATACGCTGCCGCCCATCAGGGCAAAAATGACAAGGACAGAACCGCTTGTGAAGGGGGCAGAAAGGGAAAAGAACCGCAGCTGGTAAGGAAACTGCGGCAGAAGAAGCTAAGAAGCCTGTGATCCCCGAAAACGGATGTATTTCAAAAAAGCCCCTTTGGCAGGGGCTTTTTTGATGGCTTGTTTTCTCCTTTTGTGTGTTTCCTTTGGTCGGGGTTTTATGGGCGGTGAGGTTTACCGGCGGCGGGTACTCACAGGGCGAGGCGGTAGATCTCTTCGAGGTCTTTGGCGGAGAGGCTGACGAAGCCGTGGAGGAGGCCGTCTTTGGCGCCCTTCCATGCGATGGTCTTTTCGGCCATTTCGGCAAAGCGGGTGTCGTCGATGCCGATCTCTGTGAGGGTGGTCGGGAGGCGGAGCTGTTTCTTGAAGTATTTCCGCAGGCGTTTGATGCCTTTCTGTGCGATCTTGATGGTGTCCTTGCCTTTGGGGGAGACGCCCATGACGCTTACGGCGAAGCGGGCGATGCGGGGGGCGGTGGTTTCATCCAGGACGTAGGTGAGGAAGGCGGGGGTGAGGATGGCGAGGCCGAGGCCGTGGGTGATGTCGTAGTGGGCGGAGAGTTCGTGCTCGATGCCGTGGCAGGTCCAGGAGACGGAATGGCCGCTGTCGATGAAGTCGTTGATGGCCCAGGAGGCGGTCCAGAGGAGGTTTGCGCGGGCATCTTCATTGGCGGGGTCGGCCATGGCGATGGGGGCGTCTTTCATGACGGAGCGCATCATGGCTTCCATGTAGGCTTCGGTGGCGGGGAAGGTCTCTTCTTTCTGGAAGTAGACTTCCATGATGTGGGAGAGAATGTCGGCGGAGCCGCAGGCGGTCTGATAGGCGGGGACGGTGTAGGTGTTTTCGGGGCAGAGGAAGGAGATGGAGGGGCGGAAGGCCTGGGCGGTCCATCCGTATTTTTCTTCGGTCTCGGGGTTGGTGATGACGGCGCTGGCATTCATTTCGGAGCCGGTCGCGGCGATGGTGGGGATGGTGATGAGGGGGAGGGCGGTGTCGATGGCGGCGCGGCTTCGGATGAGGTCCCAGGGGTCGGCGTCGTAGGGGGCGCTGCCTGCGATGACTTTGGCGGTGTCGAGGACGGAGCCTCCGCCGAGGGCGAGGATGAGGTCCAGGCGTTTTTCGCATGCGAGGCGGATGCCTTCGCGTACGAGGCCGATCTCGGGATTTGGCTTGACGCCGGAGAGGCCGTAGCAGTCGACATTGGCTTTGCTGATTTCTGCGAGGACTTTGTCGAAGAGGCCGCTCTTTTTGGCGGAGCTGCCGCCGGTGATGAGGAGGACGCGGCTGCCGAGGCGGCTGATTTCTTCGGAGAGGTGGGTGAGCATGCCGTTTCCGAAGTAGACTTTGGTGGGGTTATGGTAGATGAAATCGTGGATCATGGGGGGCTCCTTTCAGGGAATGGATGGTTTTTCTCTATTGTAGCATAGATGAGGGGGGTAGCCCATGGGTGTGCCGTCCCTTGATTGTGGATGAAAGCTCTGCTCGAATGGTGTATCGTCATTTCGAGCGAAGTCGAGAAATCCTCTTTGCAGACGGATCAACGATGTGTGCTTGAAAGCGGGGAAAGGCAGCACCAAGGCGTTGTTTCCGTAGAGGTGAATGAGTGATGCTAACCGCAGTGCAGCAAAGATCAAGGGCTGCGCGCGGGATGACATGCGTGAGGGATGGATACTCACATTGGTTTTCAAACCGCCGCGAGGATCCACCCTGCGCCTTTGGCGCGCCCCTTCTCTAAGGGGCTGCTCAGGGGGGGAGGAGTTCCGTAAACCCCATCCCTGCTTTTAAGGTTTAAGGTTCGGGGTTGTTGTGGCGGCTTCGCCGCGATCGATGGCTCGGGTCATAGCTGTTCTGGCACTCGTTATCTCACATACGACGTTTCTCTCCGCTTAGGATGACGAAACGGGGCGATGCCCGAAGGATGGAGGATAGGAGTCAGATGTCAGATGTCTGATGTCTGATGTCTTCTAGTCTAATCCCTAGCTACTCATCCCTAGTCACCCGATGTTTTTGCCTATCAAAAACGCCCCCGCAAAAGCGGAGGCGTTTCCCTAGCTGTCGCGGAGGGCGCGTTTCAGGATCTTGCCGGTGGCATTTTTCGGAAGTGCGTCCATGGGGATGAAGCGTTTCGGGATCTTGTAGCTGGCGATGTTTTTCATCATGTATTTGCGGATTTTGTTTTCGTCGAAGGTGTAGCCTTCTTTCATGACGACGTAGGCCCAGACGACTTGGCCGCGGAGGGCATCGGGCTGGCCGACGACGGCGCATTCTCCGACGCCTTCGACTTCGTAGATGCAGTCTTCGACTTCACCGGGGTAGATGTTTTCGCCGTTCACGATGATGAGGTCTTTCAGGCGGTCGACGATGTAGATGTAGCGGTCTTCGTCCATGTAGGCGAGGTCGCCGGTGTGGAGCCAGCCGTCTTCGGTGAGGACTTTCTTGGTTTCTTCGGGCTTGTTCCAGTAGCCTTTCATGACGTTGTCGCCGCGGACGAGGAGCTCACCGACGGTGCCGGGGATGTAGGGGCCGTTCATTTCTACGGAGATCATGGCTTCGACGCCGGGGATGGTGGGGCCGCTGGTCAGGTACTTGGGTTTGGCGGTCGGCAGGACGCAGACGACGGGGGAGGCTTCGGTGAGGCCGTAGCCTTCCTGTACGGGGTGTTTGTAGCGCATGAAGAAGGCCTGCGCGACGGGCTGCGGGATGGAGGCGCCGCCGGAGATGAAGGTGTGGACGGTCTTCATGAGGGAGGAGTCGCCTTTGCGCGCGAGGAGGTTGTACATCGGGGGGACCATGATGGCGATGGTGACGTCGTATTTCACGATGGTATTGATGATTTCCGAGGGTGTGCGCGAGCGCAGGATGACGATGGTCGAGTGGGCGTAGAGGCTGCCGTGGACGATGGTGGTCATGCCGTAGCAGTGGAACATCGGCAGGACGCAGAGGACTTTGTCTTCCGGTTTGAAGATGATGCGCGCGGTGAATTGTTCTACGTTTCTGACGAGGTTTTTGTGTGTCAGCATGGCGCCTTTGGGGCTGCCGGTGGTGCCGGAGGTGTAGATCAGGGCGCATACGTCGTCTTCGGTGAGGGCTTTCGGGAAAGCAGGGGCTTCGGGGAGCGGTTCGTGCGATTTCTCATCCAGTTCTTCGATGGAAATCGAAGGGACGGAGACGTCCATGGGGGTGTCTGTGATGAGGAGGGTGCTTCCGGAGTCTTTCAGGATGTAGTCGACTTCGCGGTCTACGAGGGAGTTGTTCACGGGGACGATGATCGCGCCGAGGCTTACGACGGCCATGAAGGCGTAGACGAATTCGGCACAGTTCGCGGAGTAGAGGCTGACGCGCTCGCCTTCGCGGACACCCAGTGCGTAAATGGCATTCCGATAGCGGTGGATGGCGTCTTCGAGTGCGCCGTAGGTGACGTCGATATCACCGGTGAAGGCCAGATGGGATGGATCGGCGCCTTTCATGATTTCATGTAGGAACATAGGGGGGACCTTTCTGTGTGTGAAATGTGACTGGTGGCTAGTGGCTGGTGACTAGTCACGGGGAATGGTGGCTATGGTTAGCCCTTGGGCCGTGCAGCCCTTTGATGGCGAATGCCCCATTTGTTCTGGCAAACACAGCCTGACAAGCGACGTTTTCCATCGGGGGCAAGGCGTGATGCGCATAGGCGTTTTTCAAAACGTCAAACCGGAGGGAGCCTTCTTCGGCAACATTTTTATTATCAATTTATCTTATCTATTGTAACAGATAACGCATGATGGGTTCAAGGTGGGATGAGGCACGCCCGTGGTGTGCCTCTTGATGGCGGATGAAGGCTCGGCGCGAATGAGAAATGAGAAATGGTGGTGCCTGAAAGTGGTATTCAAGTCACTAGTCACTTGAGATTTCTAATCCCCAATCCCTAATCCCTAATCCCTAGCTACTCATTCCTGCTTTCAAACTTTCGGGATGACGATACGGGGAAATGTATTTTCAACATACAGGGGAGCCAACCCCGTCTCGCTACGCCAGGCAGCCCCTTCCAGAGGAAGGGGCGAGAGTGTGAGGTGGCATTTCAGTCACCAGCCACCAGCCACTTCTAATTCCTAATTCCTCATTTCTTCCTCTATATGATATAATAAAAATGTACTTGTGCGAAAAAATGTAAAACGTACAGATTTTGATTTCCTCTCTCATCTGTCTGAGGAAAAAATTCCGTCACAGGAAGGAAGAATGAATCATGGCAACAGCAATGGTAATTGGTGCCCAGTGGGGCGATGAAGGTAAAGGCAAGATCGTAGACTATCTTGCGGCGAAAGCAGATGTAGTTGTCCGTTCCCAGGGCGGAAATAATGCGGGTCACACGGTCGTGACCGGGGGCAAAGCGTATCCGCTGCGTCTCATGCCGAGCGGCATCATGTATCCCGGTACCATCTGCATCGTAGGCACCGGCGTCGTTGTCGACCCGAAGAGTCTTTTGGAGGAAATGGAAAATCTGGAAAAGCAGGGGATCGATGCGAAGCATCTGCAGATTTCCACTCGTGCACAGGTGGTCTTCCCATACCACATCCGTCTCGATGAAGCGGAGGAGTCCAGAAAAGGCAGCCGCAAGATCGGCACCACGAAGAATGGCATCGGACCGTGCTATGCCGACAAGATCAACCGTATCGGCATCCGCATCTGTGACCTGATGGATAAGGAAACTTTTGCGGAAAAACTGAAATACAATGTCGATCAGAAGAATATGCTTCTCGAAAAGCTCTACGGTATGGAGGGCTTCGACTATGAGCAGATGCTCGCTGACTACCTCGGCTATGCGGAAAAGCTCCGTCCTTATGTCAAGGATACGAACTACACCGTGCAGAAGCTGGTGAAGGAAGGCAAGAATGTCCTCTTCGAAGGCGCGCAGGCATCCATGCTTGACTGTGATAACGGGACTTACCCATTCGTCACTTCTTCTCATCCGACGGCTGGCGGTGCGTGCATCGGCGCTGGCATCGGACCGCACAACATGCAGAATATCTTCGGCGTCGTGAAGGCGTACAGCACCCGTGTCGGTCAGGGCCCGTTCCCGACCGAGCTGCTCGATGAGACAGGCGACTACCTCAGAAATACCGCGCATGAATTCGGCACAGTCACCGGCCGTCCGCGTCGTATCGGCTGGCTCGATACCCGCGCTGTCCGTTATGCGGCAGAGCTGAATTCTTTCGATTACCTCGCGATCACCCGTCTGGATATTCTGGATGATATGGAAGAAATCAAAGTCTGCACCGGCTATGAATATGAAGGCAAGGAAGTCGAAGAATATCCGGCTGACCTGAAATTCCTTGAAAAGATCACCCCGGTCTACAAGACCTTCAAAGGCTGGAAACAGAAGATCTCCGATATCAGAAGCTATGATGAGCTTCCGGCTCTCTGCAAGGAATACCTCGAAGGCATCTCCAAGCTCATCGGCGTACCGATCGGCATCGTATCCGTCGGCCCGAACCGTGAACAGACCATCGTCATCAAAGAAGTATTCTAAGGATCTAAGAATGAAATGCAAAAGAGGCTGTGAAGAAATGAATCCCCATTTCTTCACAGCCTCTTTTTACTTTGCTTTCATTTGTTTCAGGGTTCAAGGTTCAGGGCTCTCGTGGCAGCTTTGCCGCCTTTTTTTTAGAAGATGGTATTCTTGTATCGCAGCTTTCCCTAGGGTAATGCTATTAAGTTAAGGAAATCGTTAGCTACGTAACGTCTTGCTTCCCCTTCGGGGGAAGTGCCGAAGGCAATATGTGCAAGCGAACTGGATTTTTAGGAGCGAAGCGACGCTAAAATCCAGTGAGACGCCATTTCGAGCGTAGCGAGATGGGGTATGCTAGCGGTATAGCGTGCTATGTTGAATGGTCCGATGCTATCGATATTTCAACACTTTCATGTAATACCGCTGCGCAGCCCCCTCTCCCCGTCGGGGAGCCAAGAACGTTCTGCCGCTTAACTTAATAGCATTACCCGCAGAGGCGGATAGGGTGTATGGCATGAAAGACAGCTGGGATAAGGTTTCCCGGTCACTCCTATGAGAGCTGCAAGTCCCCCGCGGCAGATTGAACGCGAAAATGAGATGATCGTTATTTCACATCGCCTTTTTGTTATAATAGGGAAAAGAGAAAGACGCGGTGTTTCCATGTCAGGGCGATGAAGGGAGGCGGAGCATGAAGAGGCGCGGATATATCCTTCTCGAGGCGCTGATCGCGCTTTTCCTGATCGCATCGCTTTCCGCGGCGCTCTATCCCTTCGCGGCGGAGGCGGTTCGTGCGGCGGATCTCATGGCGAAGCGTTCGCGGATCGCGGGCGAGGGGCTGTATGCCATGGATTTCATGACCGAGCAGCTCCGCAATGCTCTCAAGAGGGAGACAGCTTCTTCGATTTCCTGCGATACCTACAGCTATTACGCGTATAACCAGTCGGGCGAGGAGAAGAAGTATCGTTTCTTTCTGGATCAGGAGAAATTGAAGCTCGATGTGTACGGGATGACGACGGAGCCGGTGACGGGGACGACATCGGGGAAGGAAGAGTACGCACTGACTTGTGAGGAGGGGCCGCTCTTTGTCAAGAGTGGGGAGGGATCGCTTGCGATCTCCTTCTCACTCCTGCATCGCGCGTCGGGAGAAGTGATGGATTTCCGCACGAGCCTTCTCTCGTATGCAGATTTCTACAGGAAGGGGCAGCGCTATGAATAGGAGAAAAGGGTCCATGACGCTGTGCCTGCTGCTTCTTTTTTCTATGCTGGTGACGCTATCTGCGGGGGCGCTCTACTATGTCTCCCGCACGGCATCGGAGGCGTACCTCTATCAGCAGGGGCTGTCTTCGGTGTACGCGGCAGAGAGCGGGGCGAATGTGGCACTCGGGCGGCTGAAGGCGGGGACGATGGGAAATCAGAGATTCACGCTCTCGGTGAATGGACGGCGGGTCAAGGTGACGGTGACGGATACGTCGGCATCCCGCACGGAGGGGACAGTGACCTCTACGGCATCGGACGCAGATGGCGGGTACAAGCGGACGGTGCGGATCACGTACACAAGCGAAGAGAATGAGGGGCATCGCGCCATCACGGTCACAAATGTATCGAGCTGACCGGGGACTAGTGACTGGTGACTGGTGACTAGGGACTAGGGACTAGGGACTAAGAGACTGGGAGACTGGGAGACATCAGCGCTTTTGTCTTGCATACCGCCGGTGCCCTATCCGCCCCTTCGGAGCACCTTCCCCATAGGGAAAGGCTGACGATACGAGGATAGCATCGTCTAAAAATCGGCGCAGCCGCGGACGCTGTTTCGCATTTTCATTCTCTTAAATCAAATAATCAAAAAATATTTAGCACTCTATTGACATGAGTGCTAAAAGTGCTATACTATAGTTGTTCAAGGGAGAACCGAAAGGGCTCCTGAAGAAAATTATAAAAAGAAAGAGGTCTTTGATATGCGTAGTTTGATTCCATTTGATGGTCTGTTTGGCGATACGGTTCTGGATCACTTCTTTGATGATGATATGCCGACGGTGTATCAGGATTACACCGCTGTCCCGAAAGTCGATATTGAAGATAAGAAGGATCATTACGAGATCACTTGCGATATGCCAGGCTTCAAGAAGGAAGAGATCCATATTTCTTATGAAAATGGAATCCTGTCTCTGGGTGCGAAGAAGGAAGACAAGAAGGATGCCGATGACAAAGAGCATCACTACATCCGCCGCGAACGTGCTTCTGTCTCCTTCAGCCGTCAGTTCACGGTGAAAGGCATCAAGGAGGAAGGTATCAAAGCGGCACTGAAGGATGGCATCCTGACCATCACACTGCCGAAGGAAGAAGAGAAACCAGCAGAAACGTCTCGTCAGATCACGATCGACTAAGAATTGCCTGACTAAGGAATGCTGAATCACATGTAAAGCCCCTGATCGGAATTTTTCCGGTCAGGGGTTTTGTGGTGTATGGGGTGACTAGTGACTGGTGGCTAGTGACTGGAGACTGGGAGACATCAGTGCCTCTGTCTTGCATGCCGCCGGCAGCCTATCCGCCGCCCCCTATTGTCAACTGCAACCATTTTCTTGATTGACAGAGCTGATTGTTTATTCTATACTTACCTACAAGGTAACAATTCAAAGGGGCGAGTGGCCCGAAGGAATGAAGGAAAGGGAGAATCATCATGGAAAGTGCTTGCGCAGAAATCATCAGATTGGCGGAGAAGGTTATGGATGGGGGTGAAATCACACAGGAAGAAGCGAAGAAACTCATTCGCACGAAAGATGAGGATACCATGCTGCTGCTTGCGATGGCTGATAAGATTCGCCAGAAGTTCAATGGGAATGCGGTGGATTTCTGTGCGATCATCAATGCCAGAAGCGGGCATTGCCAGGAGAATTGCAAGTTCTGCGCGCAGTCGGGCTGGTATAACACAGGCGCGAAGGTGTACCGTCTCCTGCCGGAGGAAGAGATCCTGGCGGCAGCGAAGAAGGCGAAGGAAGCCGGGGCTGTCCGTTTCTCTCTGGTGACTTCCGGCCGTAACCAGGATAATCCGAATGAGTTCGAAGAAATCATCGATATTGTGAAGAAGATCAGAGAGCAGGTGGGGATCGAAGTATGCTGCTCGCTGGGGCTGATTTCCAAGGAGCAGGCGCTTCAGCTGAAAGAGGCGGGCATCACGCGCATCCACTGCAATATCGAGACGTCGCCTTCTTATTTCCCGGAAATCTGCTCGACGCATACAATGGAGGATAAGGAAGATATCATTCATACCGCGCAGTCGGCGGGGATCCGCGTGTGCTCCGGCGGGATCATCGGGCTCGGTGAGTCTCTGGATCAGCGGGTGGAGATGGCTTTCCACCTGAAGGAGATGCATATCGACTCGGTGCCGCTGAATATCCTAAATCCGGTGAAGGGGACACCTTTCTATACGAATAAGCGTCTGCCGCCGCTCGAGGTGCTCCGCACGTTTGCGATGTTCCGTTTCGTCCTGCCGAAGGCGCTGATCCGTACCGCCGGCGGTCGTGAGGTGAACCTGCGAAGCCTGCAGGCGTATGCGCTGACAGGCGGGCTGAATGGTATCATGGTGGGCGGCTATCTGACGACAGGCGGCCGCGATCCGAAGGAAGATATCCGTATGACGGAGGATCTCGGACGTTCCATGACGACACCGAAACTTTGAGAGTGACTGGGTATTAGTGACTAGTGACTGGTGACTGGTGACTAGGGATTAGTGACTAGTGACTGGTGACTAGGGATTAGTAGCTAGGGATTAGTAGCTAGAGATTAGGAATCTCGAGGGACTAGGGATTAGACATTAGATATCAGACATTAGACCTCTGATTTCTGTCCTCACTTCCGATTTACCAAATAACCGGCAATACTCAACAAATGCATAGAAATATTCCCATTGTCAAACACGAATATTTCTATTACGTATGACACGTA
Source organism: uncultured Dialister sp. (assembly GCA_900543165.1). Classification (GTDB taxonomy): domain Bacteria; phylum Bacillota; class Negativicutes; order Veillonellales; family Dialisteraceae; genus Dialister. The sequence goes on along the minus strand of UQQQ01000036.1, from coordinate 7,992 downwards.
AGGTATGACAAAGGCAAGACCCGGCTGTGCGGCCGGAGGATTTTACAAAAGGAGTGTTTTACAATGGAAAGCAGCTGCGAACAGATTTTGAAGTGGACAGAAAAGGTTTTGAATGGCGGAGCCATCACCGAAGAGGAAGCGAAGGCGCTGATCCGCACGAAGGATGAGGATACGATGCTTCTTCTGGCGTGTGCGGATAAGATCCGCCAGAAGTTTTCCGGCCGCAGCGTCGATCTTTGTGCGATCATCAATGCACGAAGCGGCGCTTGTCAGGAGGACTGTAAATTCTGCGCGCAGTCTGCCCGTTATCATACAGGGGTAAAGACCTATCAGTTCCTTCCGGAGGAAGAGGTCATCGAAGCGGCGAAGAGAGCGAAAAAAGCCGGGGCTGCCCGTTTCGATATCGTCACGGCAGGCCGTGACCAGAGAAATCCGAAGGACTTTGCGGAGATCCTGGATCTGATCCGTCGGATCCGCAAGGAGGTCGGCATCGAGGTATGTTGCTCCCTCGGCTTCCTCACGCAGGAACAGGCGTACCAGCTGAAGGAGGCCGGTATCAGTCGTCTGCATTGCAATATCGAATCCGCGCCGTCCTTCTTCAAGGAGGTCTGCACCACGCACACCGCAGAAGAAAAAGCGGAGAATGTGGCGCGCGCCCAGAAGGCGGGTATCCGCGTCTGCTGCGGCGGGATCCTCGGGCTCGGCGAGTCTTTGGATCAGCGCGTGGAAATGGCATTTCACCTGAAGAATATGCATATCGATGCGGTGCCGCTCAATGTGCTGAACCCGATCCCCGGCACTCCGTATGAACACAATGAACGTCTTTCTCCCTTGGAGATCCTTCGTTCGTTTGCGATGTTCCGCTTCGTCCTGCCGAAGGCGCAGATCCGCACCGCCGGCGGGCGTCAGCTGAATCTTCGAAGCTTGCAGTCCATGGCACTCGCCGGCGGCATGAATGGCGTCATGATCGGCAATTATCTCACCAGCAAGGGCTCGGATCCGCAGGATGACATTGCGATGCTTCACGACCTTGGCCGTACCCAGACAGCACCGCAGGTGTAATGCGATGAGGGGGAAGGCTGCCACCTTCACTCCTTGCGCCATACTTTTTGTGGGATCATGCAAGGGTTAAGGAAACGCTGATTAAATCGCAGAGTCGGATTTCACATGGATTTTTATACATAGCTTCGTCATCATCTTCCTTAAATAGCTCGCTATTCGCGTCAGATGATTCTTCGCTCTGTATAAAAATCCAAGAATGAAATCTGACAACGATTTAATCAGTGCTTCCTTAGACCGAATCTGTGTTTTCCTGAAAGAAAATTGTGAGGCAAATCATGGATGAACATATAGCAACCATCACGCAGTGTATGGATCAGGTGCTCGCGGGGAAAGACATTTCCAGAGAACAGGCAGAGACGCTCTTCGCGGCCGGGAAGGAGGAGCCCTTCTTCCTCATGGCGGCCGCCGACAAGATCCGGAAGACCTTCTGCGGCGGCAAGATGCGCTTTTGCAGCGATGTGAATGCCAGAAGCGGACGCTGCACGGAGAACTGCAAGTTCTGCGCGCAGTCGGGCTGGTATCACACCGGCGTCAAAGAGTATCCGCTAAGAAGCCCGGAGGATCTGCTCCGCGAAGCCAAGCAGGCGGAGGTCTATGGCGCAGAACGCTTCGGCATCGTCACCTCCGGTCGCGGGCAGAGTGATCCCGCGCAGTTCGCTTCCATCGTAGAAGCGGTGAAGCGGATCACGGAAGAAACGAAGCTCTCCGTCTGCTGCTCGCTCGGACTTCTGACTGAGGAACAGCTGAAGGAACTGAAGGCGGCAGGCTGCCAGCGCATCCACTGCAATCTGGAAACGGCGAAGCGCCATTTCCCCTCCATCTGCACCACGCACACCTATGAGGAAAAGGAAGCGCACATCCGCCGTATCCAGCAGGCGGGCCTGGAGGTCTGCTCCGGCGGCATCTTCGGACTGGGGGAAACGGATGAAGACCGGATAGACATGGCCTTCGCCCTGCGTGAGCATCATGTCACCTCTGTGCCGCTCAATATTTTCAATCCCATCCCGGGCACGCCTTTTGGGAAGAATAAGCCTCCGAAGCCGATCGAAATCCTTCGGATGTTCGCTATGTATCGCTTCATCCTGCCTCACGTCATCATGCGCGTGTGCGCGGGCCGTGAGAATTCACTCCGCGACATGCAGGCCTTCGCCCTGTCGGCGGGTCTTAACGGTGCGATGATTGGCGGCTATCTCACCATAGCTGGCCGTTCGCCGGAAAGAGACAAGCAGATGGCCGTCGATATGGGACGGACATTGTAAAAAAACCGAGTCCCCTTTTGCTTGCAAAAGGGGACTCGGTTTTTTGGTTCAGGGGTGAGGGTTAGTCCCGAGGGCGTGCCGCCCCTTGATGGGGGATGAAAGCTCGACCCGAATGAGGAATTAGGAATGAGAAATTAGGAATGAAGGTGGCGGCTTCGCCGCGAATATATATAGGGCGATGCCCGAAAGTGGTATGTAAGTCACTAGTCACTCGAGGCTCCTAATCTCTAGCTACTCATCCCCGCTTTCACACTTTTTGGGGGTATCCCTTTCCCGTATCGTCATCCCGAGCGCAGCCGAGGGATCTTTCCTGCACTGCGGTCAGTATCACATAGGCACTGGCAGGGAAACGAGGTCTTGGTCGGCGCTACGTATTTCTGCGTTCACATATACATCGTTTATCGGTCGGCAAGGAAGATTTCTCGGCAACGCTTTCAATGACGATACGAGAGGCTCCTAGTCACCAGTCACCAGTCACCCGTCCCCCGTCATTTCCTCTCCATCATCTTCCGGATGCGTTCGCGGCGTCTCTTCGCCGCTTCTTCGTCGACGATGATGAGATGGCCGGTGTCAGTGACGATTTCTTTGCGCTTCATGTCAGCGGGCTTGACAGGCGCAGCGCTTTTGTAGTCGAAGCCGCCGGCGAGGTGACAGCTGGCGCAGTCTCTGCCGCGTGCGCCGCGCAGCATGCGGTAGAGGCAGTAGAGGAACCAGCCGCCGATGGCAAGGCCGATGAGAAGGGTGAGGATGGTATTCATAAAAGTCCTTTCGTGGAGAAATCATTGGTAGGCGTGAAAAATGAAAAATGAAGGTGGCGGCGCTACGCGCGGATTTTAGGAAACGCTGATTAAATCGTTGTCAGATTTTACTCTTGAATTTTTATGCATAGCAAGGAATAACCTGACGAGAATAGCGAGCTATTTAAGGAGGGTTATGACGAAGCTATGTATAAAAATTCTTGTAAAATCTGACTCTGCGATTTAATCAGCGTTTCCTTTATATGAGGTGATACTTGAAGGCCGGCGAATAGCGACTGCTCCGCTTCTCCAGTGGAAGGAGAGCGTGGTACAGGGAAATGGAGCCCCTAATCTCCAGCTACCAATCCCCAGTTACTAGTCACCAGTCACCAGTCACTCGTCACTCTCCCCCATGCCGTTTCGCTCTTTCTCCGGCGAGCGCGGCGAGAAGATCCGGCGGGGTGTCGCTCTTCCATACCCAGTCCGGGCGGAGAGAGGCGGCGCGTTCCTTGGCGGCTTTGAGGTCGTAGTAGACCTGCCATTTCGCATCGACCAGTGCGCGACCGCTCTGGCGGAGAAGGTAAGCGGGATGGAAGGTCGGCATGACGGGGATGCCATGGAAATCGATCCAGTGACCGCGGGAGCGGATGATGCCGGCTTCGCGGCCGAGAAAAAAGCGGAGCGCGACTTTGCCAAGACCGATGATGACGGCAGGACGTGCGAGGGCGATTTCCTGCAAAAGCCAGATGTTTCCACAGAAATGTCCCTCGTCCATGGTGGGGGTGCGGTTGCCGCGCGGGCGGCATTTTACGATATTTGTCACGTAGACATGGTCGCGGGTGATGCCGACAGAGGCGAGCGCTTTGTCCAGCAGCTGGCCGGAGGGGCCGATCAGAGGGCCGCCGTAGTCATCCTCGACGCCTCCGGGGCCTTCGCCGACGATCATGAGCGGGGCATCCGCGGGGCCGGTGGAGAGTACGGGGCCGAGACCGCCTTCGCGGCGAAGCGGGCAGCGGCTGCAGGAGGTGATGGCTTCCTTCAGCGCTTCGTGCGTGGTAAATCCGGTGGGGCGCTCCATCTCCTGCCGGCGGCGGACGATATATTCTTCCGGATCTTCGTGTCCGAACAAATCCATAAATGGGGCCTCCTTAGAGGAAATCAATAAAGGGACAAGGGTCCAGGGTTCAGGGGTGCGGTGGCGGCTTCGTCGCAAATATATATAGGGCGATGCCCGAAAGTAGTATTCAAGCCACTAGTCACAAGTCACTAGTCACTCGCGGCTCCTAATCCCTAGCCACTCATTCCTGCTTTCAAACTTCAGGATTGTGTTGGCAGCTTCGCCGCCATTTTAGACAATGCGATTCTCGTATCGTCAGCCTTCCCCTCGAGGGGAAGGTGCCCCGAAGGGGCGGATAGGGCACAAGCGGTATGAAAAAGAGCGGGAAAGAGCGTCTCAAGCAGGCGATGTACGAAAGCACCCGATTCACCGCTTCGCGGTCCCCCTTCCCCCGTGGGGAAGGCAAATCAGTGGCGACTGCGCCGCAATATAAATAGGGGCGATGCCCGAAAGTCGTATTCAAGTCACCAGTCACCAGTGACTAGTCCCTAGCTACTAGAATCCAGTCACTAGTCACTCTTTAGGCATGCCTTTCGATAGCCAAAAGGCATGTGCATAAATGACGGTTCCTCTATATCATAGAGCCAATGGACATCCTTGGCAAGGGGCAGCGCGCTTGCGGGGCAGGTTGTCAGGAATGTTATAATAAGAAATATATTTTTGCAGGCGGTCCGGCGGCTTCGGGGCGCAGAGACGATTTCCCTGCCTCCTCCCCGATGTCTGCCCTTCGCCTGCCGTGTAAGAGGTATATATGAAAAGATATATATGAAAAAAATAGATATGACGCATGGACCGATCGGAAGGAAGACGATCCGTTTTGCACTGTTTCTGGCATTGACGGGCATGCTGCAGCAGGTGTTCAATACCATCGACACCATCATCATGGGGCAGTTTGTCGGGAAGGAAGCGATGGCGGCTGTCGGGAGCAATACGCCCATCATCAGTTTCATCGTGACATTTTTCATCGGCATTTCGATCGGGGCAAATGTCGTGATTTCCCAAATGACAGGGAAGGGAAATCGGGAGGGGATCCATCGGGCGGTCTTTTCGACGCTTGCCTTTGCGCTTGCCGCAGGGATCGTGATGACCTGTCTGAGCGAAGCTGTCGCAGAGCCGCTGCTCTCGCTGCTGCAGGTGCCGGATGCGCTCATGCCGCTTTCTGCAGAGTATCTGCGCATTTTTTTCCTGGCTCTGCCGGGGATTCTGGTCTATAATTTTTCTTCGGCCATCTTCCGAAGTCAGGGAGATACGAAGACGCCGCTCTTCTGTCTGGCGGTGGCGGGGGTCATCAAGGTCATCATCAGCTACACGCTGGTGGCCTTTTTCCATCAGGGCGTGGCAGCTGTGGCGATCTCTACGACCTGTGCGACGCTTCTCTCTTCCGCCATGCTGGTGACGATCCTGCTTCGCAGTACGCATGTGATTCATCTGGGTTTCAAAGCATCGCTCTTGGATCTGTATATTTTGCGGGAAATCCTTCGCATCGGCACACCGGCCGGAGTGCAGGCGGCGGTTTTCTGCCTGTCGAACATTGTGATCCAGTCGGCGATCAACAGCCTTGGCGCTGATGTCATGGCGGCGTCGGCGGCGGCGTTCAATCTGGATATTCTTTGCTATATTTTTGTCAATGCCTTCGGGCAGGCATGTACGACTTTTGTCGGACAGAACTACGGGGCAGGCGACATGGCGCGCTGCCGCCGTGTCGGGGTCATCACCACCGCGCAGAATCTGGTCGTCTGCGTCATCATCGGGGCGCCCATCCTGTATTTTTCGCCATCACTGCTGGAGCTTTTTACCAGCGATGCGATGGTCATTGGTTATGGTGTCACCCGCATGTGCTATATCATTCTGGCGGAACCTTTGAATCTGGCCATCGAAATGATTTCAGCCTATCTCCGCGGCTTTGGCAATTCGCTCGCGCCCGCGCTCATCACGGTCGTTGGGATCTGCGGTTTCCGCATTCTGTACATGGCGACCGTATTTCCAGCCATCCCCAGCTTCGACTGCCTTATGACGGTGTATCCGCTGAGCTGGTTCGTCACGGTCGTCGGACTTTCTGTCTTGCTTTTCAGGACAAGAAAGAAGTATATTTTGGGGTGACTGGTGACTGATGACTGGTGACTGGATTCTAGTAGCTAGTGGCTGGTGGCTAGTGACTAGTGACTTAAATGCCACCTTCGGGCATCGCCCCATATATACTCGCGGCGCTTCTATATTTTTATGTGCCGCACCACCACTCCTAACTAGAGAGCGCGCGAGGCTTTCACCCACAATCAAAGGGCAGCACGTCCCACGGGCTAACCCTGAACCCTGAACCTTAAACCCTAACAAAGGAGACTCTCCTATGATTCATGAAAGCATTCTTCTCAAGCAGAAAACGCTTGAGGCACATTTGAAAACACTTGGCTCGGTCGCCGTCGCTTTTTCCGGCGGCGTGGACTCGACATTTCTTCTTCATGAAGCCTGCAAGGTACTTGGCGAGAAGGCTGTCGCAGTGACGATGAAGCTGAATTCCGTCCCTGCGCGTGAGATCGCGGAGGCGAAGGATTTCTGCACGTCCCGCGGCATCCGGCAGGTGATCGTGGAAAGGGATCAGTTCGCTGCGCCAGGCTTTGCCGACAATCCGAAGGATCGCTGCTACTGGTGCAAGACCTATCTCTTCTTGTCTCTTGGGGAGCTGGCGAAGGAACACCGGATCGCTTACATCATTGACGGGACGAATTTCAGCGATACGAAGGGCTATCGACCCGGGCTGAAAGCGCTCGCTGAGCTGGGCGTCGTGAGCCCTTTGAAAGAGGCGGAGCTCACGAAGGAGGAAATCCGCATCCTGTCCGAGAAGGAAGGACTTCCCACATGGAATAAGCCATCCTTTGCATGTCTGGCGACTCGTTTCCCCTATGGCACGAAGATCACGGAGGAGAAGCTCCGCGCGGTTGAAGCGGCCGAGCAGTTTCTCTTTGATCTGGGCTTTCCGCAGTTCCGCGTGCGCTGCCATGGGGATATCGCCCGCATCGAGGTGCTCCCCGAGCAGCTGGCAAAACTTTTGGAAAATCGAGAGGCGGTCATCGCGCGTTTTCATGGGCTCGGCTTCCGCTACGTGACCATGGACCTTGAGGGGTTCCGCTCGGGATCGATGGATGGGAAATAAGGACTGGGGACTGGTGGCTAGGGATTAGGGATTAGGAGCCTCGAGTAACTAGTGACTGGTGACTTGAATATTTCTTTCGGGCATCGCCATTATTTATACTCCGTGGCGCTTCTATACTTTTATGCGCCGCACCACCATTTCGCATTTCTCATTTCTGTTATGAAGTGACTTTTGTCAAGCGGGAATTTGCGCCCCCACACTCGCTTCCTTCTATTTGACGGCATCTAAAAAGGGTCCTGGATTTAACAGTCTCCGGCAGGTGGCCATTCTGTTATACGTGGATTGGTTACCAACAGGCTAATGGTTTCGCCGAGAGCTTTGCTATCTAATAGGGTGGATCATGTTTGCACATGCGCACAAGAAATGTATCGCAAATTACTCAGACCTTTCAGTGACCCACGACCCCTTTTAGATACCGTCAAATATTCAGTTGATTTTGGCTGAAATCTTCGATTTCGGCCAGTCTTCTAACACCATCAGAGGTGTTCCACTGTCAAGGGCTTTAGCCGCGAAGCGGTGCGAAGCACCCTTGACAGTGGAACGCCCCTGATGGTACTTCTCATGCTACTACAACTGACAGTGCCGTATGTGTCTTAATACCTAGGAAACAACCTAGTTTCTTTACGGATTCCGCATATTCCCCGTCTGCTGCCAGCTCCTCGATCCTTG
>UQQQ01000035.1 GCA_900543165.1 uncultured Dialister sp. | reverse complement strand
CGAGGAAGTTTGCTTTGCCTTCTTCAGCCAGAACTTTGGTGATAGCAGCGGTCAGAGTCGTTTTACCATGATCGACGTGGCCGATGGTGCCGATGTTAACATGCGGCTTGGTTCTTTCGTAATGAGCTTTTGCCATTTTGAGGTCTCCTTAATAAAATTTTATTTCTTTCCGAGTCTTTCTTCAGTGATCTGCTGAGAAATAGCTTTCGGAACTTCTTCATAATGATCGAAGGTCATGGTGAAGGTGCCGCGGCCCTGGGTAGAGCTGCGCAGGCCGGTTGCATAACCGAACATTTCGGACAGCGGAACGAAGCCTTTGATTCTGGATTCGCCGTTTTCGGTTTCCATGCCGTCGATACGTCCGCGACGGGAGTTCAGGCCGCCGATAACGTCGCCCATGTATTCTTCCGGTACGTCGACTTCGACTGCCATGTATGGTTCGAGGAGAACTGGATCAGCTTTCTTCGCGCCATCTTTGAATGCCATGGAGCCTGCCACTTTGAATGCCATTTCAGAGGAGTCGACATCATGATAGGAACCATCATAGACGGTAACTTTGATATCGACCATCGGATAACCAGCTACAACACCGTCTTCCAGAGCTGCTTCTACGCCGGTCTGGATCGGGTTGATGAATTCCTTTGGAATGACGCCGCCAACGACAGCGTTTTCGAATTCGAATCCTTTGCCCGGTTCCATCGGTTCGAGGCGCAGCCAGCAGTGGCCGTACTGGCCGTGGCCGCCGGTCTGACGGATGAACTTACCTTCGGATTCAACGGATTTACGAATGGTTTCACGATAAGCAACCTGCGGTTTGCCTACGGTGCAGTCTACGTTGAATTCACGTCTCATACGATCGACGATGATGTCGAGGTGGAGTTCGCCCATGCCGGAGATGATGGTCTGGTTGGATTCTGGATCGGTGTGTACTTTGAAGGTCGGATCTTCTTCTGCCAGTCTCTGAAGAGCATTGCCCATCTTTTCCTGGTCAGCTTTGGTCTTTGGTTCAACAGCAACGGAAATAACCGGATCCGGGAATTCCATTTTTTCGAGGATGATCGGATGATCTACATCGCAAAGGGTATCACCTGTGGTGACGTCCTTGAAGCCGACTGCTGCAGCGATATCGCCGGAGTAAGCACAGTCGATTTCCTTACGATGGTTTGCATGCATCTGAAGGATACGGCCAACGCGTTCTTTCTTTCCTTTGGTGGAGTTCAGAACGTAGGTGCCCTGGTTCATGATACCGGAGTAAACGCGGAAGAATGCCAGTTTACCAACGAATGGGTCAGCCATGATCTTGAATGCCAGCGAAGCCATTGGCGCGCTGTCAGATGCTTCGCGGGTGACTTCCTCGCCGTCAAGGGTCGTGCCTTTGACCGGAGGAACATCCAGCGGAGACGGCAGGTAGTCAAGTACTGCATCGAGCAGCATCTGGATACCTTTGTTCTTGTATGCAGAACCACAGAATACCGGGAAGAGTTTGCAGTCAAGAACCTGCTGACGCAGAGATGCCTTGATTTCTTCCATGGTGAGTTCTTCACCTTCGAGGTATTTTTCCATCAGTTCATCGCTGCCTTCTGCTGCAGTTTCGACGATCTTTTCGCGGAGTTCTTCTACTTCGTCAGCGAGTTCAGCCGGAACAGGTGCCGCATGGTACTGTTTGCCGTCATCGCTGTCATAAATTTCAGCCTGTCTGGTCAGCAGGTCAACGATCCCGGTGAAGGAATCCTGAGCGCCGATCGGCAGCTGCATCGGAATAGCTCTAGCATGGAGACGGGTATCCATGGTTTTTACAGCATGGAGGAAATCCGCGCCGATGGTATCCATTTTGTTGATGAATGCGATACGCGGTACATGATAGTGGTCTGCCTGTCTCCAAACGGTTTCAGACTGGGTCTGAACGCCGTCTTTCGCACTGAATACTGCTACGGAGCCATCGAGTACGCGCAGAGAACGTTCAACTTCTACAGTGAAGTCTACGTGCCCTGGGGTATCGATGATGTTTACGCGGTAGCCTTTCCAGTGGCAGGTGGTAGCAGCGGAGGTAATGGTAATACCACGTTCCTGTTCCTGTTCCATCCAGTCCATGGTAGCAGCGCCATCGTGAACTTCACCGATCTTATGGTTTACACCGGTATAATACAGGATACGTTCCGTGGTTGTGGTTTTACCTGCATCGATGTGCGCCATGATGCCGATGTTTCTTGTTTTTTCAAGCGGAAATTCTCTGCCCACGATTTTTTCTCCTTATTAAAATTACCAGCGGTAATGAGCGAAAGCCTTGTTTGCTTCAGCCATTTTATGGGTATCTTCTTTCTTCTTTACAGCAGCACCAGTGTTGTTGAAAGCGTCCATCAGTTCACCTGCAAGACGTTCTTCCATGGTACGTTCGCTGCGCAGACGGGCATAGTTGACCATCCAGCGGATACCCAGAGTCAGACGACGGTCTGCTCTTACTTCTACCGGTACCTGATAGTTTGCGCCGCCGACACGACGAGCACGAACTTCGAGGACTGGCATTACGTTGTTCAGAGCCTGTTCGAAAATTTCGATCGGTTCTTTGTTGAGCTTGCTGTGGCAGATGTCAAATGCGCCATATACAATGGATTCTGCGACACCCTTCTTGCCGTCAAGCATTACTTTATTGATGAAACGAGTGACTGTCTTGTTTCCATACACGGGATCCGGCAGCACGTCACGTTTCGGAACAGCACCTTTTCTCGGCATTGTTAGTTCCTCCTTATATAGATGTTAGTTAATCACATAAAACTTGGTTGACAGGAAATCTTATTTCTTGTCTTTCTTAGCACCGTACTTAGAACGGGACTGCTGACGTCCAGATACACCTACGGTATCGAGAGCGCCACGGATGATGTGGTAACGAACACCTGGAAGATCCTTAACACGGCCGCCTCTGATGAGGACTACGCTATGTTCCTGCAGGTTGTGGCCTTCACCAGGAATGTAAGCAGAAACTTCGATTCCGTTGGTCAGGCGTACACGAGCTACTTTACGAAGAGCGGAGTTTGGCTTTTTCGGGGTAGCGGTGTAAACTCTTGTGCAGACACCACGTTTCTGTGGGGACTGTTTCAGAGCCGGGGTCTTCGCTTTGACTGCCAGAGTCTGGCGGCCTTTACGAACCAGCTGATTGATTGTCGGCAAAATGGGCACCTCCTTTCTATAAGGGTAAATTTATAATTGATCCAATAAGGCAGAGCCTTGCTGGATATTACCGAGGATTTTGAGGAAACGCGGATGAAATCAGCATTTCTTCAGGACAGCGGCAGCAGCGGCTTTCACTTTGATGCCACACGCGCGGCCGATTTCCTTCTTGGTGAATTCCTGAATGGCAGGAATGTCAGACGCCTGACACGCAGAAAGGAGCGGAGCAGAAATCCGTTCGTCACAGTCTGAAGCAATAAATACGGCAGAGGCTTCCTTCTTCTCGATCGCTCTTTCCGTTTCCTTCATTCCTACCACGAAGTCTGAATTCTTTAGTTCTTCCAGTGTCATACGTTCTCACCTGCTTTTCAGCACACTAAATCCACGCAACATTGGAATTATATCATTGACTGCCTCCGATGTCAATAATTTTTATCCTATTTTTCTTAGTGTTTATGGGCAACTTTTTTACCACGTTCCCGTGTGTATCATGATGCATTATTTTTATACCCTTTTGTGATTTTTCATGCAGAGAAATGATGGCTTTACGTATCATTGGAATCAGGAATGCAGAATAATGGTTTCGGCTTCGCAAGCAATACACAGGAAGCGATGCCCGAAAATGGGATGTAAGTCACCAGTCACTCGATGCTCCGAGTTCCTCATTCCAATGCCAACCGTCCTCTTCTATGCTACAATACAGAAAAGGAGGAACATCTATGTCATATGAACATATCGTAGTCTACTGCGGCTCCCATTTCGGAAATGATCCGGCCTACGCTGCCTTTGCGGGCGAGCTGGGAGAGGCCTTGGGAAAGAATCATTTCCACATGATTTACGGAGGCGGCACAGTCGGGCTGATGGGCATCTGCGCTGACGCGGCCATGGCTGCCGGCGGCAAAGTGACGGGCGTCATCCCGGAAGTCTTCATCGCGAAAGAGCAGGCGCACCGCGGTCTCACGGAGCTCATCGAAGTGCCGGACATGACCATCCGCAAGCAGAAGATGATCTCCCTCGGAGACGCCTTCCTCATCCTTCCCGGCGGCATCGGCACGCTTGAAGAGCTCGCCGATACGGCGAACCAGCGGCACATCTATGGCGATCCACTCGCCCAGCCCCCCATCATCATCTGCAACATTGAGCATATTTACGATGGTCTCCTCGGACAGATCGACGCCTGGGCGGAAGCCGGCTTCCTCGAAAGAGAAGACTGGAAAAATCTCCACGTCGCACATACATTGGAAGATGTCATGGGGGTGCTGGGAGCCAGGGATTAGGAATTAGACTGGGAGACTGGGAGACATCAGACTTTAGATTTCGGATTTCTAACTTCTGACCAGACGTTTTATCGTATCGTCATCCCGAGCGACGTCGAGGGATCTTTGTTGTATTCCTCTGATAAATCATTTCGAATAACCGCATGCATGATACACTGGATTTTGCACTTCCCTGCCGCACGGTATTTCCCGGTTTTCCTCATCCAACAATCCTGCGTCATACAGCCAACGAAAAAGATTCCTCCGCTTCGGTCGGAATGACGATACGAGAGTACTGCTGATCCAAAACTCGCGGCGCTTCTATATTCTTATGCACCGCACAACCATTTCGCATTTCTCATTCAAGCGAGACTTTCAAACAGATCCAAGGGCGATACGCCCAGCAGACTTACTTTAACCTCAAATCAAAAAACGTCCCCCGTTCGGAGGACGTTTTTTGATTTACGCTTTACTCTCACTGATCTTGAATACGAATGAACCGACAAGTCCCGAGAGGATGGACGCTGTCACGATCGCTGCCTTTGCAGAGGTGAGCTCTGCAGGATCTGCGAAGGAGAGCGAGGCGAGGAAGATGGACATCGTGAAGCCGATACCTGCCAGGATGCTCGCTCCTAAGTAGTGCATCCACTTCGCACCTTCCGGTTTTTTGGCGATGCCCAGCTTCACCATCAGGAAAACGGTCGTGAAAATACCGAGAGGTTTTCCCAAAAAGAGGCCGGCGATGATGCCAAGGCCGATCGGGGAAGCGAGGGAGGCAAAGCTTTCGCTTGTCATGGAAATACCGGCATTACCGAGTGCAAAGATCGGCATGATGAGGAATGCCGACCACGGGGAGAGCTTGTGTTCCCACAGGTGGAGCGGATGAGAGTGCTGGGTGTTTTCCGTGCCTGCGGGGATCAAAAAGCCTGTCAGAACGCCTGCGACAGTCGGGTGGATGCCCGCCTGATAGAAAGCATACCAGGTCAGTACGCCCCCTAAGACGTAGGGCAGCGGATGATGGACATTTCTCCAGGAAAAGAGTGCCATCACCATGAGCACCGCAAGGCCTGCGCCGAGCGCCGTCCACTGGATCGATGTGCTGTAGAAAAGGGCAATGACGACGATCCCGCCCAGATCATCCACGATCGCAAGTGCCGTCAGGAAGACGATCACGCTTCTTGGCACGCGCTTCGCTACAAAAGCAAGCACGCCCAGCGAAAAGGCGATGTCGGTCGACATGGGGATCGCCCAGCCCTGTGCGGTGGGCCCGCCCATATTGAAAACGCTGTAGAGCGCCGCCGGTATCAGCATACCGCCGACCGCTGCCGCAATAGGAAGCAGTGTCGCGGAGAGCGACTTCAGTTCGCCGAAAAGAAACTCTCTTTTGATTTCCATCCCGACGACAAGGAAAAAGATCGCCATCAGGCCGTCATTCACCCAGTGCAGGAGTGACATGTCCGGCAGCAGCGGCAGATCCACGAAGAGGTGCAGTGCATGCTCATAGGACTCTGCCATTGGCGAATTGGCCAGCACCATCGCGATGATTGTCGCGAGCATCAGGAGCAGACTGCCTGAGGACTCCTGCCTGATGAATTCTGCACAGGCACTATTCAGCTGGTTCATTCGGTACTTCGCATAGTCAATCATCGTTTCATCTCTCACTTCATAGATATAAATTTATTTCATAACTTTTGCATGCATTAGAGTGCATGTTTCTCATTATACATGATTAATCATGATATGAAAAGAGGGGATTTTAACTTTTTTCATCTTTTAGAAAATACGGATTGCATCGAAAAAGCACTCTTGCTATTGCAAGAGTGCTTCGTCTTGGTGACCCAGGAGAGATTCGAACTCACGACCCACCGCTTAGAAGGCGGTTGCTCTATCCAACTGAGCTACTGAGCCATATGGTCGGGGCAGCCGGACTCGAACTGGCGACCCCCTGCTCCCAAAGCAGGTGCGCTACCAACTGCGCTATGCCCCGTTACGATTAAATATTATATAGTATGAAAGAACGTAAGTCAAGAAGAAAATTTTAGAGGTACGATGCAGGAGTAGCGGGTTCCCTAGTTCAAAAGAATGGGAGCGGCGAAATCAGTGACTGATAGCGGGTGACTAGGGATTAGGGATTAGGGATTAGGGATTAGGCGCTTCAAGCGGCTAGTCACTTGAATGCTCCTTTCCGGCATCGCCCCATATGTATCCACGGAGAAGCCGCCACTTTCATTTCTCGTTCCTCATTCGAGCAGAATTTTCATTCGTAATCGAGGGAGCGACACGCCTCACGGGCTATCCCTAGTCCCTAGTCACCAGTCACCAGCCACCAGCCACAAAAAAGGAGCCCGCTGCGCGGGCTCCTTTCACACTTTTTTATGTCCTACATCTTCCGCTTTGACGATGCCAAGGTAGATGCATCCGATGATCCATGCCACGTAGTCATCCACCGGCACTGGGACGCTTCGCATCCCCTTGGGGATCAGACGCGCCAGACCTTTGGCAGGATGGTCTTTCCAGTACCACTGCTCCCCCATTTCCGTCGTGTATTTCTCATCGACGAGCGTGACGGGGATCGCACGTCCGAGCTTCGCAAGAAGGGCTTCCGTCCGCTTCTGCATGACCTCATGGCGCGTGCCATTTCCCATGGCTACCGCAAGGAGATCTTTCCCCATGAGCAGTCGTGCCAGCTCCTGCTCATAGTCCGCTGTACGGACGATGCATTTCTTTTCGAGCGTCCCATCCGTATGGACGAGTGCGACGCCTGTCTTATCCCGCCCGGGATCAATGGCGCAGAGGAGACCCTTCATGGACGCAGCACCTCCACATCGATGGCCAGAGGGCCTTTCGTGTAGACATCGCTGTGTGCTGTCACCTTGAGTTCACACTGTCCGCTGCATTCCTTGACCTTCTGGATGACTTCGACAAGCTCCTGTCCGTCCAGAACGCCGACCTTGCCGGTGATCGGATCCGGGAGAACCCCCTGCGCCTGCGCGTAGTGATTCAGATCCTGCAGGAAACGCAGCACCCGCATTTCATAGTTTCTGCTGTCTTTGTACTTATCCAGACCGCCTTTATAGATGACCTGTCCCTGTCTGAAGACGAGAAGATTGTCATGGATGTCGAAATCTACCACGAGACGTTCCCCTAAGATGAGGTTCTGCGCGGCAACGACACGGACGAGCTTTTTGTATTTGGCGCCTGTGACCTGTGCCACCGACTCATCAAAGTCCCTCTGGCTCATGCGAACAAGGTTCACACTCTCATCAGTGATGTTCAGTCTTTCCTTCAGCATGCCGTTGATGTCGGCAAGGACGCTCTTCAGCACCTCTCTGGATTTATTCTCATCCATCTCTTCATCGACCACGACGCTTGTCAGCACCTGGCCTGCCTGGAAGACCACCTGTCCTTCACGCAGCGCATAGATATTTTTGATGAGCTGCTCTTTTTCTTCATTCAGTGTCGCAATATTTCCTGTCAGCTCTTCGCGAATCTTTTCCAGCTCCGCAATGTCTTCTGCGGACTGCTCGACGCCGGCTTTTGCCTCATCATATGCCTGCTGCACGGAAGAGAGCTCGCTCTCCATATAGACGCGCTGCCTTTCGACTTCATTCAACCGCCGAGAAGTCTCTTCGGCCTTCTGGTTCACGTCTTCATACTCTTTGTTGCGCGCTTCAAGCTGCAGCTTGCCCTTCTCCAGCTCGCGATTCTTGACTTTGATTTCCTGATTCAGATCCTGCATCTCGCTCTGCAGTTTGGAGAGACCGAAGAGGGCGACACGGACATTTTCATTCACGACGGCCAGCACGGCGATGGTGAAGAAGGAAATCAGAATACCGGAAATGATCGTCACGATCACGGAGGTGTACTTCGGACGGAGCCCGAAGAGCGTCATCCGCTTCTTACCGACCTTCGATCCGATCCGATCTCCCAAAAAGGCGATCAGTCCGCCCATGGCAATCAGGATCAGGAACATGAATATGCCGATAAACATAGTAAACCTCCTTTGCGATGAAAAATGGGTTCAGGGCTCAGGGTTAGCCCATGGGGCGGATCGCCCATGGATTTCGAATGAAAGCTCTGCTCGAATGAGAAATTAGAAATGAGAAATGGTGGTGCGGCGCATAAAAATCAGAAGCGCCGCGGAATTTTGATAGAGCTTCGCGTCGTCGTCATCAGAAGCGTTGGCGAGAGATCCCTTTGCAGGACAGTCAGTATTCCCCTAACTGCGCTATTGCAATCACCGCTTGCTCCTAATCCCTAGTCCTTAGTCCCTAGTCCCTAGTCACCAGTCACTAGTCACTAGTTACTTCAAACACTACCGATCTGCTCTTCGGATCAGGAGGCAGCCCATGGCGAGGGCGATGAAGTTTGGCAGCCAGACGGCCCAGAAAGGCGGGAGCATGTGGCCTTTGCCAAGAGCTTCGAGGAATGTCATGATGGCGTAATAGACGAAAATAATGACCACGGAGAGGCCAAAGCCGATGGAGGAAGAGGAGCGCTGCTTCTGCACCCCCAAGGGGGCGCCGACCAGAGCAAAGACGAAGCTGGCCATCGGCAGCGAGAAGCGGCGATACACTTCCATGATGACGCCGGTCGCATCCGCATGCGCCGCGGTGTAAGCCTTCTGCGTGACGAGGAGTTCGCGGATGGTCATTTCATCGAGCTTTTTGGACTCACGCGGGATTTCTGAGGGCGACATGGCATATGGGATTTCCTGACTTTCGAAATGCATCATGCGTTCCACACCTTCTCCGGTAAGATCGTAAATGATCCCATCACTCATGCGCCACACGCCATCCCGCCAGACAGCCTTCGGTGCATTCTCGACATGGATGACTTTTTCATCTTCAAATTCCTGCACGGTGATATTTTCCAGTTCTTTGGTATTCGGATTGTAGCGGCGCGCATAGAGAAGGTGGGCGATCTTGCCGTTCTGCACATCGCGGATGACGACGTGATCCGTCACGCCCGGGTTCAGGTTCTTTTTGATTTCCGTATTCACCACATAATCATACTCGCGGTTTGTCCACGGCACGACGTATTCATTGAAGGCCACAGCGCAGAGGGAGATCAGAAACGCTACCAGAAAGACTGGCAGCGCGAGGCGGAAGAAGCTCTGCCCTGAGGTGCGCATGACGATGAGTTCGCTCGCCCCGGACAGACGGGAAAAGCACATGAGCGAGCCTAAGAGTACGGCCATCGGGAAGGTATAGACGATGATGCGCGGCAGCGCGAGGATGAACACTTTGACTGCCGATATCACAGACGCCCCATACTGGGAGACAAAGCCAGCAATCTTCAAGAGCGTATCTGCCCCGAGAAAAATCGCCGTGAAGGCGGCAACGCCAAATAAAAAGGGAGCCAAAAATTCTTTTAATACGTACTTGTCCAGAAGTCTCATAAGAACTTTCCTCCCTGTCTTTCTTCTTGAATCATAAGCTGAAATTTTCCCCCAAATAATGTTTCCTTGCTGTGGGGTTCACAGCGATATCATCTGCCTTCCCGGAAAGCAGGATCTTGCCATCGGAGAGGATGTAGGCGTTGTCTACGATGCGCAGCGTCTCACGGACATTGTGATCTGTGATGAGGATGCCGATGCCGCGTGTCTTGAGGTGCATGACAACACTTTGGATATCCTCGACCGCCAGAGGATCGACACCGGCGAATGGTTCATCCAGCAGGATGAAGGAGGGATCGAGCGTGAGGGAACGCGCGATTTCCACGCGCCGCCGCTCACCGCCGGAGAGTGCATCGCCCCTCGTGTCTTTGACATGGGTGATATGGAATTCTTCCAGCAGCGCTTCCGCTTTTTCTACCTTCTCCTTTTCGCTGAGATCCTGGCGAGTCTCCAGGAGAGACATCAGGTTATCCCAGACGGTCATCTTTCGGAATATGGAGGCTTCCTGCGGCAGGTAGCCGATCCCGAACTGGTGACGCTGGTGGATAGGCATCCCGGAAATGGAACGCCCGTCTACGGTCACATCGCCCTCATCCGGCTGGATGATGCCGACGATCATATAGAAGGTGGTCGTCTTGCCTGCCCCGTTCGGTCCCAGAAGACCGACGATGGAGCCCTGCTCGACTTCTACATTCACATGATCGACAACGGTGCGGCTGCCGTAGCGCTTGATCAAATCATGAGTTTCTATCTTCATTTGTTATCCTTGATTTCTAACGGGCTTCCTGCATATTCGGGACGTCCGGCGATCGGTGTCGCCTGATTGACCGGCCCCGCGGGAACCGATGGCTGAGAGTCTCCCTCTCCGCCTTCGTCCGACGGGCTCTTGGTATTCGTAATGGTGATGGTGCTGCGGCCTGTCGTCTCGACGACCTTGTCCGCATCACGGAGCACAAGCTCCGGTCCTTCAAAGGTATTGCCATTCTGGTTCACCCACGCATTGCCGGAAAGCACCATCTTTCCATCGGTACCATCCTGTCCGGAACGGGTATAGACAGCCTGATCCCCATAGCCCACTGCGTTGTTTGCTGTGCTGGTGAGATTCACGCCGCCGGTCGCAACGACCTTGATCTGTTTCAGATTGCCTTCGATATGCGGCGCAGAAAGGCTGCCGTCCGCCGTCTCCAGATAGCCATTGCCTTCGATCTTGCCAAATCCCGTACCCGCATTGTACATCACGTCGTCTCCTCGAAGGACGCGATGCTCCGCATGGTCTACGAAATCCACGCCGCCGATGCCGCGGGCGGTCTTGTCTTTATAGAGGTACATTTTCTCTGCGATGAGCGTGCTCTCTTCTTTGACATATTTCACGCCGCCTTCCAGAAAAGCACTCCGATCTTCGAAATGATATTCCCCATTCGTACCTGTGATGGTAGCGCCTTCATTGGCGTGAATCACCACATTTCCTTTCGCGCTGACCACCTTAGTCTTGCCGTCGTAGGTCAGTACGTCAGCTGTGATGTCATCGGCCATCGCCGTCCCCATCGCACCCAGACTTACGGCTGCCAGCATGAGTGCTGTATAGAAAGTTTTCACTGTGCATCCTCCTTATCTGCCAGTCTCGCATGGCCTTTCGCTGTGATCTTTTCCAGTACGCGATCTGCCGTGAAGCTTTCTGCGGTCAGTACGCGGCCATCCTTTTCTGCCGTAAAGAATTCATCGGTCGAAAGAATGTCTGTATTGCCATCGTAGGTCAGGTTCTTCGCATGAAGCACCATGCCGTCGCTTGACGTGCCTTCTACATGCCCCTCGACATGGACCTTCTTCTGCTTCCTGTCGTAGTGTCCCTGATCGGCATTGAGCTTCAGCTCATTGCCATCTTTCAGGAAATACGCTTCGATGCCTTCCATGTCGGCTGAGTTCTTATCCCGGCTCATGGTGACATGCTTCGCCTTGATGCGCCAGACAGACTGTCCATCCTTGTCTTCCTTCATTTCAATGTTGGAAAACTCCATGGCCGGCCCGCCGGACTTGGCGCTTCCCTTTTCCTGATGGTCATCTTTGAAAAGGAAATAGATGCCAAGCACTGCCAGAAGGATGACGAGTACGATGAGGATGCTCTTTTTATTTCTGCTCACGACTTGCCTCCTCTGGTTTCATTCCAGTCTTCGCTGATGCCGGGGGCGAAACGCTTCTTCTCTTCCTCCGTCAGCTCCATATACATCTTAATGCGTCCCGGCCGCGTCCAGAAGAGATGCTGGAACCAGAGCCAGTCAGTGGGATGTTCCTTGATGAAATCTTCCATGATCGTCGCCATCTTTTGTGCATTCGTCATGAGATCCCTCTTCGTATCCCCGGTCTCTTCATAATAGAACGGCTTGCCGATACAGATCGTATGCCCCTTCCCGCCTTCATTTCTCACGATGAAAAGCGGCAGGATCGGCGCCTTGAATTTTCTGGCAAAGACGCAGGGCCCCTGCGGGAAGGAGAAGACGCGGTTCATAAAGAGCACAGGAATCCCTGTCTCATCCCCATCCTTATCGGAGAGAAAGCCCAGGATGTGATTCTTCTTCATCGAGCGCGCCGCTGCGATCATTTCATAGCCGCCCGTCCCGGTGAGGAAGATGTGCTGCCCCGCGCGGGCGCGGTAGTCATTGATGATCCGCATCAGAGCGTCATCGGCCTGCTTCTTTCCGATCGCTGAGGTGTCATAATCATGAAGCGCAAGACCGGCGCCGAGCCATTCCCAGTTCCCCATATGCGCCGTCAGACCGACAATGCCCTTCCCTTCGGCATACGCCGCCTCTAAGTACTCCGGATGATCGATCTTCACGTAGTCATCGATATGATCCTTTTCCTTACAGAGGCGCGGCATGTACATCATTTCCATCGCGGACATGCCGATGTGCTCGTAGACCTTGTGAAGCAGCTTCTCTGCCTCCTCGCGGCGGATGCCCATGCCCCGCGTCATCTGCTCGATCCCGCGGTTTCTCTGCTTGGCTATGCGGTTCATGATGCATGGCCCCAAAACGCAGCCGATGGACAGGATCCGATCATAGGACATCCCGCACAGCAGGTGGCTGATGCCCTTCAAGAGTCCATATCGTACATTGAATAACATGGCTGATTCTTCTTTCCTAATACAAGGGAATAGTAATGAAATGATCGTAAGTCAGACCAGGAAGGGGAGTGATATCCCGCTCCCTTGATCCTTACTCTCTCGCCAGAAGAGGGGAAGCGGTCTGTGAACCATTTCATAGGAAAGCGCCCTATCGTCACTGCTTCCAATCTTTCTGATCGACGTCCTGAAAGGAGGACACCGCCTCCTCCCAGCGCCCCTGAGATCTCAAAATACATTCGATAAATTCACGCGCTGCTCCGCGTCCGCCGCCATACCGGGAAATAAAGTCCGCTGCGGACTGATTCTCCTCGCAGGCATCGGCCGGGCAGCCCGACAGACCGACGCGGGAGAAGAGAGGCAGATCATTGAGATCATCCCCCATGTAGGCCGCCTCGTCCCAGCAAAGAGCGCGCTCCATGAGCAGCTGCTGCAGAGCAGACACCTTATGCCGGATGCCCATGAGGACGAAATCACAGGAGAGCTCCTTCGCGCGCGCTTCTACGATCGGCGAAGTCCTCCCCGTGATGAAACCGACTGCATAGCCCATGCGGTGGGCAAGAGAAATCGCCAGTCCGTCATGCGCGTTGAAAAGCTTATATGCCTCGCCGCCGCTCCCTATGACGAGCGTCCCGTCTGTCAGTGTGCCATCGACATCAAAGGCGATGAGCTTCACCTGTTCTGCGCCGATCATCACATGACCCCCTGCCGCAAAAGATCGGTGATATGTACCATGCCGATTGCCTTGCCTGCCTCATCACAGACAGGAAGCACGGTGATCGGATGCGGCTGATGCTTCTCCATGATGTGCAGAGCTTCGGCCGCCAGCTTCTGCTGCGAGATCACCATCGGTGACTTCGTCATGACGTCTCTCACAGGGAGAAGCAGGAAATCCTCCCCCTTCTCGAGGCCGCGGCGAACATCGCCGTCCGTCATGAGCCCCAAGAGGCGTCCTTCCCTGTCCGTCACAGAGACGGCTCCTAGCCCTTTATCTGTCATCACAAAGAGCGCATCCTTGACCGAAGCCATTTCATCGATCAAAGGATTGTCCTCGCCTTTGTGCATCACCATCTCGACGGTGAGAAGCAGGCGCTTGCCGAGGGACCCGCCCGGATGGAACACGGCAAAATTATCTGCCGTGAAATGATGGCGCTCCATCAATGAGACGGCGAGCGCATCCCCCAGAGCCAAAGCGGCCGTCGTCGAACTCGTCGGAGCGAGCCCCAGGCTGTCTGCTTCTTTTTCGACGCCCGCATCGAGCACTGCGTCCGCATTTTTAGCGAGTGTCGAATTCTTTTTCCCAACGACCGCAATGAGCTTCGCTCCGATGCGCTTCAGGGACGGGAGGATATTCAGCACCTCGCCCGTTTCTCCGCTGTTCGAATATGCGATGACCACGTCATCGGCTGTCACCATGCCAAGATCCCCATGAATGCCTTCCGCTGGATGCAGGAAAAAAGCCGGCGTCCCTGTGCTCGCCATGGTCGCTGCCACTTTCCGCGCGATATGGCCTGATTTCCCCATACCCGTCAGAACCACGCGTCCCTTGGACGCTTCGATCAGGCAAACGGCTTTTTCAAATTCGCCGTCCAGATGATCCACCAGAGAAAGGACAGCGGCTGCTTCATCCCGAAGCACCCGCGAAGCTGTTTCAATAACTGACATGATGCCTCCTTGGTCAACGCAAAATAAGTTTACACCTTATTATACAATATTCGAGGAAAAATAGTTATATTGAGGTTCAGGGTTAGCCCGTGGGGCGTACTGCCCCATGGTTACGAATTTGAATGAGGAATTAGAAATGAGGAATTAGAAATGAAGGTGGCGGCTTCGCCGCGAATATATATGGGGCGATGCCCGAAGGTCGGAGGATAGAAGTCAGATGTCTAATGTCTGATGTCTCCTAGTCTCCCAGTCTAATCCCTAATCCTTAGCCACTAGTCACTAGTCACTATTTTCCGGACACGAGTCCCATTTCCTTATCCTTCTTTACGACGTCATTGATCGCAATGAGGTCTTTCAGAAGGCCCTCGAGGGAGGAGAGATAGAGCATATTGGTAGAGTCAGACAGGCCTTCCGGCGGATTGTCGTGGACTTCCATGAAGAAGCCGTCGACACCGGATGCCGCTGCCGCTCTTGCGAGGTACGGGATGAATTCACGCTGCCCACCGGTCTTCGTCCCCATGCCGCCGGGGAGCTGGACACTGTGGGTCGCATCAAAAATGACCGGATAGCCGAACTGTCGCATGATGGGGAAGGAACGCATATCGACCACGAGATTGTGGTAGCCGAAGGACGCCCCTCTTTCTGTCAGAGCGAGGTTCGGATTTCCTGCTTCTTCCATCTTGCCGATGACATTTTTCATATCTTCCGGCGCCATGAACTGGCCCTTCTTCACATTGACAGGCTTGCCTGTCTTCGCTGCGCCGTATACCAGGTCGGTCTGGCGGCAGAGGAAGGCCGGGATCTGGAGCATGTCGAGCACCTTGGCGGCTGGTGCGAGCTGGGTCACATCATGTACGTCAGAGAGTACCGGCACCTGGAGTTCCTTCTTGATATCCGCAAGGATCTCGAGGCCCTTCTCAAGTCCCGGCCCGCGGAAGGAATGGTAAGAGGAACGGTTCGCCTTATCAAAAGACGCCTTGAAAATGTACTGTACGCCAAGGCGTTCACAGATCTTTTTGATCTCACGGCCGATCATCAGCGTGCGGTCATAGCCTTCAATGACGCAGGGGCCTGCGATCAGAAACAGCTTGCTTCCGTCGATGGTCAGATTTCCGACATGAATGGTTTTCATAGGGAGCTCCTTTATGGGGTAATGAGGGTACGGTTGTGGTCCTGTCCAATGAGAAATGCCACGGCCCAACCCCTTACGATTTCATCTTTTCAAAATATTCATTGGCCTTCTTCAGGTCTTCTTCAGTATCAATGCCGATATCCTGTGTTTTCACCTCGATAACACCGATCTTGTAGCCCATCTCGAGGGCACGGAGCTGCTCTAAGGACTCGGTCTTTTCGAGCGGAGTCTGCGCCATCTTCGCATAAGCGAGGAGGAAATCTCTCCGATACGCATAGATGCCGACGTGCTTCAGCGCCGGCACTTCGAAATCGTGGCGGGGATACGGAATGAGGGAGCGGGAGAAGTAGAGTGCTTCGCCCTTCTGGTTCACGACGACCTTGACCGAGGAAGGATCATCGTATTCGTCTTCGTGGAGAGGCGTGGCGACAGTCGCCATATCCAGCTCCGGATGGTCGATGAGATCCTGCGCCAGACGATCGATCACGTCTGGGTCAATCAGCGGTTCATCGCCCTGTACATTGACGATGATCTCATAGTCCGGCGTATGGGAAACCACTTCTGCCAAACGATCGGTGCCTGTCGGATGGTCGACGGAGGTCATCATGACATGACCGCCGAAGCTCTTAACTTCCTTCTCAATGCCCTCATGATCTGTCGCAACGATGACAACGTCAGGGAGCTTTGCCTGAACGGCTCTTTCATAGACACGATGCACCAGTGTCTCTCCCGCGATCAGGCGAAGAGGCTTTCCCGGAAGACGTGTCGATGCATACCGGGACGGAATGATACAAGCAATTTTCATGATGAACTCCTTTGCGTAGTGACTAGTGACAGGGATCATGGATGAGGGACTTTCGGCTTGGCATGGAGGAATTCTTCCAATACCTCCCTGTCTTCCTTCGATAATGTCATCGCGATCTCAAGGACGTAAAAGGGAATGTCAGACTCAGCAAGGCTATCAAGGGAGAGCATCTTCACGGCATCTTTTTCTGTCATGACGATGAGCTCTGCGCCCTTGGCTTTGGCTTCGGAGATCGCATTCCGCACATCTTCTTCTGTATACCTGTGGTGATCAGGGAAGGGCATCTCGCCCACCGGACGCAGACCGGCTTCCTTGGCGGTCTTTCTAAAGGCAGCGGGGTTTCCGATGCCGGAGACCAGATAGACCTTCTTCATCCTGACGTCTTCGAGCGTCCCTTCATGAAGGAAGGCTTTCCACTTCTCATACGGCACCACCCTCGACGGCGCATGTGTGGAGGATAGGACGGGCACCCCCGGCGCGAGACGGGCGAGCTCTTCTCTGATCTCCATCAGGTCTGTCAGATGCACCTGATCGCTCTTGGTCAGGATGAAAAGGCTCGCCCGCGAAAGGGCATCGAGCGGCTCCCGAAGCAGACCGCGGGGCAGGCCGTGACCATAGCCGAAGGGATTCGTCGCATCGATGAGAATGATATCTTGATCGCGTCTGAGCTTCCAGTACTGAAAGCCATCATCCAAAAGCAGGATGCCCACTCCCATTTCCTCGGCTCTCTTTACAGAGGCAATGCGGTCTTTCCCGACGAAAATGGGGACGGAGGGAAGTTTTCTCGCCATCATGTAGGGCTCGTCCCCTGCCATCTGCTGAGATACGAGGATGGAGCTTCCATCCGATACACAGCCGCCTTCCTTTTCAAGGCCGCTTTTATAGCCTCGGCTGATGATGGCGGGCTTCTTGCCGATCGAGAAGAAAAGCTCGGCCAGCATCAGGATGCAGGGGGTCTTGCCCGTCCCGCCTGCCGTGATATTGCCGACACTGATAACGGGTACATGGGCGGAGACCGCAGCGGCCATATCTGCCGTCCTCTTCTTTTTGACCTGAGAGAAATACATTTTTTCCAGCTGCGAAAGGCCTGACAAGACCAGCCTATCCATGCCCTTCGGCGCCGGCTCCTTCATCAAGCCTGTGACATAGGACTCAAGACTCATGACGGCCTCCCAGCTTCACGCCGGCTTCCGCGACCAGCTGCTCGAAAGCCTTGATATTTCTCTCGGTCGCGCCCTGATTCTCATGCACCACGGTCAAAGCCGCCTCTCCCATCCGTTTCATGGTATCGGGGTGGGAGAGAAGGTCCATGAGCGTTTCCTTGAATTCATGCTCTGACTTTGTCATGAGGCACACGCCGCGGCTCTCCAAAAGCTCGAAGATCTCCTGAAAATTGAACATGTAAGGGCCGACGATGACAGGCTTGCCATGCGCCGCCGGCTCCAGAATATTATGCCCGCCGACTTTGACGAAGCTGCCTCCGACAAAGACGACATCCGCCAGACTGTAAAGACGCCCCAGCTCTCCGATGGTATCCAGAATGACCACCTGCGGGCTCGTGCCGTCATCCTCCTCCGTGCCCATCTTGGAACGGCGCAGGACGCTGTAGCCGTGATGCTTGATGGCAAATTTCACGGACGGCGCTCTCGTGATCTCACGAACGGCGAGAAGCAGACGCGCCTTCGGATATTTTTTCAGGATCTCACCAAAGGTGCGGAGTACGATTTCCTCCTCTCCGCTGTGCGTGGAACCAGCGACGATGATCGGGCCCTTCCCGTCGAAGCGGAATTCTTTACGAAGCGCGGCGCGTTCTTCCTCCGACACTTCGGCATACGTCTGATCGTACTTGGTATTGCCTGTGATGGTGCAGCGCTTCGGCTGAGCGCCCATCGCGATGATGCGCTCCTCGTCGATGCGGGACTGCATGCAGAAACGCCGGATCTGGCAGAGCATGCGCGTCGTAAAGCGCTTGATCAGCGAATAGCGGCGCATCGAGCGGCTGCTGATGCGGCCATTCATCATCATGACAGGGATCTTTTTGCGGAAAGCGAGGCGAAGGAAATTCGGCCACAGCTCCGTTTCGATCAGAATGATCGCCTTGGGATTCACGATATCTACGATGCGCTCGGTGATGACGGGCAGGTCAAAGGGGAAGAAAATGTGTCCGTCAGCCTCTGGGATGATGCGCTGTGCCATGCGGTGACCGGTCGCGGTAACGACAGACACCACCACCATTTCATCCGGGTACATCTTCTTCAGCTCGCGCACGATCGGGCTCGCGGCGACCACTTCACCGACGGAAGCGGCATGCACCCAGATGGCATTGTGGTAGGCGATCTGCTGCAGCGTGGGCGTCGGCATGACGCCGGCGCTCTGCTTCAGACGGTCATAGAAGCCTTCTTCGAAGACAAGCCGATAGATCAGGATCGGTATCTGCAGCAGCCAGTAGGCGACAAGACAAATGTTGTAAATCCAGTACAATTTTTTCTCCTTTGATGGTTTTTGTTATGGGTGGGGAAATAAAAACGGGGCAGAGGGAGGAAACCTCATCCCTCTTCACTATTTTTCTCACGATCATTTTTCTGCGACATCGTGTAGAGCTCATAATACAGCCCTTTCTTTTCCATGAGCTCCTTATGTGTACCGCTTTCTTCGATGACGCCGTGATTCAGGACAAGGATCTGATCGGCATTCTTGATGGTCGAAAGGCGGTGAGCGATGACGAAGGAGGTACGGCCGACCATGAGCTTGTCGAGCGCATCCTGCACGATCTTCTCGCTTTCCGTATCGAGTGCGGAGGTCGCTTCGTCAAGGATGAGGATCTTCGGATTCTTCAAGATCGCTCTTGCGATGGCGATGCGCTGACGCTGACCGCCGGAGAGGACGAGGCCGCGATCGCCGACCTTGGTGTCGATGCCGCGCGGCAGACCCTGAATGAATTTCTCTGCATTCGCGGCGCGAATGGCATCCCAGACCTCTTCATCCGTCGCATCCAGGCGGCCGTAGAGGACATTTTCTTTGATGGTGGTATTGAAGAGGAGTGTATCCTGCGGCACAAGGCCGATGTTGTCACGAAGAGAGCCGACTGTCACATCTCGGATGTCGACGCCATCGATGTAGATGGCTCCGCCTGTCACGTCATAGAAACGCGGAAGCAAGTTGGCAATGGTGGTCTTGCCGGCACCGGAGGGCCCGACGACGGCGATGGTTTGTCCGGGTCTGGCGACGAAATTCAGATCTGTCAGGACTGGATTTTCTTTTTCATAGGCAAAGGCCACATGGCGCGCTTCGACTAAGCCCTCTGTGACTTCGATCGGCTTGGCACCGTCCTTGTCCTGGATCTCTGACTTCTCATCCAGGATCGCAAAGACGCGGTCCGCTGCGGCCAGGGATTTCTGAATATTACCGAAGCTTTCTGCCAGACGGCGGGTCGGATTGGCCAGGTTGATGGCATAGATCAGGAAGGCGATGAGCTCGCCGGTGGTCATCACGCCCTCAATGACGGAGACACCGCCATACCAGATGATCGCGCAGACGGCAATGGCAGCGAGAAATTCGACAAGCGGCGTCATCTGGCTCTGCTGCCTTATGGAGCGCACGGTCGCCTTGAAGCTGGATTCATTGATGTCATTGAAGCGCTTCTCTTCGAAGTCGCCGCGATTGAAACTGCGCACGATGCGCACGCCCTGGATGGTCTCCTGCAGCATGGACGTCACATCAGCCAGTCGTTCCTGCACATCGCGGCCGCTCGAGTGGAGCTTTTTCCCAAAGAATTTGATCGTGTAAGAAACGAGCGGTACGATCACAAGGCAGAGCATCGTCAGTTTCCACTGCAGGTAAATCATGGAAACGAAAGAACCGATGAAAATCGCGCCTTCCTGCACCAGCTGGATGAAATTATCCACGATGGCTGTCTGCAGCGCCGCAATGTCATTCGTCAGATTGCTCATGATGTCCCCGGTGCGGCGACGATCATAGTAGGAGATCGATAATTTCTGCAGATGATGATAGAGCGTATTTCGAAGATCCTTGATGACAGCCTGCCCGATATATCCCATGAGGTAGCGGTGCCCAAAGGTGGTGATCGCGCGGATGAGGAAGGTCACAAGGATCGCCACGATGATGAGGTAGAGCATAGCAAGGTCTTTATCATTTAGCACCTTGTCGATGACATCCTTGATGATCCACGGCACGACCAGGTTCGAGCCCGATACGAGCAGCATGAAGACAACGGAAACCAGAAGCAGCTTCCAATAAGGTTTTAAATAAGATAACAGTCTCATGTAACTGTTCAGTTTACTTGATTTTGTATTCATTCCATTCTCCAGATTTTTTTGGGGGAGACTAAAGGTTCAAAGGGTTCAGGTTGATGGGTTCAGGGTTAGCCCCTGGGACGTACCACCCCTTGATTACGTGTGAAAGAGGTTCGGCGGGTTCAACAGATTCAGAGGGTAGGGCGGGGGTGGTGCGGCGCATAAAAATATAGAAGCGCCGCGGAGTATAGATGGTGGCGATGCCCGAAGGTGGCATTTCAGTCACTAGTCACAAGTCACTCGAGGCTCCTAATCCCTAGCCACTAATCCCTAACTACTAATCATCCCTGCTTTCAAACTTACGGGGCGCCCCTTGTTTGTGAATGAAAGCATGGCTCCCCAGTGAGGAGTGAAGGTACGGCGCATAAAAGGAGGGAGCGCCGCGAAGTACAACTAGTGGCGATGCCCCAAAATCTCTCGATGGCAGGCTTCCCGTTTTGAACTTTCCAAACATTGCCCACCTGACCGCGAATGACAAAGATTTCTCGGCAACGCTTTCAATGACGATACGGGAGTCTGATGTCTCCTTATCTCCTAGTCACTAGCCACTAGTCCCTAGTCACCATTTACTTAGCCCCCGTCTTCACGATGAGCTCGGCCACGCGGCGCACCGCGCCTCCGCCGCCCAGGGCTTTTCTCACCTCTCGGATGCCTTCCACATTCTTTTCCCGCGCGGCCGGCTGAATGAGCCACAGTGTCACAATGCGGGAAATATTCTCCGCTGTCACTGCATCCTGCAAAAGCTCGGGCGTGACTTCACGGTCCAGCAGAAGATTCGGCAGACCCGCGTACTTCACATGGACGAGAAACTTCGCCAGCATCCACGTCACAGGGGCAAGGCGATAGATCAATACGGTCGGCAGCTCCATGAGCGCCGTTTCCAGAGTCGCCGTCCCTGAAGACGCGACACAGGCATCACAGATCTGCATCAGGTCATACTGCCTGCCCTCGGTGATTTCTACGGAAAGCTCCGAAGCACCGATGAAGGACGAAAGCATTTCCATCGGAATCGTCGAGGCCCGCGGAATGAAGAACTGGCAGTCTGCCTTCTTGGCGAGCTGCCGCGCCGCCTCCAGCATCACGGGCAGAAGCCCCGCGACTTCATTCTTGCGGCTGCCCGGCATGAGAAGGACACGCTTTTTATTCGGATCGCCATGGAAATAGGCCATCGCCGCTTCCTTCGTCATGGACGGCTTCACCGTATCCGCCAGCGGATGCCCGACGAAGGTCACATGCGCGCCCGCCTTCCGGTATGCGTCCGCTTCAAAAGGAAATATGGACGCCACCTGCTCGACATCGCGGACGATATTCTTCGCCCGCCCCTTGTTCCACGCCCAGATGGTGGGCGCGATGTAGTAGACGACAGGGATGCCCAGCTCTTTCGCCACATGGGCGAGCTTCATATTGAATCCCGGATAGTCTACACAGACCAGCACATCCGGCTTCTCCCTCAGCATGGCTTCTTTCAGAAAACTGCGCAACTTGAAGAAGAGCGGCAGGTGCTTGATGACTTCCACCAAGCCGATGATGCCCAGATTTTCTATATCATAGATGATGCGGACGCCGCTCTTTCGCATGTCCGCACCGCCCATCCCGAAGATGTCTGTCCCGGGGTAGAGCTTTTTGATTTCTGCCGCAACGGCGGCGGCATGCATATCGCCAGAGGCCTCTCCGGCAGACATCATAATTTTCATAAGTTAAGTCCTCGTGAATATAAGGGTTCAAGGTTCAGGGTTAGCCCTTGGGGCGTGCCATCCACTGATTCTGAATGAAAGCTTTGCTCGAATGAGGAATTAGGAATGAGAAATTAGAAATGGTGGTGGCGGCTTCGCCGCGAGTATTATGGGGCGATGCCCGAAGGTAGTATTCAAGTCACCAGTCACTAGTCGCTAGTCACTCCTAATCCCTAGCCACCGGTCACTTCTTCCCTTCCACCGCCAGTATTACAATGCCTTTTTTATTGGCTTCCTGCAGCACAGCTTCTTTTTCTGCGAAAAGGGTATGCCATGCTTCGATGGCAAGGACGACGCAGCCGCTCTCCTCCATGGAGGAAAGTGTCGTAAGTCCGACCGCCGGCATGTCGAAGCGGGTATCCTGTCCGGGCTTGGCCGTCTTCACGACGACAGCGCCGCCGCGGGCGAGACTGCCGCCGCGCTTGATGCAGGCATCCGTGCCTTCGATGGCTTCGACGGCCATGACCGCCTGATCCTTCACCACGACCGTCTGCCCCAGATCGATCGCACCGATCGCTTTCGCCGCCTCGAAGCCAAAAGCCACATCCGCCATCTGCGCCTCCGTCGGCTTCTTTTTGGTGAAGACCTGCGGCCCCGGCATGAGAGGCTTCAGATACTTCGTCTGATCCAAGACGGAGATCCCGTCCTTGGCCAGCTCATCCACGATCGCCAGCGTGATCGTATCATCCTTGAAATTCATCTTACGCAGACGATTCAAAAGCCTCACCGCGCGCATATCCGGAAGGGTATGCGACTTGTAGAGCCACTCCTTCGTGACCTTGCCGATCATCGTGACCTCTTTCACATGCTCCTTCACGAGCGTCTTGATGACTTTATCCAGTTTAAAGGCGCTGATATCGTAGTACGCATCCGCGATCCCCGAAAGTCTCGGGTCGACGCCCGGCGTCACCGCGATACAGACCACGCGATATCCCTGGGGCTGCACCGCTTCGATGAATTCCACCGGCAGCGTCCCGATGCCCGCTAATAAACCAATCGTTTCCATAATGACCTCCATAGCGTCATAATCTTTATTATTTTAGCATTTTTTCGCAGGTTACGCATTATAGAAATTTCGATTTGGAGAATGGATAGGGTGGCATAAAAGGTTCAGGGATTGGGAGCCTCGAGTGGCGGGGAGACTAAGAAACATCAGACTCCCGCATCGTCATTTCGCGCGAAGCGAGAAATCTTTGTCATTCGCAGTCAGGCGATCGATGTCAGGAAACCACAAATGAGAAGCTGGTTATCCGTTGACCTTCGGGCATCGCTCTATTTATACTTCTTATACTCTGCGGCGCTTCTATATTTTTATGCGCCGCACCACCATTTCGCATTTCTCATTTCTA
>UQQQ01000034.1 GCA_900543165.1 uncultured Dialister sp. | reverse complement strand
GCACCACCATTTCGCATTTCTCATTTCTAATTTCTCATTCGAGCAGAGCTTTCATACACGATCAAAGGGCGATGCTCCCCAGGCTCCCCCTACACAAAAAGCTCTCCTTCCGGAGAGCTTTTTGCATGCCGCTTATTTGAAAATCCAATGACCGGCTTCCATCTTGTCGATCTGTTTTTCATCGACCTCGTAGCGGATGCCATTGTCTTCATCCGGTACAAGGATGGTGCAGCGATCGGTGATGTCCACCATGGGACTCGTGATGTCCTCATCGAAGTAACGATTGGCCGCTGCCACATCGTGAGCCAGTTCGGTGAATCCCGGAAGGCTGGCAAAGGAGACATTCTGCGCGCGGCCGATGCCGAGCTCCGTCATCCCGCCGCACCAGACTGGGATGCCATGTGCCACGCAGAGATCATGAATGCGTTTCCCTTCATAGACCCCGCCGCAGCGGCTGGACTTAATATTGATGACCTTGCAGCTGCCGAGACGGATCGCTGCCTCAGCGGCTTCATAAGAAACGACGCTTTCATCTAAGCAGACCGGCGTCTCGATTTCTTTCTGGAGAACCGCATGATCGACGATGTCCTCTTCCCCGAGCGGCTGCTCGATGTACTGCAGATGATACTGATCCATTTCCTTGAAAAGATCGATATCCTTCAGTGTATAGGCAGAGTTCGCATCGACCGTCAGCGGGATATCGCCGAATTCCTTACGGATGGCTTTGATGACTTCGATGTCTTTTCCCGGATGGATCTTGATCTTCGTTCTATGATAGCCCTGTTCCAGATACTGGTAGATTTCTTTGAAAAGAACATTGATATCCTTCTCGATGCCAAGCGATACGCCAACCTTGATCTCCTTCTGCGTACCACCAAGAAGCGTTTTCAGGGACTTGCCCGTCCGCTCTGCCATGAGCTCCCATAGTGCATTTTCGATGGCTGCTTTCGCCAGACGATTCCCCTTGATATAGGAAAAGCTCTTCATAAAGGCTTCCGGGCTCTCGACCTCCTGATGCAGGATCTTCGGGATGATCATATTCTTCAGGATATGGAAAACCGTACCGTTATCTTCCGGATTGTAAAATGGGCCATAAAAAGCTTTGCATTCCCCCCAGCCCACCAGGCCTTCGGAGTAGATCTTCACCAACAGGGCATCGCGGTTTTCAAACTTGGTAAAGCTCGTCTGAAACGGATGCTTGAATGGATTCAATACACGAATAATATCGATGCGGTCAATTCTCATGATTGTGCCTCCCCCTATAATCATTATGGCTGAAACGATTGCATTATAGCAGAAAGAAGCAAAAATAGGAAACAGAACTTATGATCTTTCTGTTTCCTATCTTGCTAAGAGGCATGCCTAGAGGCGCGTCTGTTATGATTTTTTCACTTCAAGGATCGGATCGAAATATCTGAGCTTCGTATAGTCTACGCAGCCGCCGTCGGTGATCGCCAGATCCGGGATCGCAGTGATTGGGAGGAAGGAGAGGTAGAAGATCGGATCTGGCAGGCTGCTACCGATTTCCTTCGCGCCTTCCTCGAGCTCGATTTCTTTCTTCGCAAGCTCTTCCGGCGCAAGGTCGGATGCGATGCCTGCGATCGGGAGCGGAAGGAAGGAGATGATCTTGCCATCGATAACGACGACCTGACCACCGCCCTGACCGATCAGGGTATTCGCAGCAAGTGCCATGTCTTCGCGGCTCGCGCCGGCTACGACAAGGTTGTTGTCATCCGGAGATGCCGTGGTCGCGATGGCACCTTTGTTGAAGGACCATCCGGAGATGAAGCCTTTGGAGATATGGCCGTGGATGCCATAACGCTCGATGACGGAGACCAAGGCAACGTCTTTCTCCGCACTCGGGCATACGATGCCGTCTTTCACTTCCAGTTCGACATCTCTTCTCTTTCTCATGAAGGGACCTACGCTATGGATGGTCTCGACAAGAGCGGTGCCCTCTTCGATATTCACATGGGTGGCAAAATCATCCGCAGTGAGGAGCGCATGCTTCACGGTATCGGTGAGGGAGGACTGGCGCGCCGGGATCTGGTAATCGAAACGGTTCTCTCCATTTTCTGTGATGAGCTGGCCTTTGCTGATGACGGTCTCGACATGGAATGTGCCTGGCTGGTCGACGAGGAGGATGTCAGCGTCTTTCCCCGGCGCGATCGAGCCGACGTGGTCATCGATCTGATAGGCTTCCGCCGCATTGATGGTGCCCATCTGGATGGCAGTCATCGGTGCGACGCCGGCCTTGATAGCCAGACGGACGATGTGGTCGATGTGACCGTGTGCAAGGATGCCGCGTGCATGAACGTCATCGGAGCAGAAACTGGTGTGACGCGCCATGCCCGGGCAGCATTCCGTGATGGCACGGACATTTTCATTCAGGAATTTTGTCACGGCAGATTCACGGATGATGGTATGGATGCCTTTTCTGGCTTTTTCCAGAAATTCTTCATGATCGTAGCTTTCATGATCGACACGGACACCGCTCATGAGATATTCATTGAGGTCTTTGCCGCGAGCGAGCGGGCTGCAGCCGAAGATCGGACGGTGACGCTTCTCTGCTTCGACGATGGCATCCAGCGTATCCTGATCCTTGGTCATGACGGCTTCACGGACAAGCTCCCAGATGCCGTAGCAGCGGGAGTCCTGATGATATCTCTCATGGTCTTTCGCTGTGACATTGTACGCGATGGTGGACTTCGGGATGGTGTAGGGCGTCTTGTACGGAAGTGCCCAGAAAACCTTCAATGGAGACGCATCGATCTCTTTGAAAATATCCTCGAGCCCATCGACACCGATGACGGAAATATATTCATCAAGTCCGCTGACGATGCTCGTGGTGCCATGCGGCACGACAGCTTCTGCGAAGCGGGTCATGCTCATCTTGCTGCATTCGACATGGACGTGGCAGTCGATGAGCCCCGGAGCAAGGTACTTTCCTTTCGCATCGATGATCTTCGTTTGATCATCGATGTAGTCGGAAATGTCCTTCTCTACCGCGGTGATCTTGCCTTTGTAAATGGCAACGTCCGCCTGATAGTATTCACCGGTATTGACATTGATCAGGGTACCACCCATGACCGCCATATCCGCTTTGATGCGGCCAGCACCGGCGTCAATGTAGGAAGCGAGCAATTCTCTAGTCAGCATATGATTCTCCTTTGTAAAAAATAGACAGGTTCTATAAGTACAGTGGGTTCAACGGGTTCACGAAAGTAAGGATCCGATCGCTTTCCGCATTTCCTTAGATCCATAGGCCCAAGAGCCAAGCCTTATCAGAATTTCAACATCGTCAGTGTCGCGAGCAGCAAGAGGAAGAGGACGAACATGAGCCAGATGATCCAGTTCAGCTCTTTTCTGCGGCCGGCAGCGATCATGACGAGAGGATAGAAAATGAAGCCAAAGGCGATGCCATAGGAAATATTGAAAGTGAGCGGCATGCCGATGACGATCAGGAAGGACGGGAGCGCGATCTCGAACTCATCCCAGCGGATCTCCTTCAGTGCCGATGCCATGAGGACGCCGACGACAATGAGCGCCGGAGCGGTGACATTCGCTGTGACGACGGCAAGGAGCGGCGAGAAGATCATGCTGACGCCGAAAAGAATCGCAACGACGACAGCGGTAAGACCTGTGCGTGCCCCCATCGCGATGCCGGCAGAAGCCTCGACATACGCTGCCGTCGGGGTCGTCCCCATGACGGCACCGGCGAGCATGGAGAGAGAGTCTGCCATGAGTGCGCGGCCGATGCGCGGCATCTTGCCATTGTGCATGAAGCCTGCCTGCTGTGCGAGACCGATGAGTGTGCCTGCGGTGTCAAAGAAAGCGACCAGGAAGAAGATGACAACGACCGCCCACATGGTAGGATCGGTCAGGATCGCTCCCATATTCGTCACGCCGACGCCGAAGGTCGGTGCAAGAGACGGTGCCATGGAGATGATGCTGTCCGGCGGTGCGATGACGCCTGTCACAAGGCCGGCGAGCGCGGTGATGACGATGCCATAGAAAATGGAGCCGGGGATTTTTCTCGCCATCAGGAGCGCGGTCACAAGGGTGCCGAAGATGGTGAGCCAGGTAGTCGGTACCTTGAAGGAGCCGATGGAAATGATGGACGCCGGATCTGCAATGACGATGCCGCCGCCCTGCAGGCCGACGAAGGAAATGAAGATACCGATGCCGGCTGCCATCGCATATTTCAGATCCTGCGGGATCGCATCAATGATGATCTCACGGATCCTGAAAATGGAAACGACAGTGAACAGGATGGAAGCGATGAAGACCCCTGCCATCGCCTGCTGCCATGGCATACCCATGGCAAGGACGACGGAGTAGGTGAAGAAAGCATTGTCACCAAGCCCCGGCGCGATGGAGATCGGATAGTTCGCAAGGAATCCCATGAGAAGGCAGCCCAAAATCGCCGAAAGTGCGGTAGCCGTGAAGACCGCCCCTGCGTCCATCCCGGCATCCCCCAGGATCTGGGGATTCACAAATAAAATATAAGCCATTGAGACAAAGGTCGTGAGTCCGGCCAGGCATTCTCTCTTGACCGTCGTCTTGTTCTCGGTCAGATGAAACAGCCGGTCCAGCAGACCGTGAGATGTAGTATCAGACATTTTGGATGTATCAACCTTTCTTGGTAATGTAATGGGAAGTGGTTTGGGGATTAGGAATGACTGGTGATTGGTGACTAAATACCACCTTCGGGTATTACCCCATATATACTCGCGGCGAAGCCGCCACCTTCATTCCTAATTCCTCATTCCTCATTCGAGCAAAGCCTTCTTCACAATCAAGGGACAACACGCCCACGGGCTAACCCTGATCCCTTTAATGCGTTCTCGCGTATTCTTCGAGCTCAGCGATATAGATCGCTTTCTGCTCTTCGCTGATCCAGCTGGCTTCGAAGGAATTTCTGGCAAGCTGAACGACCTGTTCTTTGGTGAGGTCGAACTGGCGGGCCAGCTCATAGTAGTTCTTGCTGATGTAGCCTCCGAAGTATGCCGGGTCATCCGAATTGATGCAGATCTTCGCTCCCTTTTTGAGGAGCTCTTTGATTTCTGGGCCCTTCATTTCCGGACGAACGAAGGAATTCGACAGCGGGCAGGAGGTGAAGCCGATCTGATGCTTCACGGCATAGTCGACGAGATCCGGATCTTCGACAATGTTCGTGCCGTGATCGATACGTTCTACGCCGATAACTTCCAAAAGGTCACGGATATGCTCGATGGAGTCCTTCTGGTCGATATCCGCATGGGCTGTGAGACGCAGTCCGGCCTTTTCCGCTTCGACGAAGACAGGGAAAAATTTCATCGGAGGATTGTTGTGCTCATCCGAGTCGAGGCCGACACCGATGAACATATCCTTGTACGGCAGGGCTTCTTCGAGCGTCTTTCTGGCAGACTCTCTGGAGAAGTCGCGCAGGAAACACATGATGAGACGGGCATCAATGTTCATCGCACGCGCATCGACCGTCGCACGGTAGAGACCTTTGATGAAAGTTTCAAATGCGATGCCGCGGCTGGTGTGTGCCTGTGGGTCGAAGAAAATTTCCACATGACGGACATTGTTTTCCTTGGCACGCTTCAGGTACGCCATCGCCAGATCGTAGAAATCCTCTTCCGTCTGAAGCACATTCATCGCCGGATAGTACACAGCGAGGAAGGAAGCCAGATCGTCATACTGATAAGATTTTCTGACTTCTTCAATGGTGGACTGTCCGATATCCACATGGTTCTTCTGGGCAAGTGCGAGCTTCAGCTCCGGTTCCAGACTTCCTTCGATGTGCAGGTGCAGCTCTGCCTTCGGCATACCCTGTACAAATTCCATAGTCACTTCGTTTGCCATGATGATTCCTCCTCAGCAAAAACAGCTTTTGATCGATACCATCAAAAAACCTGCCTCCGCATGAATGAATCATCCGCCGCAAAAGATACTGGCGTTTCAGCTCGCTAAGCTTTCACTTGTCGAGAAATTCATTCATGCAAAGACAGGTCTCTTTGCACGTATCATTTTATGATGTCATTATAGCATGAAGTGGCAAGGTTTGCATAGAAAAAAGCAAATAAAAAAATACGCTTGAAAATTTCAAGCGTATCCGGTGAAAAGGACTCACGAGTTCAGCGCCTTCAACAAGGAAAACAGCGAAGGCGGCGAACCACCGTTTCCTAGGGAAACAC
This sequence comes from uncultured Dialister sp., assembly GCA_900543165.1. Classification (GTDB taxonomy): domain Bacteria; phylum Bacillota; class Negativicutes; order Veillonellales; family Dialisteraceae; genus Dialister. Next base: position 17,964 of record UQQQ01000034.1, on the reverse strand, counting down.
TGATTAAATCGTTGTCAGATTTCATTCTTGGATTTTTATGCAGAGCAAGGAATCATCTGACGCGAATAGCGAGCTATTTAAGGAGGATGATGACGAAGCTATGTATAAAAATCCATATGAAATTCGACTCTGCGATTTAATCAGCGTTTCCCTAGCCCTTATTCTCCTTCATCATCGCTTCGAGCTCTTCGAAGAATTTCGCTTTCATGCGATAACCGATAATGCGGCCTGTTTCTTCGCCATCCTTATACAGGATAAAGGTCGGCACGCCGACGAGAACGAAGCCTTCCGCAAGCTCCTCCTGCTCATCGACTTCCATGCGCACCACCCGTATTTTTCCCGCGAAACGCTCTTCCAGTGCCTGCACGGCAGGTGCCATGACCTGGCAAGGGCGGCACCATGCCGCCCAAAGCCATAGAAGCACATAGCCTTTTTCCTCCGTGACGAGGCGGTCCATGTCAGCGGCGGAGTGAATATCTTCGATCATTATCAAATTTTTCCTTTCATTCACGGGATAAAAAATGCCAGCGAGCCGCTGACTCCATCGGAGAATCAGCATTTCCCTAAAGCCACCAGTCACTAGTATTGGATTTGTCAACTTTTGGACTTAGTTAGAAGTGAGAAGTGTTGGAAGGGGTGCAAAATTCATATAGCGCCCCAATCCCCCATTATATAAAACAGCTTGTTCGCTATTTATATAAAACTCCTCGGCGCCTCCAAATTTTATGCGCCGCACCTTCACTCCTAACTTCTCACTCCTAACTTAATTCGAAAATCGACTTAAATGTCAGTTATTCAGAAAACACAATACTAGTCCCCAGTCCCCAGTATGCTGTATCCTTCTCTCATCATGCTTCCATTGTCTTCGATGATGACATCATGATGAACGAGGGACTCAAGGCGTGCCTGCATATCCGGTGCATGGAGGCGATGCGCCACTTCTTTTTCACAGCGGATGAGGATACCGCTTCGGAAAGGCGCACGGCTTTTCTGCCGCTCCAGGTCCTCTATGATCTGCTGGGCCACTGATTCTGCCGAAAGGATGCGGCCCTGTCCGTGACAAAGAGGGCATGTCTCACAGTAATTCTGCCAAAGACGATGGACAGTACGTTTTCTCGTCATCTCGACAAGGCCCAGCGAGGTCATGCCGCAGACGACGGTCTTCACACGGTCTTTCCGCACTTCTTCTTTCAACAGCTCGACCAAACGGGCTTCCTGCGATTTTCTTTCCATATCAATGAAATCAATGAGAATGATACCGCCGATCCCACGCAGGCGGATCTGGCGGGCGATCTCTTTCACAGCAGACTGATTCAGAAGAAAAGCCAACTCCCCATGAGGCATATTCCCCTGAAAGGAGCCGGAATTTACATCGATCGCAGTCAGTGCTTCCGTGTAGTCGATGACAAGCGAGCCGCCGGAGGGGAGCGGTACTTCGCGATCGAAGAGTGCTTTCATCTGCTCATCGACATGACAGGCATGGAAGAGCGGCTCCTTTCCTTCATAGCAGCGGATCTTTTCTGCGGGGAATCCTTCTCCTTCCGCAAGCTGCCTCAAACGCTGAAAGGTCGGCCTGTCATCCGTGATCAGGCTTTCGACGTCCGGCGTCATGTAGTCACGCAGACTTTTCACCGCGAGGTCGCCGTCACGGTAGAGGAGCTTGGGCGCCTTCTCCACCTTGAAGCGACGGCTGACGATCTCTCCGACGGCAGAAAGCGCAGACAGATCGCGCCGAAGCTCTTCCGTCTCCGCCTTTTCTGCCGCAGTGCGCACGATGGCTCCCATACCGGAAGGACATATGTCGCGCGCCATAGCCCGAAGCGATACGCGTTTCTCTTCGCTTCGGATCTTCTTGGAGATCCCGATATAGTTCGTTGCAAGGAGAGCCACCGCATATTTTCCCGCAAAGGAGATCTTCTCCGTCAGGAGCGGACCTTTCGTCTCTGTGCTGTCCTTCTCCACCTGTACAAGGACAGATGCCCCCTCGGTATGCGGCTCTTTTGACAGGATATCTTTCGTGCGGAGAAATCCGTTCTTACCGATACCGATATCGATGAACATCCCATTGATCGAAGGCACGACATTCCGGATGACGCCCTTGTACACACGCCCCACCAGATCCGTTTCCTCTGCTTTTTCGACAGAAATGTCCGAAAGTACGCCCTCATCCAGGACAGCAAGCACCTTTTCCTCTTCTGTCACATGGAGCAGTATCTGTTTCATTTCTTTTTGACCCACGCATCAAAGACACCGGGATCAAAGGGCGTCTTTCTCTCCTCCGCTTCCTTCCGATATGTCCCGGTACGCGAGCAGATGAAGGCATCCGGCGTCCATGGAAGGCCGAAGGACTCGGCAAGCATCTTCCATACATCCTTAGGCTGCACCGTACCTGTATTGCTGCGGATGAGAGAGAAGGTGAGATACGCTCTTTCCCCCTCGATACGGACCTTCATCGGCTCCATGATCATCGGCTTTACATCCATCTCACGGACTTTTTTCGGCGTGACACGCTGGTAGATGAAGGAAGGAAGTGCATTGAAACGGGCTATCGCCTCTTTGGCCGCTTCAACATCAGCCCCCTCCGTCACAGGACCTTCCATTTCATAAGCGTCTTCATTAAAAAAAGCTACGAATTTCGGCCATTCCTGTGCCGCTTCTTCGATGTGGTAAATGGTCATGCCCTTTGGCATCTCGCGCTGCATACGCTCCTTCACTTCTTCGATGGGCATATCCTTTTCGAGTTTGATCTCCATATAGAGCGGATCCGCTGTGACCCCCACGGCCAGCGCCGAGTCAAGGGAAATTTTCATATGTGGATTGAAGCCTTCCGAGAAGGCGATCGGAATCCCTGAACGAACCACCACGCGCTCCATGGTACGCAGGTAGTCCAGATGTCCCAGGAAACGGATCTCTTCCCCTTTGGTAATCGCTAAAAAAAGTCTCTTCATGACGTCTCCTCTTTTGCTAATGCGTAGAATGTATCTATGAAATTATACAATATTTGCGCTGGCAGGGAAAGGGGAGAACGGGCCCCGCGCATCTCTTGTGCCTTTCCCCACGAATCCCGAATGAAAGTGCTGCTCAAATCCGGAATGAGAAATAGAGCCGCGTCACCTAAAAAGAGCGAATCACCGCGAGGTTTTACCTAAAAGGGGATAGGACTTCCCATCAATCCGCTCCCCATACTGAGCCTCATTCATAAAAAAGCGAAATGACCCGAAGATCATTTCGCCCTGCTCTATTTCTTCCCCACCGTGCACGAGGGACAGATATCCTGCAGGAAGCAAGTCTCGCAGGCAGGCTTCCTCGCCGTACACACGCGGCGACCATGCCAGATGAGCCAGTGGTGTGCAGCGGACCAGTCCTTCTTCGGAATGGCCTTCATGAGCCCCTTCTCCACTTCCAGTGGCGTCGTACCGACAGCCAGCTTCAGCCGGTTCGCCACACGAAAGACATGCGTATCGACCGCAATGGCAGGATATCCCCAAGCGACGGAGCGGACAACATTCGCCGTCTTTCGTCCGACACCGGGCAGCTTCACCAGCTCATCGAAATCCTCCGGCACTTCGTTGCCGTAGTTTTCGATCAGCATGTGACACATGCCGAGCAGGTTCTTCGCCTTCGCCTTATAGAGACCGCAGTCCCTGATCTCATTTTCCAGCTCCTCCTGACGGAGCGCTCCCATTTTCTCTGGACTTGCAAGCCGCGGGAAAATGCGGCCGGTGATGACATTCACCCGCTTATCCGTACACTGCGCTGACAGGATCACCGCCACCAGCAACGTAAAAGGGCTGGTGAAGTGAAGCATCGTACCATCGTCATGGTATACCTCAGAGAGACGCTTCAGCTGCTCTTCTTTGATCTTTTTCGTAACTCGCATCTGTTCACTTTCTTTCATCATTGACCGGGAATGGGACAAGTATGGCCGGTCACTGAAATTTGATCCATGGTTTCATCTTGTTTAGGAAACGCGGATCCCATCATGATCAGATCGGATCGGATCCGCGTTTCTTGAAAAAGCATCGTCTGAAGCCTACTGCCTCAACAAGTATTCATGGGCCGAGAGTGCCGCTGCTGCGCCTTCCCCGGCAGCAATGATGACCTGTTTGTAGGGAGAGTCTGTCACGTCCCCTGCCGCAAAGAGGCCTGCTACATTCGTGCATCCACCCTTGTCTGTCACGATCTCACCAGCTGCATTTTTCCTGACATCTGCAGGAACGCACTGGTTATTCGGCAAGCCGCCCGCCTCGACGAAGACCCCCTGCACCGAGAGCTCTCTTGTCACCCCGTCAGCGCGATCCTTCACGACCAGCCCCGTGACTTTCTTCTCGCCTTTCACTTCTTCCGGTGTATACCCCAGAAGGATCTCTACATTGGAAAGCCCCTCAAGACGACGTGCAATAATCTCCGAAGCACGGATGCGGCTTCGGACCACGAGGTAGACCTTGTTCGCCAGACGTGACAGCTCGATCGCAGCCTGCACCGCACTGTCTCCCCCGCCGACGACTGCCGTGTCTTTCTTCCGATAGAAAGGACCGTCGCAGGTCGCGCAGTAGCTGACGCCACGACCGGTATATTCCATTTCGCCAGGAATATCGAGTGTGCGGCTGCGTTTCCCTGCCGTCACGATCAGGGTTCTTCCCGTAAGCACCTTGCCATCATCAAGATGCACCAGAAAATGTCCCGTGCTGTCCTTTTCTGTGGAAAGAACGCCGGCAAAGACAAAGTCTACCGGATACTCTTTCGCATGGGCTTCCATCTTGTCTGCCAGCTCAAAGCCAGAAATATGCGGCAGCCCCAGATAGTTCTCGATTTCTCCCGTAAGAAGCATCTGCCCGCCGATATCCGTCGATACGACCGCTGCAGAAAGCTCCTTGCGCGCAGCATAGAGCGCTGCATTCAGGCCCGCCGGACCTGCTCCGATAATAATCACATCTGTCATAGGTATCCTCCTCTTTCTCTATATCGAAATTTATCGTTATGTAGATTATAGCGTAAACAAGAAGATTTGGCAAATGAAGGAAAGGTTCATGGTTCAGGGTTGTGGTGGCGGCTTCGCCGCAAGTATATGAGGCGATGCCCGAGAGTGGTATTCAAGTCACAAGTCACTCGAGGTTCCTAATCCCTAGCCACTAGTTACTCATGACTACAATGCCAGCTCATGGCATCGCCACTATATACTCCGCATACTCCGCGGCGCTTCTCTATTTTTATGCGCCGCGCCAACCCCGTTGAACCTTCTGAACCTACAGAACCCGTTGACCCCTCATCCCTTTTCTGCCTGATGCACGACAAGCTGCGGGAAGGGGATATCGATCCCCGCTGCATCGAAGGCCTCCTTCACGCGGATGTAAAGGTCATTCTGCGCATCGAAGTATTTCGCACGTTCTACGGCAGCGCGGACATAGATGCGGATGGAGGAGTCAGCCATACCGCTCACATAGATGGTGAGCTTTTCCTTATCGACCACATACGCATCCTCTGTGAATATCTTTTTGAGGAGCTCCACACAGGATTTCAGATCCGTGTCATAGCCGACATCGAAGGTCATCTCCAGATTTCTGGTATCATAGGCAGAAAAATTCTTGATGACACTGCTCGTCAGAGAGGAATTCGGGATGACGATGCGCTGATTTCCCAGCGTCGAAAGCATGGTGTACATGATGCTGATCTCCGTCACGGTCCCCTGATTCGAGGCGACCTGGATGTAGTCACCCACACGGAAGGGGCGAAAGATGAGAATGAAAATGCCGGAGGCTACATTGCCGATATTATCCTTGAGCCCAAGACCGATCGCCAGACCCACGCCGCCGAAAGCAGCCGCGAGAGTCCCTGTACCGACGCCTGCCGTTCCCAAAGCGACCAGTACGACGATGGCCAAACAGAAGAAGAAAATGATCTCTTCAATAAAGGTCTTTGCTGACGGATCCACGTCACTCTTCTCCAGAATGTGCGCGACCGCGCGGCGGATGTAGCGGCAGATGATATAGCCGATGATGAAAATGATGAGTGCTTCAAGGAAATCGATCCCGCGCGTCATGGCGAATTCCTTCAGTCCATTGATGAAGCGGGTGGTAATGCTGAGCTCGTCTGTGACGACCTTCGTGACAACATTGGGGTCCATAGGTATTCTCCTTTATTCTTGATCGTTGATAGTCTTTTTTTCATTGTACCACAATTTTAGGATCCTAGGGATTAGGGATTGGGGATTAGGAGCGCCGAGCGACCGGTGACTGGTGACTAGTGACTGGTGACTGGTGGCTGGTGACTGGTGGCTGGTGACTGGTGACTAGTGACTAGTCTCACTCGAAGCAGCGCTTTCATCCGTAATCAAGGGCCGCCCCGCCCCACTGGCTACCCCTGCCCCCTTTTCCCTTGTCATTCTCTCCCAAATAGTCTATGATGGTATGCAACTATCCTTAGGAGGAAAACTATGAAAAAAATGGTGCCGCCATGGCGGCTTTGGCAGAGGCCTTTCCGCTGACACTCCCCATTTTCGCGGGATTTTGGTTTCTCGCCTTTGCTTACGGTTTCTACATGAATACACTCGGCTTTTCTTGGGTCTATCCCATGGCGATGGCCGCGATCATTTTCGGCGGTTCGCTTGAATTCGTCACGATTTCCATGCTGCTTTCTTCCTTCGCCCCGGTTGAGACATTCCTCGTCGCCTTCACCGTGCAGGCACGCCACCTCTTCTACGGGATCCCGATGTTGGAGAAATATGCCGGCACCGGCTGGAAAAAGCCGTTTCTCATTTATACGATGTGCGATGAGACATTCGCACTGAACTACTCTGCCACCATCCCTTACTCCATCGACAAAGGCTGGTTCTACTTCTGGGTCTCTCTCTTAAATTTCCTGTACTGGTGCTCGGGTGCCGCGATCGGCGGCCTCTTGGGGGGCCTCATTTCCTTTGATACGAAAGGCCTTTCCTTCGTCATGACGACCATGTTCCTCGTCATCTTTCTGGAGCAGTGGATGAAAGAGAAGACGCATTACACGGCTCTCATCGGACTCTCTTCCTCCATCGGCAGCCTTCTTCTTCTCGGAAAAGAGAATTTCATCCTGCCCGCCATGGGCCTCATGCTCCTCATCATAACACTGTATCGTAAACCATTGGAAGAGAAAGGAGGCTTCTGATGAGCCCGCTCCCCTTCTGGCAACAGTGCGTCATCATCGCACTCTGTTTCCTCGCCTCCATGCTTTCCCGCTTCCTTCTCTTTCTCCTTTTCAAACCCGGTGCATCGCTTCCCTCCTACATCCGTTATCTGGGAAAAGCGCTGCCGTCTGCTGTCTTCGCGCTTCTCGTCGTGTACTCCCTGAAAGATGTTTCTTTGCTTTCCGGAAATCACGGCATTCCGGAAGCCGTCGCCCTCCTTGTAACCACGCTTGTCCATCTCTGGAAGCGACAGATGATGCTCTCCATGGCCGCCGGCACGATCCTCTATATGGGACTTGTGCAGTATATGTTTGCTTGACTGGTGACTAGGGATTGGGGATTGAACTAGGCTATTTAAGGAAGATGATGACGAAGCTATGTATAAAAATCCATATGAAATCTGATTCTGCGATTGAATCAGTCTTTCCCTAGCATATCGGTTTGTTGTTAGTTGCTTGTTGTTTGTAAATCGGCGCGCAGCGCCGCTCCTTCATTTCATGTAAAAAAGCGCCTCGATTCTTTCGAATCGAGGCGCTTTGCTTTGGTGACCGGTATGGGATTCGAACCCATACTCTCTGCGCTGAGAACGCAGCGTCTTAACCGTTTGACTAACCGGCCATGTGCAAATTATTATACACGACACGGGTAGAAATTGCAAGGGGAAAATGAAAATGGATTTAAGGTCAGCCCATGGGATATGCTGGCCTTTGATTACGTTTGAATGCTTCGCTTGAATGAGAAAAGCAAAATGGTGGTGCAGCGCATTTCGTCATCATGAGCGGAGAAAAACAGAAAATGGCTTATCTGACATATGAGAACTGAGCCGAAGGATCTAAGCGCCGCGGCGTACAAATAGGGGCGATGCCCGAAAGCAGCATTCAAGTCACCCGCCACTAGTCACGCGAGGCTCCTCATACCTGCCTTCAAAGTTTATCATGCAAGAACGACAATTCTCCAACATCCGCTGCGCCTCTTACGCTTCTCTCTTCTTATCCCCTTTATTCTTTTCGTAGAGGACGAGGAGGCCTTTCAGTGTCAGCATCGGATCTACGATGTCGATGGTCTTCGAAGACTTCGCGATGAGTGTCGCAAGGCCGCCGGTCGCAATGACTTTGACACTCTTCTCATTCAGTTCCTCTTTGATGCGGTTCACGATCTCATCGATCTGTCCGACGAAACCGTAATAGATCCCTGCCTGCATCGCGGAGACGGTATTGCGACAAATGATGCTCGGCGTCTTGACCAGCTCGATACGCGGCAGCTTCGAGGCTCTCTGGAAGAGGGCTTCCATGGAGATCCCGATGCCCGGTGCGACAGCACCGCCCAGATAGTTACCCTTGGTGTCTAAGACGCAGAACGTGGTCGCAGTCCCCATGTCGATGATGATCAGCGGGCATTTGTACTCATCCACGGCAGCGACGGCATTCACGATACGGTCAGCCCCCAGCTCCTTCGGGTTATCATAGAGGATATTCAGCCCCGTCTTGATGCCGGGCCCCACAAGGATCGGCTTGGTATGGAAATAGCGCTGAGACATCGTTTCCAGAATAGGGATGATCGGAGGGACGACAGTAGAAATGATGATATCTTCTACCTCTTTAAAGCTGAGACCAGTCAGGTGGAAAAGATTGCCCAGCAGTGCAGCGTATCCATCCGCGGTCTGCAGGGTATCAGTCGCTACCCTCCAGTGACGGATCAGTTTTCTATCCTTATATACACCACAGACGATATTCGTATTTCCTACATCAAAAGCAAGAAGCATGTGCATCTCCTCCAAGTGAATGGCGCATAGCCAATAATTTCAAGGGGTATTCTTGTCTTTCTGAAATCTTCCCCCTTGTTACCATGTGTATAATGCAACAAAGTTTCCATTCTGTCAAGAGAAAAATGATTATTCTGATATGAATGAAAAATCCCATGCAGAAAGAGTTATGAATAAAAAAGGTGGGATGGGAGATGCGAAGTGATGCTTGGCTGGCAGCAAGAAAGTCTGATACCGGATCCAAAATAAAACGTCTCACCTCAAAATGAGATGAAACGTTTTTAAGGATGCACTGCTTCTGCGATGAGATCAGTACGTCTTTACACGCTCAATGCTCCAAGGACGGATAGAATCCTGCCTGATGCAGCGCCTGACGGATGCGGGTACCGGCAAGGACGCCCAGAATGACTTTGATGAGATCAAAGGCAACGAAAGGGAAGACCGTCATGGTGAGCGCCGTCCAAAGCGGCATGTCTTTGCCAAGGCCGTACTGGAAATAGCCCATGAACCATACCGTCCCCAGCGCATAGCAGGAGACTAGACCGGCCAGCGCACAGGCGATCTGGCGCGCGAAATGCCCCTTCTGTGCCAAGCGGAAGCCCGAGAGCCATGCCATGACGACGAAGCCCAGATAGTAGCCGCCGACAGGAGAGAGGAAGATGCCGATGCCCGCTTTCCCCATAGTGAGGATCGGAATGCCCAGCATGCCAAGGGCGAGCCAAAGGCCGATGGAAATCGCGCCCCACTTCCGTCCCAATACACCGCCTGCCAGAGCACAGACGAAACTCTGCAGCGTGATCGGCACAGCACCGATGGGAAATGTAAACTGTGACAGGATCGCCATGATGCCCGCAAATAAAGCGGCACTGATCATATCATGCATATGTCCTTTTTCCAAAGGAAAGACCTTCTTTCGTGAATGAGGAATAGGGGTTCAAGGTTCAGCAGGTTCTATAGGTAGGGCGAGGGTGGTGCGGCGCATAAAAATCAGAAGCGCCGCAGAATTTTGATAGCGCTTCGCGCCGTCGTCATTTCGAGCGTAGCCGAGAAATCTCTATGGCAGTACGCTCATTGCCTGATGTGAGACAGCACCAAGACATCGTTTTCCCTCAGCACATACACACTGATTTTCTGCAGTGCAGTAAAGCCCCTCGGCTACGCTCGGGATGACGATGCCAGAGAACCCCTGTCACTAGTTACCAGTCACTCCTAATCCCTAGCCACTCCCGCTCCCCAGCCACTCACCCCTGCTTTCAAACTTGTGGTGGCGGCTCAGCCGCAAATAGAAAGAGGAACGATACGAGAATGCCACTATTTCTGGACTCGCGGCGCTCCCATATTATTTTGCGCCGCCCCTCGTTGAACCCATTGCCCCTTCAGAACCTGTTTGTTTTTCACCACTTGCCGGCCAACCGAGCTTATCGTTTCGGAAGCGGAGCATCGATCGGACGGATGGAGACATCGCCTGCGATGACGCGCTCGACCTTTTCACCGGTATCGACGAGGAGACAGCCATCCTTATCGATATCGACCGCCTTACCGGTATAGTTTTCATCCCCCATGATGACGCGGACATCCTGCCCTAAGGTGACGGAGAGAGCTTTCCAGTCCTCGAGCACCTTGTCAAAGCCCTGTGTCTGTGCGATTTCGTACTCCTTCTCCAGCTCCGCCAGAATGGCAGCGAGGAGATCCTTACGGGAAACATCGATGCCCTCTGCCAGGAAAGAGGTGGCACTTTCACGGAAGAGCTCCGGGAATTCGCTTTTCTTCATTCCCGTATTGATACCGGCGCCGATGATGATGTAGTCGATCTTTTCCATCGAGGCAGACATTTCCGTCAGGATGCCGACCAGCTTCTTGCCATGATAGAGAATATCATTCGGCCACTTGATGCCCGCATCCTGAAGGCCCAGACGGCGGATCCCACGGCAGACACCGACGGCTGCCATCAACGTACATTTTGACGCTTCCATCGGGAAGAATTTCGGACGGAGAATCAGCGTAAACCAGATCCCTTTCGCAAAGGGACAGTAGAAGGAGCGCGTGAGACGCCCGCGTCCGCCTGTCTGTTCCTCGGCGACGACGATGGTCCCCTCTTCCGCGCCCTCGCGTGCGATCTTCTTCGCTTCTTCATTCGTCGATGTGGTACTGGAGAGATAGACCACGTGACGGCCAAAGGTTTCCGTATGCAGCGCACTGTCGATTTCCAGCGGTGTCAAAAGATTTGGCGCATAGATCAGTCGATAGCCCTTGCGCGTGCTGGACTCGAAAATATAACCGCGTTCTTTTAAAATATTGATGTGCTTCCAGATGGCCGTCCGCGACACATGCAGATCTCGGGAGATCTGCTCACCGGAGATAAACTGTCCATTGGCTTTGCGGAAATAATCCAGAATTTCGTTTCGCATAGAAATGCCCCCTATACAGGAAATGTTTGATTGACCATTTTTCTTATTATAATCAGTTGTAAACCATTGGTCAACTATTTTATAAAGTAGGATTGACATTAAGAAGGCAGGTTCAGGGGTAACCAATGGGGCGGGTCGTCCCTTGATTACGCTTGAAAGTCTCTCGCTTGCTCCTAATCCCTAATCCCTAATCACTAATCACTAATCACTAGTCCCTAATCCCTAATCCCTAGTCCCTAATCCCTAATCCCTAGTCCCTAATCCCTAGTCCCTAGTCACCAGTCACTAATCCCTAGTCACTAGGAATAAGAAAAGGCCAAGCCATCTCATGATCGCTTAGCCTTACTCTCGTTATTTTGTTTTTCCTTCCATCTGCTTGAAGGCTTCCTGCATCTTGATATTCCGGATGACTTTCTGTCCATCCTCGCTCCGAAGGTACGTCAGCGTGGTCTTCGGTACCATGCGGTAGACGGTCTCCCAGTCATCGGCTGCGAGAGCGCGGCGCACCGAAGAAGCGGAGACGATCTGTTCTCCCTTCTGCTCTCGGGGAATGACTTTGAGCTCGATCCCGTTTTCAGCGAAGACTTCACGCATGGCCTGGTTGTAGGCCAGCGTGGTCTTGTCGGTCGGTTCTTCGCCTACGAAACGGACAGAGATATTCAGCGCAGGTGCGATGCGGGTAGCAAAGATGGTCGCATCCAGTTTCGTCTGCGCAGCGAGCTCATCCGTGCCTTTAATGAAGTAAGTCGGGAAAGTCGCATTCGAAATGATGAAATCCCCGCCGGAAATGACTTCGACGCCCTTCATGTCCTTGACGCCCTGCTTGATGAGAGTGAACCGGTTCGAGAAGGGGAAAACGCTCCTGTCTTCCTGCACGGCAAAGATGATGACTTCGTCGCAGTTGTTGTGCGCGTACTCGACAAGGCTTCTGTGTCCTAAGGTGAAAGGATTGCAGTTCATGACGATCGCGCCGCGGTTCTTCCCCTCCCCGCTCCCCAGGAAGGTACGCACGCGCGAGAGGTAATCTTCGAGCGTATCCGTCCCCGACTCCAAAAGCGCCGCATAGGGCTCAGCAACAGCCACACACTTGAAGCCCATATGTTCAAAGACCGGTACATTCTTCGGCTTCGTGAAGATCTGATTTCCATTGATCCCGCAGCGGTTGGATTCCCCCTCGAGGTTTCTGATGATGCGGTGGGTCAGGCCTTTTCGCTGATAGTCGCTGCTGATCGCAATGTCTCGCATGACGCGCCCGCCGAGCGAACCAGTGCCGATGAGCTTGCCATCATCAAACAGCCCCATGGTATAGTCAATGATCCCCGTAAAGGTCAGATCAAAGCCTTTCAGAAATTCGACAACCTTTGCTTTTTCTTCAGGATCGGTCAGGAATATTTCACGTTCAGTAATCATATCGAGGTCCTCCTATAGGAAATCGCAGCCATGCCGCAAGTAGAAATAGTCTTCTATTTCGTGTTCCCATTATAACATATGAGCAGATGTATGTATAACTGTTTTAGATAAATTTATCTATTTTAGAGATGATAGTTTAAGGCTCTGGGTTCTGGGTTAGCCCGTGAGCGTGCTAGCCCTTGATTCCGTTTGAAAGCTCTGCCCGAATGAGGAATCAGAAATGAAGGTGGCGGCTTCGCCGCGAATATATATGGGGCGATGCCCGAAAGTTATGAAAAAGCGGCTACCACAACCCGTTGAACCCCGAAGTTTGAAAGCGGGGATGAGTAGCCAGGGATTAGGGATTAGTAGCTAGGAATTCTCTCGTATTGTCATTTCGAGCGTAAGCGAGAAATCTTTGTCATTCGCGGCTCAGCGGTCGATGTTTGGAAATCCCAAACGGGAACCTGTTATCCGCCGACACCTTGGCATCGCCACTATTTATACTCCGCGGCGCTTCCATATTTTATGCGCCGCACCACCCCCGTTGAACCCATAGAACCCGCTCCCCCCTTTTTCGCCTGCAGTCAATGGGACGGCGCGCCCCGTGGGCTAACCTTAAACCCCAAAACAAAAACGGTTACACCGCCCGCTGGCGATGTAACCGTTTCCCTTACTATTTTCAATTTCCGATCTTCTTGGCCATCCACTCCATGGCTTCGCCAAGGATGTAGAGGGAGCCGCAGATGATGACGACATCGCCATCTTTGGCTTCTTTCTGTGCCGCATCCAGTGCTTTCGTAACAGACGGCTCTGCCGTATGCACGGCTGCGATCTTCTGCTCATCGATCATGGCAGCGATTTCTTCCGGCTTCCTGGTGCGCGGTGTCGGTGCTTCCGTCAGGAAGACGCGGTCCCCCTTGCGGATGAGGAGCTGGATGACAGTCTCCGTATCCTTATCCTGAAGCGAGGTGAAGACGAGGACGCGGCGCTTATCCGGGTACTGTTCTTCGATCGCTTCCTTCAGCGCTTCCGCGCCCGCCGGATTGTGTGCGCCGTCCATGACGAATGGGATGCCACCCAGATCATGGATCTCAAAGCGGCCCTTCCACTGGGCACGGGCAAGACCTTCACGCAGGTCATTCTCATTGACTCTCTCATCCTGCTTCATGATGAGCGTGAGCGCCATGGTCGCAACAGCCGCATTGACTGCCTGATGCGCGCCGACGAAGGGCACGAAGAGGAGACAGTTTTCGAGTTCCTTGGGCATGTCCTTGCGCTTGACGACGACGACCTGTCCGTGGCCGTACTTGCTGCGGGTATCGATCTCAAAGTCTCTTCCGTAGAAATAAAGGCGCGCTTTCTTATCATGCGCTTCTTTTTTCAGCTGTTTCAGCGGCACATGCTGGGCTGCGGTGACGACAGGAATGCCCTCTTTGATGATGCCGGCCTTCTGATGCGCGATTTCTTCCAGATTCTTGCCGAGGTATTTCTCGTGGTCCATCGCTACATTCGTGATGACGGAAACGACCGGGATGATGACATTCGTCGAGTCGTAGAGCCCGCCCATACCGACTTCCATGACTGCGTAGTCGACTTTCTGTTCCTTGAAATACCAGAACGCCATAGCCGTCAGAAGTTCAAATTCAGTCGGAGCTTCGACGCCGTCAGCGATGGCTTTTTCCGCCGCCTCGCGGACAACGGTCGCAGCCTTCGCGAAGTCTTCCTTCGAAATATCGTGGCCTGCGATGTGGATGCGCTCGGTATAGTCGATGAGGTGCGGGGAAATGTAGCGGCCGACTTTGAGAGTCGCATTTTCCAGCACGCTGGTGATCATGGCCACCACGCTGCCCTTGCCGTTCGTACCGGTGACATGGATGACTTTGTAAGCCTTTTCCGGATGATCCAGACGTTTAAGGATGGCTTCGATGCGTTCGAGACCCGGCTTGATCCCGAAGGATGCCGCCGCTTCCAGATAGGCGATAGATTCTTCGTAATTCATGATTTCTCCTTATGAGTATCGTAAGTGGCTGAGGATTAGGAATGAGGAGCGGCTGGCGGCTGGTGACTGATTCCACCTTCGGGCATCGCCCATTTATATGTGCGGCAAAGCCGCCACCAGCACGCCTCAGAGGTTTTTCAAAAGCCCGCCCCATAGACTGTCCCTACATTAGCCAAGCTGTTCCAAGAACTGCAGACGTTCATCCAAAGACTTCATCTTTTCTTCGAAGGTCGCCAGCTTTTCTTTTTCCTTCGCTACGACAGCCTCCGGTGCCTTGGCGAGGAAGCCCTGATTGGAGAGTTTGCCGGACGTGCGGGCAATATCTTTGGCAAGAGCGTCCTTCGCCTTCTGAATCTTTTCCTTTTCCTTCGCGGTATCGATGAGGCCTTTGAGCTCGAGGTAGACTTCCAGTCCGGTGACGACAGCCGCATTTGCATTTTCCGGCTTTGCCGCATCGGCTGCGAGGAGCTTCATGCCTTCGACATGACCGAGTTTTTCAAAGTATTCCTTATTATTTTCAAGGCAGGCTTTGAGGTCATCACGGAGGACAGCGATCTGGATGTGGCAGGCCTTATTCGGGGTGACACCCGCTTCAGCGCGCATATTGCGGACAGCTTTGATGCAGTCCATGATGCGGTCGAACTGCTCTGCTTCAGTCGGGAAACGGAGAGCCTCGTCTGCCTTCGGCCACGGAGCTCTTGCCAGCGTTTCGCCTTCATGCGGCAGATGCTGCCAGAGGTGTTCCGTGATGAACGGCATGAACGGATGGAGCAGTGCCAGCATGCGGGTCAGGGTGTAGACGAGGACATACTGGGTGACCTTTCTATCCGTATTGTGCTGGCCATAGAGACGGCCTTTCGCCGTTTCGATGTACCAGTCGCAGAAGTAGTTCCATGCGAAATTGTAAATGCTGTCTGCCGCTTCGCCGAGTTCGTACTTGTCGAGGTTCGCACCGACATAGTCTTCGGTGTAGGCGAGACGGTCGAGGATCCACTTGTCCGCCAGCGTCAGCTGCTCCTTGGTCGGAACGAAATCTTTGTCATAGTCATCGAGGTTCATCAGGGTGAACTTGGTCGCATTCCAGAGCTTGTTGGCGAAGTTTCTATTTCCTTCGACACGTTCATAGTAGAAACGCATATCATTGCCCGGGGTATTGCCGGTCACCAGAGTGAAGCGGAGCGCATCTGCACCGTATTTTTCGATGACTTCAAGAGGATCGATGCCGTTACCAAGGGATTTGGACATCTTGCGGCCCTGAGAGTCGCGGACAAGGCCATGGATGAAGACGTATTTGAATGGGATCTCCTTCATGAATTCCATGGACATGAACATCATGCGAGCCACCCAGAAGAAAATAATGTCGTAACCGGTGACCATGGTGGAGGTCGGATACCACTGCTTCAGTGTCGGGGTCTGATCCGGCCAGCCCATCGTGGAGAATGGCCAAAGCGCGGAGGAGAACCATGTATCGAGGACGTCCGGATCCTGATGGATATGGTGGCTGTGGCACTTCGGGCATTCCGTCAGGTCGGTGCGGGACGCAGAGACAGCGCCGCAGTCATCGCAGTACCAGACCGGGATACGATGTCCCCACCAGAGCTGGCGGGAAATGCACCAGTCATGAATGTTCGACAGCCACTGGATGTAGGTCTTAGAGAAACGTTCCGGGACGAACTTGGTCTTGCCGGAGGTGACAGCTTCCATAGCCGGGCCGGCGAGCGGTTTCATCTTGACGAACCACTGCTGGGTGGTCATCGGTTCGACGACGGTCTTGCAGCGGGAGCAGTGACCAACTGCATGCTTTGTTTCTTCGATCTTGACGAGAAGGCCTGCTTCTTTGAAATCAGCAATGATGGCCTTTCTCGCTTCGTAGCGATCCATGCCGGCATACTTGCCTGCCTTTTCATTCATCGTGCCATCTTTATTCATGATGACGATGGTCTCAAGCTGGTGTCTCTGTCCGACTTCAAAGTCGTTCGGGTCATGCGCCGGTGTGATCTTCACGCAGCCGGTACCATAAGCCATGTCGACGTATTCATCGGCAATGATCGGGATCTCGCGGCCGGTGCCGGGCAGTGCGACCTTCTTGCCGACGAGGTCTTTGTAGCGTTCATCTTCCGGATTAACAGCGACAGCGGTATCGCCCGGGATGGTTTCCGGACGGGTGGTCGCGATCTGGATGTATTTCCCCTCTTCGCCTGCGATCGGGTAATTGAAGTACCAAAGATGCCCGACTTCATCCTCATGCTCGACTTCGATGTCGGAGAGTGCCGTCTGGCAGCGCGGGCACCAGTTCGTGATGCGGAAGCCCTGATAAATCAGGCCTTTTTCATAGAGAGAAACGAAAACCTCGCGAACGGCACGCGCACAGATATCATCCATGGTGAAGCGTTCACGGGACCAGTCGCAGGAAGAGCCGAGACGGCGGATCTGCAGACCAATGCGGTTGCCGTATTTTTCCTTCCACTGCCATACACGTTCCAGGAATTTTTCACGGCCGAGGTCATATTTATTGAGACCTTCTTCCGCGATCTGCTTTTCGACCTTGACCTGCGTCGCGATGCCGGCATGGTCTTTGCCCGGCAGCCACAGGACATTGTAGCCCTGCATTCTCTTGTAACGGATCAGAATATCCTGAAGGGTATTGTCGAGCGCATGCCCCATGTGCAGCTGGCCGGTGACATTCGGCGGCGGCAGCACGATGCTGTACGGTTCTTTTTCAGAGTCCGGTTCATCATGGAATACACCATGATCTTCCCAGAAGCTATACCATTTCTGTTCGATCTGACTGGGGTCGTATTTTCCCAGATCTTTCATGTCTTCTGCCATATCTTTCACTCCTATAATAAAAAATCTCCTTCATCCACATAGGACGAAAGAGTGCTTCCGCGGTACCACCTAAATAATCAGTAACTGATCGCTCATTTGCGCGTAACGTGCGCCGCGGACAGATCTCGCTGTCAGCTCCGGGGTGACCCGCTGTTTCCTTCCTGCCGTCTTTCCAGCCCCGACGGCTCTCTGTGAGAAATTTCCCAGCTTCTTCCCATCTTTGCTTGTACATATACGTTAGTATGATAGCAGGATTTAGAGCAAAATGCAAGAGGGAAATGGGAAAGGTTGGCGGGTTCATGGTTAGCCTCTGGGGCGTACTGCCCTTTGATTCCGTTTGAAATCTTCGCTTGAATGAGAAATTAGATAATATGAAGTGACCTCACATTTGCAGCATCGTGGATTTACCCGTAAA
>UQQQ01000033.1 GCA_900543165.1 uncultured Dialister sp. | reverse complement strand
GAGATAGTAATTATCGACAGTCAAATGAATTACCGAGGAAAACTTGACACTTACCCTCCATTCCTTTTCCATTTACAAATTTCCTCCCTCGCTATATAATAGAGGAAACTTCACTTATCGAGCAGAGAAGCCATGAGACATGTCTTTTGGCTTCTTTTTTGTTTATGGATCCCTTGCAAGGGGAGCTTTGATGCCATCTGATTCTGTGATGGGATCAGTGCTTTTCGGGGGATCTCTTCTTAGGGGAGAACAACATGCAGCTCTACATTGCGGGCGGCTGCGGCGACCAGGGCCGCAACTGCTTCTATATCGAAGGGGATCGGCATGCCTTCATCGTAGACGCGGGGACGTCGACTGACGGGCTGGACCGTCTGCCCGACCTTTCACCGGAAATGATTCGCCGCGCGGAATACCTTTTCGTGACACATTCTCACAAAGATCACACGGGCGCGATCGAATATCTGGAAAACAATGGCTTCACAGGGCCCGTCCTGATGTCAAACCAGACTTACCAGCAGATCCATTACAAGCCGGAGAATACCATGATCCTTGATTCTACTGCGCCCGAGCTTTCTTTGGATGGCGAGCTCTCTCTCCGCTGGGGACGGACGGGACACTGTGCCGGCGCTGTCTGGTACTACATCACCGTGGATGGGAAGCGTCTCTTTTTCTCCGGCGACTACCGGGAAAATGATACCTTCTACCGCTGCGATGCCGTTCGCGGTCTTACGGCGGATCTTGCGGTCATCGACTCCGCCTACAACCGCATGGATCGGGCGGAGGATATGAGAAAAGCCGTCGCAGATGCGGTCAAAGACATACTGGCTGCGTCGGCTCCGCTCCTCTTGCCGGTACCCTCCTACGGCCGCGGACTCTCCATGGCGATGCTCTTCTACCAGATCTTTGGCGAGGCGCATCCCATCCATATGTCCGCGAAGCTTCGTGACCAGTGGCTGCGCATCGGGCATCGAAGCTATTTTGTTCACGAAGAAATCCCAAGCTATCCCTTCGAGATCTTCAGGTCTTGGGATGAGACATCTCTGGAAGACGGACATATCTATTTCCTGACCGATGCCCAGCTTTCCAAGGCGAAGAGCCGCCAGCTCATCGACAGGCATCCCGAGCTCTCCGTTCTCATGACCGGCAGCCTTCACGGCTACGGCAAGGCAAAGTCCTATTACGAGTCCGGCCGCGCGGCTTTCGTCCTCTGGCCGAACCACCTGACAAAGCAGGAAACAGCGGATCTTGCAGCGGAAAATGAGTTCTCTCTCGTCGTTCCTTTCCACAATCCAAAAGAAAAGCCGGAGACAGATGTGTATAGTTTTTAGGGGAGTGGAGGGTAGTGACTGGTAGCTGGTAGCTAGTGACTAGCGGATATCAGACTCTCTCGTATCGTCATTTCGAGCGGCAGCGAGAAATCTTTGTCATTTGCGGTCGGGCGGATGTCAGGAAGACTTTAAGGAAACGCTGGGGCCAAGAGAGTTTCAAGTACCGCTTCTATATACTTGTGGCGAAGCCGCCACCTTAACCCGTAGAACCCGTTGAAACTGTCCAATCCGTTTCCTTCCCTTCCCCACGCATGTTATAATAGAAATAGAAGAAAACAGGGGAAATCCCCTTCGTCATAGAAAGGCGGGATGCATATGCTTTCTTATAAAAAAATTCTGGTACCGTATGATGGCTCCGAACATGCAAAGAAAGCGCTCGGGCAGGCCATTGCTATTGCTGAAGACAGTGAAGGCGCGAAGCTCTTCGTTGCTTCCGTGTGCAACATGGTATCAGCGATGAGCAATTTTGATCAGGTCTCCATCGCAGAAGGCTGTCTCACGACCAAGCTGACAGAAGATCTGGAAGCGCAGTGCAAGGCGGATCTGGAAGAAGCCAAGGCCATGATTCCGAAAGAGGTAGAGACGGAGATGGTTTACGAAGTCGGCTCTCCGGGACCTGTCCTTTTGAATATGGCAGATGATAAGAAATGTGACCTCATCGTCATGGGCAGCCGGGGTCTCGGCCCCCTGAAGGGGATCTTCATGGGCTCCGTTTCAAGCTACCTCGTCAGCCGCTCCAAGTGCCCGATCCTCATTGTGAAATGATTGAGACAGAAGCTGTAAATGCCGGCATTGGTATTTACAGCTTTTTTAGTGCAAGGTTAGCCACTGGGCTCGCCCCCTTGAAAGCCTCTCTTGAATAAGAAATGAGAAATGCGAAATGCGAAATGGTGGTGCGGCGCCAGATCCTTCGACTCAGTTCTCACTGTTCCGCCTTTACATGATCGAACATCCGACATTTCACTCTGCTCAGGATGACGAAATGCGCCGCGAAGTATAAATAATGGCGATGCCATGAGCTGGCATTTCAGTTACCAGTCACTAGTCACTAGTCACTCCTAATCCCTAATCCCTAATCCCTGGCCACTATAACATGCAAGCAAAAAATAATTTGCTTTTCCTCTTCTGTTGTGATATAATTACTATCTATCTACATATCGATTTCAAGGTGGCTTTTCATAAAAATGGCTTGGACGAAGCATGGAAACGATGGGAAAAGAAAGGGCACCTGAAGTGATCTGAATGAAATGACAGACTTATGGAAACGCTGATTAAATCTGACAACGATTTAATCAGTGTTTCCATATAGATTCTGAGGAGGTGTCCCTATTTGGCAACTAAGGCAGCACAGCTGGCAGAGTGGCTAAAAGAACTGCAGGATAGAGTGGATGCTGACGGCAATCTTTCCTATGCGGAGATCATGCGCTTTCAGCAGGAGAAAAACCTGACAAAGAAACAGTTCGACAGCATTTTTACACTTCTTCATGAGCATCACATCGAGCTTGTCTATGATGATGACATAGAGGATGATGCGGAAGAAGGCCCGACCGACGCCGATTTTGGCGGAGATCCCGAAGACGATGACCTGTCCGACGATGTCCTTCTGGATGACGACAAGGATGGACTGGAAGAAAAAGAGTGGGAGACGGAAAGCTCCGACGAAGCCTATGACGCAGCGGCTGGCGGTATCAGTGACCCCGTCCGTCTCTATCTCCGCGAGTGCGGCTCGAATCCGCTCCTTTCCGCAGAGGAAGAGATGCGCCTTGCCAAGCTTATCGAGCGCGGCAAGCATAAGGATGCGACGGAAGAGGAAAAAGAGGAAGCAAAAGACGCGAAGAAAGAAATGGCCAATGCCAATCTGCGTCTGGTCGTTTCCATCGCCAAGAAATACCCGGGGCGCGGCATGCCTTTCCTTGATCTCATTCAGGAAGGCAATATCGGCCTCTTGAAGGCTGTCGATAAATTCGACTACACCAAAGGCTATAAATTTTCTACCTATGCGACCTGGTGGATCCGTCAGGCCATCACCCGCTCCATCGCGGATCAGGCTCGCACCATCCGCGTGCCGGTACACATGGTAGAGACCATCAATAAGATGAACCGTGTCGGCCGCCGCTTCCTGCAGGAACATGGCCGCGAAGCGACAAATGAAGAACTTGCCAAGGAAATGGGCATCAGCGTGGATAAGATCCGCGAAGCCAAGAAGGCGGCGCAGGATCCGATCTCGCTTGAGACGCCGATCGGCGAAAAAGAGGACTCCCATCTGGGGGATTTCATCGAAGATTCCAAGACCGCATCTCCGGAGGACGAAGCAGCAGCGACCATGAGAAGAGAGCAGGTCTACAAAATGCTTGAAACGCTGACCGAGCGAGAAAAAGGCGTCCTCGCCCTCCGCTTCGGCATGGATGACGGCACGCCGAGAACGCTCGAAGAAGTCGGCAAGCATTTCGGCGTCACGCGCGAACGTATCCGTCAGATCGAAGGCAAAGCACTGAAGAAACTCAAAAAACAGGCACTGCCGATGAAGGTAGATTAAAAAAGGAGCTGTGGAGAAATGAAGATTCATTTCTTCACAGCTCCTTTTTACTTTGCTTTCATTTGGTTCAGGGTTTAGGGTTCAGGGTTCAAGGTTCAGGGCTCTCGTGGCGGCTTCGCCGCTTTTTTTAGAAGATGGTATTCTCGTATCGCAGCCTTCCCCTCTAGGGGAAGGTGCCCCGCAGGGGCGGATAGGGTGACTATGGCATGAAAGACAGCTGGGATAAGGTTTCCCGGTCACTCCTATGAGAGCTGCAAGTCCCCCGCGGCAGATTGAACGCGAAAATGAGATGATCGTTATTTCACATCGCCTTTTGACTTTAGAGCGCGGGAGAAAGACAGGCATTGCACCCCTTCTTTTTTTATGCTAAAATATCCAAATGCGTGGCGAAAATCATTGCAATCGAAAGAAAGCTGTGATACAATGCTACTGTTAGTCTGGACAGTCCTCTGCCAAATGCGATCGGCATGAATGTCCTGTGTGATAGGAGGAAAAGATCGTGAACATTATCGAAACACTGGAAAAAGAACAGCTCAGAAACGACATTCCTGAATTCCGTCCGGGGGACACCGTCAGAGTTCATGTAAAGGTCGTAGAAGGCAAGAACGAACGTATTCAGATGTATGAAGGCGTCGTTATTGCAAGAAAGAACGCAGGTCTGCGTGAAACCTTCACCGTTCGTCGTATTTCCTACGGCGTCGGCGTAGAAAGAACCTTCCTCGTTCATTCCCCACGTCTGGAAAAGATCGAAGTAAGACGCCGCGGCATCGTTCGTCGTGCGAAGCTCTTCTATCTGCGCGGACTCTCCGGCAAAGCCGCTCGTATCAAAGAAAGAAAATAAGTTCAGCAAAAAAGCTGCAGCTATGGCTGCGGCTTTTTTTGTGGATTCAAAGGACGGATGCATGGCATCTGATTCAAACAAAAACTCATAGATTTTTGCATTTATAGTATTTCGCAATCGTTTATGAATGTGCTAAAATAAGGAATAGTGCAGAAGAGGGTTTTCTCACGAAAGGAAACAGCTATGAGAATACAAGCGATCACTGCCGCGCTAGTTGTGACGCTGGGGATGTACCAGATGGCAGGAGCGAATGATATCCGCCATGTCTTCGTGGTCGATGACATGACGATCGAGCTGGAGATGAAGGAGCCTTTGACAGAGGACGAGACAGCGCCCAAGAATTACACGTCGGATACCTATCAGCCGCCCTTTGTACTCAATGAAGGCGTCGAAGTCATCGGATTTCCGGTGCCGCAGAAATCGGATGGATTTCACGACAACATTTACCGCATCACGGTGACAGGTATGGATGTGGGCCCGATCTATCAGATTTCCTACCAAGGCCACAAGCCGAAGACCTTCAAGGTGTACCCGGCCAAAGAGCAGACCGACCGGTATCGGGATCGGTATGGAAGTTACTTTTGAAAGAGAGAAGTCGGAAGCGGTGCTTCTATGAGAGACGCCGCACTGTCATTTCCGATCTTCCATTCTGATCTCTCTTGCATATCTAGCGAAGAATTATATACAAAGGAATACTAAACCTATGCATATCGTACTGGTAGAACCGGAAATTCCGGGGAATACGGGGAACATTTCCCGGCTCTGCGCAGCAGAGCATCTGGTGCTGCATCTGGTGGAGCCTTTGGGCTTTTCCATCGATGACAAGCACCTGAAGCGGGCGGGGCTCGACTACTGGGATCTTCTGGAAGTCCATGTCCATCCGGACTTTGACTCCGTGAAGCGCATGCTTGCGGGGCATCATTTCTACTACAATACCACCAAGGCCATCAAAACGTATTCGGATATTTCGTATACGGAGGATGATGTCCTTGTATTTGGGAAAGAGACGAAGGGTCTTCCTGAAGAGCTTCTTCTGGAACATGAAGAGGACTGTATCCGTATCCCCATGATCGAAGAAGCACGGTCTCTCAATCTGTCGAATGCGGTCGCGATCGTCGCCATGGAAGCACTCCGGCAGACGGGTTTCCACCATCTCTTGAAGAAGAGTGGACGTTTATTCAAAGGAGGCAGCAGTCATGAATACGTATGACGCAGCTTATGATTTGGCCAGAGCCATCAAGGAAAGCGATGAGATGAAGCGTCTCACCGCTGCCGCGGATAAAGTGAAGAACGATGCCGATGCCAAAAAGATGGTGAAGGAATATATTATGGCACAGATGCAGGCGGACTATGCCAAGCTCGCAGGGCAGAAGGAAGATGAAAAGACCTATCAGCATCTGCAGGAACTGGCGGTTCTCGTCAGCAACAACAGCAATGCCCAGGAGTATCTCCAGGCATTTATCCGCTGGAATCAGGTAGCTGCGGATTTGCAGAAGATTGTCTCGGATGCAATGGCGCAGGGTATGGATGTATTGGAATTAGATAAGAAATGACAGACTGGAAAGTATTTTTCGACGGGATCCTCACAGAGAGAGACATCAAGATCAATGAACCGATGAGCCGCCATACGACCTATGGCATCGGCGGAGCGGCTGACGTTTTTGTCATGCCGCAGACAGAAGAACAGCTGATGCAGATCCTCCGGAAGGCGGATGCGGAAGGCATCGCTGTCACAGTGATCGGCGGCGGCTCGAATACGCTTGTCAGCGACAAGGGGATCCGCGGTATCACCATCTGCATGAACCGTATGAAGCAGGAAATGACCTGCGAGGGCGAATGGATCACTGCCAGTGGCGGTACCGGTACAGGCACTGTCGCTCGTTTTGCAGAAAAGAACAGCTTGAAGGGCTTCGAATGGGCTGTCGGTATCCCCGGTACGGTCTGCGGCGCTGTTTTCATGAACGCCAATGGCTATGGTAGCCAGATGAAGAGAGTCGTCGAAGAAGTCTATGCCATCACCAGAGACGGTAAAGAAAAGAAGACCTACGGCTGGGATGACCTGCACTACGGTGACAGCGACAGCATCTTCATGCACAATGGTGATATCATCGTCGGTGTGAAGCTGCATCTTTCTCCCGGCAATCCGGGTGAAATCAAGAGAGAAATGACGGAACACCAGATCTCCCGCCGTACCAAGCAGCCGCTCGAAAAGAGAAGCGCCGGTACCATGTACCTCCGTCCGCCGGGATACCATGTCGGACCGATGATCAAAGACTGCGGTCTCATCGGTTTCTCCATCGGTGATGCACAGGTCTCCACCAAGCATCCGGACTTCGTCGTAAACAACGGGCATGCTTCCTGTCAGGAAATTCTGGATGTGCTGCATGAAGTCCAGAAGCGCATCATGGAGAAATATCATGTCCACGTCCCGCTCGATGTGCGTATCATCGGCGAAGGTGTGCATCAGGAAAGATAATAGGAAATAGGAGAAGAGCTGCCTCGATGGGCGGCTCTTTTTTGCGTGTGTTTAGAAGGAAGAGCATACAGCACTGCCAAACGGGGACGGAAAATACCTGTGGGCAGCCTGTCAGGCATATGCCTTAGTGTCGCCTTTCCTTCATAATAAATTTCTCATTTTCCCCCTTGCATTTTTGACTGAAGTTATGTATTATATAGAAGTAAGTTAGCACTCGGGAAGAGTGAGTGCTAATAGTCTAAAGGAGGAATAGAAATGTTAAAACCATTAGCAGATCGTGTTCTTGTTAAAGTAGATAGCGAAGAAACGCAGACCAAAGGCGGCATCCTGCTGCCGGATACAGCACAGAAAAAATCTCAGAAAGGCGAAGTCATCGCTATTGGCTCCGGCAAAATGCTCGACAACGGCACCCGCGTACCGTTTGAAGTCAAAGTGGGCGACAGAGTCCTCTTTGCAAAATATTCCGGCGTGGATATCGAAGAAAATGGACAGAAATTCCTGCTTCTCTCCGAAAGAGACGTACTGGGGATTCTGTAATCAAAAGTATCTGGGAGTCAGGATGAGCGTAGGTGAATCCCCGGCCCAAGATCTTTCATCGATTGTTTTATAGCAAAAACTAGGAGTGACATACAATGGCAAAGAAAGTTCTTTATAATGAAGAAGCCCGCGCAGCTCTTTTAAGAGGTGTTGACCAGCTGGCGAATGCAGTAAAAATTACTCTGGGACCGAAAGGCCGCAACGTCGTACTCGACAAGAGATTCGGTGCTCCGAACATTGTCAATGATGGCGTTTCCATCGCTCGCGAGATCGAGCTGAAGGATCCTTTCGAAAACATGGGCGCGCAGCTGGTCAAAGAAGTCGCTACCAAGACGAATGACGTCGCTGGCGACGGCACCACCACTGCTACCCTTCTCGCACAGTCCATGATCCATGAAGGCATGAGAAACGTAGCCGCTGGCGCAAACCCGATGGTTCTGAAGAAGGGCATCGAAGAAGCTGTCAAAGTCCTCGTCGAAGAAATCAAGAAAAAAGCCGTACCGGTACAGACCAAAGAAGCGATCGCGCAGGTTGCTTCCATTTCCTCTGCCGATAAGACCATCGGCGGTCTCATCGCTGATGCGATGGAAAAAGTCGGCAATGACGGCGTCATAACTGTCGAAGACTCCAAGACCATGGGCACCAGCCTGAAAGTCGTAGAAGGCATGCAGTTCGACCGCGGCTACCTCTCCCCATACATGGTCACCGATCCGGACAAAATGGAATGTGTCATCGACAATCCGCTG
Source organism: uncultured Dialister sp. (assembly GCA_900543165.1). GTDB lineage: Bacteria > Bacillota > Negativicutes > Veillonellales > Dialisteraceae > Dialister. The sequence goes on along the minus strand of UQQQ01000033.1, from coordinate 15,695 downwards.
ATCCTTATCACCGACAAGAAGATTAATATGCTCCAGGATATGCTCCAGCTCCTCGAACAGGTGGCTAGAAGCGGCAAGGAACTCGTCATCATCGCTGAAGATGTCGAAGGCGAAGCACTGGCTACTCTCGTAGTGAACAGACTCCGCGGCACCCTGAAATGCGCAGCTGTCAAAGCACCGGGATTCGGCGACCGCAGAAAAGCTATGCTGCAGGATATCGCGATCCTGACCGGCGGCACCGTGATTTCTGAAGAAATGGGCCGCACCCTGAACAGCGCAACTCTGGATGATCTCGGCACCGCGCACCAGATCCGCATCACCAAAGACAACACCACCATCGTCGGCGGCGCAGGCGACAAAGACCAGATCGCAGCCAGAGTGGCTCAGATCCGTGAACAGTACAAAGAAGCAACTTCCCAGTTCGACAAAGACAAACTGCAGGAACGTCTGGCAAAGATGTCCGGCGGCATTGCTGTCATCGAAGTCGGCGCTGCTACCGAAGTAGAAATGAAGGATAAGAGACTCCGTATCGAAGATGCTCTGAATGCGACCCGCGCAGCTGTCGAAGAAGGTATCGTCGCTGGCGGCGGCACCACCCTGCTCGATATCCAGGATAAACTGGATACCATCGAAGCAGAAGGCGATGTCAAGACCGGTGTGAATCTCGTCCGTCATGCCATCGAAGCTCCGGTCCGTCAGATCGCTGACAATGCCGGCCTCGAAGGCGCTATCGTAGCTGAAAAGGTCAAAGAAGCTGGTCAGGGCATCGGCTACAATGCAGCAGAAGACAAGTACGAAGATATGCTGAAAGCCGGCATCGTTGATCCGGCAAAGGTCACCAGAAGCGCACTGCAGAATGCAGCTTCCATCGCAGCTCTGGTCCTCACCACCGAAGCTATCGTCGGTGAACTGCCGGAAGAAAAACCGGCTATGCCTCCGATGCCGCAGGGCGGTATGGGCGGAATGATGTAATTTCGCATCGCGTTTGAAAGATAAGAAATGAAAGATCCCCACCATCGAATTGACCGATGGCGGGGATCTTTTTGCGTGCGGGATGAGGCGAAAATAAGAAAGCATGGTGGCTTTTACAAGGGGAGAAGCGTGAGATACCTGCATCGTCCATAGAGACCGTTGAACCTGTTCCCGTCCTTATGCTACAATCAAAAGAAAAGTTACAGAAATGGAGAAGACTATGGAGAATCTGAAGAAAGTCATCATCAGTAAGCGCGCCGAGCTGGCGGCGAAGGGGGGACACCCGTGGATCTACGGGACGGAGATCGAGCACGCGGACGAAGGCATTGAAGCCGGTGATATCGTGCGTGTGGAGTCGAAGAAGGGGAAATTCGTGGGAAGCGGTTTCTACAATCCGCACTCGAAGATCACCGTCCGCATTTTTTCGACGAATGCGAATGATACCTTCAACGCAGCCTTCTGGAAGCGCCGCGCAGCGTATGCGGTGGATTACCGCCTGCAGGTGATGCGGAAGGAAGACTATGATTGCTGCCGCCTGGTTTTCGGGGAAGCGGATCAGCTGCCGGGACTTACGGTGGATCGCTTCGGCGATGTGCTTTCCGTGCAGGTGCTCTCACTGGGGATGGAGCGGCATAAGAAGGAATTCTTGGACGGCCTCATCGAGGCGCTGCGGGAGCGGCAGCTCGCGGTCTCCTGCGTCTATGAAAGAAATGATGTCAAGATCCGTGAGCTGGAGGGGATGCAGCAGTACAAGGGCTTCTATCGCTCCCCGCTGCTGGATCCGGCGGCAGAGAAGACACGGGTGGATATCGTGGAGAACGGCATCCGCTATACGGTCGATGTAGAGAATGGGCAGAAGACGGGCTTCTTCCTTGACCAGAAATTCAATCGTCTCGCGGCAGCGCAGATTGGGAAGGGTTGCCATGTCCTCGACTGCTTCACGCACACGGGCGCTTTCGCACTGAATATCGCCAAGGGCGGTGCAGCGAGCGTGACGGCGCTCGATATTTCCAAAGAAGCCGTCGAAATGACGGCGCACAATGCGAAGCAGAATGGTCTTGCCGTCGAGGCCGTAGAGGCAGATGTCTTTGATTTTTTGACCGAGCTCGACAAGAAAAAGGATCACAGCTATGACTACATCGTCCTCGATCCGCCTGCCTTCACCAAGTCAGGAAAGACGGTCCATGAAGCCTTCCGCGGCTACAAGGAGATCAACTACCGTGCGATGAAGATCCTGCCGCGCGGCGGATATCTGGCGACCTGCTCCTGCTCACATTTCATGGGTGAGGAACTCTTCGTGAAGATGGTGAAGGAAGCAGCGCGCGATGCCGGCGTCACGCTCCGGCAGATCGAGTTCCGCCAGCAGGCTCCCGATCATCCGATCCTTATGACGGTGCCGGAGACCTATTATTTGAAATTCTTCCTCTTCCAGATCGTATAAGAAAAGCGCTCAGCCGAATCGGCTGAGCGTTTTTTACTTGATGGGTTCAGGGTTCAGGTTGGCGGGTTCAGGGTTTTGGTGCGGTGTATCATAATAGGTAGCGCCGCGGAGTATGGAGGATGACAGGCTTCCCGTTTCCGGTTTCGCGCACAGGAACCGTTTCACCGCGAACGAAAAAGATTCCTCGGCTTCGCTCGGAATGACGATACAGGGAAGACGCTTAGTGCGAATAGTATGAAAACGTTTCGGTGAGTTGCGCCTCTACCAGGCACTCTATCCTGCGTCTTCGGTGTGCCCCTTCTTCAAGGGGCTTCTCAGTTGAGGAGATTGATGCAAACCCTAAACCATAAACCCTAGTCCCTAACTACTAGTGACTAGTCCCCAGTCCCCAGTCACTAGTCTCCAGTCACTAGTCACCCGTCCATCCTTTCTTTCAGATAGTCGGTAAAATTCAGGATGCGTGTCGCTGTCCAAAGGCTGTTTACGTCTTTTTCCAGCTGTACCTGCCATATGAAGTCGCGGGCAAGGTCCTTGTCGTGGAGCTTCACATAGGCGATGACTTTGCCGTCCGCTTCTTCGATCTTGAAGATGTCGGTGAGAGAGAGGGCGGAAGAGCCGGCGTAGGCAGTGAGGGTCTTGACAGGTTTGTCCAGAAGGGACTTGGAGGCAGGGGCGCCATCCTTGAATCGGATCTCTGTTTGTCGGATGAGTTCCTTCACGACTTCTTTCTTGATGCTTTTCACGAGGGAGGCAGCGATGGCGTGTTCGGGAAGACCGTCGGCCTTGAGCTCGGCGAGCATGTCGTCCAAGGCATAGCTGTAGACTTTGGCGACATCGACGCGTTTGCAGAAGAGATCCCAGTCCTTTTTCTGCACGGCTTGCTGGATCTCTCCCGCCGCAAAGGCGGGCGTATTCTGCCAGTACAGGAAATACCAGCCGCCGGCAGCAGCGAGAAGGAGCAGAAGGACGAGGAGAAGCTTTTTCAGGAGAGACATGAGAGAATCCTTTCATAAAAAACAGGGCAACGGATGCAATGGGGAAAGTGCAGCGCATCGTATGGAAGCGCCGCAGCGTATAGGGAATCCCAGGCGTCCCGCTTTTTCGAAAAACAGTTTTTCCTAATCACTAGCCACTAGCCACTAATCCCGGCTACTCACCCGTATCGAAGAGGGCTTTCTGCTGGGTGAATTCGAGCATGCCGTAGATGCCGCCTTCGCGGCCAAGGCCGCTTTCCTTGTAGCCGCCGAAGGGAGCCGCTGTATCACGCGGGCTGGCATTGATGTAGACATTGCCGGCCATAATGCGATGGGCGAGGGCGATGGCTTCTTCTTTCGGCCCATAGACACCGGCATTCAGACCGTATCTGGTGTCATTGGCGATCCTGACCGCATCGTCAGTGTCTTTGTAGGTGATGACACAGAGGACAGGCCCGAAGATCTCATCCTGCGCGATGGTCATATCATTCGTGACATTCGTGAAGATCGTGGGGTGGATGTAGTAGCCGTGATCGGGGCTTTCCGGCAGGCCGCCCGTGAGGAGCCTTCCCCCTTCGGAAAGACCTTTTCGGATGTATTCGCTGATCTTCCGGTACTGCGCCATGGAGGACACGGGCCCGAGCTTCACGCCCGTGTCTGTCGGGTCGCCGACGGTATACTCTTTGGCGATGGCGGAAAGCTCTTTTTCGATGAGGGTTTTCTCGCTTTCCGGGATGAGCAGGCGGGAGAAGGCGGTACAGGTCTGGCCGGAGTTCAGAAAGATGCTGTTAAAGCAAAGACGGATCGGTGTGCTGTAGTCATGGTCCTTGGATGGAAGGATCACGTAGGGCGATTTCCCGCCAAGCTCAAGGCTGATATGCTTTACGCTTTCAAGCGCTCGCTTGCCGACGGTGACGCCGCCTGAGGTGGATCCGGTGAAGGAGATCATGGAGACGAGCGGATGGGAAGAGAGCGCATCGCCCACTTCGCCGCCGCGGCCGGTCACGAGGTTGAAGACGCCTTTCGGAAAGCCTGCTTGTTCAAAGGCATCGGCGAGGAAGTAGGAGGAGAGCGGCGTGTGCTGGCTCGGCTTTAGGATGACGGTATTGCCCATCAGCATCGCAGGTATGATCTTCTGTATGACCTGTCCCAAGGGGTAGTTCCATGGAGTGATACATCCGATGACGCCGATCGGCTCACGATAGGTGGTGGAAGCCGCCATTTTTTCGACCATGGGGACGTCTGGCGCAAGGTCGATGTAGGACATAGTACGGACGTACTGGTACTCGACCTGCGAGGCTTTGGTGAAGGTATATGGCGAGCCGAGCTCCCGGATGGTGATGTCGATGAGGTCATCTTCCTGAGATTTGAAAATGGCGAGGAATCGCTCCATCAAAGTGATGCGTTCGGCGAGCGGCTTTTTCGCCCAGGCAGGGAAAGCGGCATAAGCGGCTTTGGCGGCCTTGTCTACGTCATCGCCATTCCCCGCCGGAACGCGGGCGAAGATCTCCCTCGTGGCGGGGTTTTCTACTTCGATGAAATCTCCGGATGCGCCAGGGATCCATTCACCATTGATATAGAGCTTTTCATAATCCATAGCAAACACCTTCCTTTAGACAAAAGAGAGCCCCCTTGCGAGCGCGCTCCCCCTTGAGATGATGATATTGAATCAGTGTTTCCCTGGATTTATTATAGCATGAGGGAAGGGGAAGACAAGGGGGCAAAAGTGACTGGTGACTAGAAATTAGTAGCTGGGGATTAGGTTTGCGATATGAGAAAACCGCTAGTTTCAAACTTCGGGCATCGCCCCATATATATTCGCGGCGAAGCCGCCACCTTCATTCCTAATTCCCCATTTCTCATTCCTAATTCCTCATTTAAGCAAAACTTTTATCCCCTATCAAGGGACAGCACGCCCCACGGGCCAGCCCTTCCTCTAGCCCCTCATGATATAATGAAAAGGAATCCATGATTCAAAAAGATTTGCGTTTATGATACAATAATTAATATAGAATTAGGAGGAAACATGGACTTATTAGACGACACGCTGGATCGGATCCAGCCGCTCAGCCAGGAAGCCATGGAAGAGGCCGGGAAGCGCTGGCATGATCTGTACCTCGGTATGGGAAACCTTGGCAAGATGGAGGATATGGTGACGCGCTACATCGGTGTCACCGGCGATGCCATGCCGGATGTCCCGAAGGGGTGTATGGTGATCGCATGCAGCGACCACGGGGTATACAAAGAGGGCGTGTCTGCCTACCCGCAGGAGACGACGGTCGGCATGACGAAGGCCTATGTGGTCGCGAAGGGCGCCTCCTGCAATGCGATGGCTTACTATGCGGGCATGGATATGGTGGTGGTCGATGTGGGCATCCATCATGATATGACAGGAGTCCCGGGACTTTTAGATCGCAAGATCGCATGGGGGACGAAGAACATTGCAGAAGGACCGGCGATGACGCGCGAGCAGGCGATCCGTTCCATCGAGATCGGCATCGAAATCGCAGAAGAAAATGTAAGAAAGGGATACAAAGTCTTTTCGATCGGGGAAATGGGGATTTCCAATACCACCTCATCTGCCTGCATCCTGGGGACCTTCAATCACTGGAATGCCATCAAAGTCACGGGGCGCGGGACAAATATTTCTGACGAACGCCTCATTCACAAGGTGGAGGTCGTGCAGAAGGCCATGGATGTGAACCATCCGGATCCCAAGGACGGGCTCGATGTGCTTGCCAAGGTCGGCGGATTTGAATTCGGGTGCCTCACGGGTGTCATCCTGGGGGCGGCCGCCAATCATGCGATGACCATCATCGACGGGTTCAATACGACGGCGAGCGCCTTCATCGCGAAGGCACTCGCGCCGCAGGTGACGGATTACCTCATGGCTTCGCACCTGTCGCTCGAGCAGGCGCATAAAAAGTCGCTGGCTGCGCTGGGACTTTCCGAATATATTGATCTGGATTTCCGTCTGGGTGAATCCATTGGGGCGGGCATTCAGAAAAAAATGCTGGATATGGCGATTTCCGTCTATCGGGAATGTGTCACCAAAGAAGAAGCGGGGGTGGAAGCATGAGCACGATCCCGAAACTGAATCAGGAAATCATGGATGCCTGCCAGCTCTATGTGGATAACCTCATCAAGCCGATCCATTCGCTGGGCAAGCTCGAAGACATGGCTGTCCGTATGGCCGGCATTTTAGGCGAAGTGAAGCCGGCATACCTCAATAAGGCGGTCGTCATTTTCGGCGGGGATACGGCCGTTGACGGCGAGAACAAGACGAAGGGGCAGCTCTCGCACGCAGAGATGAAGCTGGTCGCACAGGGCGCGGGACCGGTGAATGTCCTCGCGCGGCAGATGGAGATGCCGATCTACTTGGTCGATGTCGGCCTTGAAAAGGATACCTCTGATATCGAAGGCGTATTGGCAAAAAAAGTGATCCATGGTACACATCAGGGGCATCCCGCCATGGATGATGATGTCGTCGCGGCGGCGATTTCTCTCGGCATGTCTGTCGGGAAAGCCCTTGCGGGAGAGGGCATCCAGGCTGTCGGTCTCGGCAATATCGGAGAGCGTTCCATGCTGTCGGCACTTGCGGTGACGACAGCCGTCATGAAGGAGGACCTCAAGAAGGCATCGGCGAGAAGCGGCTTCTCTATCCAGCTTTCCGATGTCGGCGACTTCGCCAAGGATCCCGTCGCTGCGCTCGCCATGGTCGGCTCGGCGGAAATCGCAGCCCTTTTCGGCCTTACCGTAGAAGCCGCGCGCCGCGGCATCATGGTCGTCTTTGATAATGCTGTCACAGGCGCTGCCGTGCTTGCTGCACAGGCTGTGTATCCTGAAATAAAAAACTATATTTTCCCATCTGTCTATTATGAAGAGCCGGTTCATCAGATGCAGATGCAGAAGATGGGTATGAAGTCATTCCTGCACTATGATTTCACAGAAGCAGAAGGCTACGGCTCAGCCCTCGGGCTCTCGCTTCTGGATGCAGCGATCGACATGCTGAACCAGATGAAAACCTTCGGCAGCGCTGGCGTAGCTGTCGCAGAGGATGGTCCGGGCAAGGGTCGTCAAAGAGAGGACGTGAAGTGATGAAAGCACTTTTTGTACGCTGTTATGGGAAACTCACCGCAGATATGATGATCGGCGGGCTCATCGACATGGGGGTGCCGCCGGTCTATCTGGCATCGAAACTGAAGGACGCCGGCCTTTCTGCCCCATTCATCGAAAAGCCGAATCCGAAAGCGCAGATCTCCGCCCACTACTTTCATATCCCCGAGGCAGGTGAAAAGCCGATGCTCTTGAAGGAGCGGGATATTTTCAAGATGTGGAGGGACATCTGCGAGAAAGGCGCTCCGGACTGGGAAGACACCGGCTGGAAGGTCTTCTCTGCCTTGACCAGCGGCGCATCGGATGCCATCGATGAGATCGCAGGCAATATCATCGACCTGCGCCGCATCGGCGTCAGTGAAGAGAATCTGATCTCGCTCTACCTCTTTCTGGCCTGCCTCGACTATCTGGAAGTGGAGAGCCTCTTCGTCGTGCCGTTCTCTTTGAAAGAAGGGAAATCGGAACGCGCGAGAGCGACACTTCACATCCTGACCGATGCCGGCTCTACGGTGGGAAAGCCCATCGACGCAGAGGACATCCATCCTTTCGCAGCAGCCATGCTCGAAGGGCTGGCGGCCAAATTCATGCCTATGGACGGCCGCTTTCTGGCAGACAAGACAGCCTACGGCAGCGCCAGCGCCGAGAAGCCGACCGGTGACAGCACCGTGGCCGAGTATCTGGGCTACTTCCAAGACCGCGGCGACTCCATCTTCAGCCGTCACCTCAAGGTCTTCGGCATGACAGGGGATCTGATATAAGAGATCTAAGGAACCGCGAAAGCGGTTCCTTTTTTGATTGGGGTCTGGCTCTTTGAGTCGGATTGAAAGCGCTCCCGGGATTAGGAGCCTCGAGTGACTGGTGACTAGGGATTAGTAGCTAGGGATTAGGAGTCCCGAGTGCCTGTTGACTTGAATACTACTTTCGGGCATCGCCCCATACATATTCGCGGCGAAGCCGCTACCACCATTCCTCATTCTAGCAATGCTTTCATCCCCGATCGAGGGCCAGCACGTCCCAGAGGTCACTCCGACCCCTGCCTTCAAAAAAATTCAAAAACCCCTTGCAAAAGACATCCACATCGTATATAATAACCTTCGTCGCACAGCGAGAGTGCTGACAGCGAAATGAACATCTTGACTGAATGAAAATTTCCTGTTGACACAAACGGAACGATATGATACAATATCAACCGTCGCTGAAACGTCAAGACTCACATCGATTGAGTTCGAAAAAATGAGACTTGACAAAAGACAAAACTGTGATATAATAATATTGCTGTTAATCAAATGCGGAAGTAGCTCAGTGGTAGAGCACAACCTTGCCAAGGTTGGGGTCGCGGGTTCGAGTCCCGTTTTCCGCTCCATAGTTGGTTACATCGTAAGATGTTTCTATAGATTCCTGAATAGCTCAGCCGGTAGAGCGCGTGACTGTTAATCACGATGTCGCAGGTTCGAACCCTGCTTCAGGAGCCAATAGGGGTATCGCCAAGCGGTAAGGCAACGGACTCTGACTCCGTCATGCGTAGGTTCGAATCCTACTACCCCTGCCAAATGATCCACTAGCTCAGTCGGTAGAGCACTTGACTTTTAATCAAGGTGTCCCGCGTTCGAGTCGCGGGTGGATCACCATATGTGGCCTGTTCGTCAAGCGGTTAAGACATCGCCCTTTCACGGCGGGTTCGGGGGTTCGAATCCCCCACAGGTCACCAATGTGGGCGATTAGCTCAGCTGGGAGAGCGTCTGCCTTACAAGCAGAATGTCAGCAGTTCGATCCTGTTATCGCCCACCAAAAGGCCCGGTGGTGTAGTGGTCTAACATGCCGCCCTGTCACGGCGGAGATCGTCAGTTCAAATCTGATCCGGGTCGCCACTTTTATTTGCCTCGGTAGCTCAGTTGGTAGAGCAAAGGACTGAAAATCCTTGTGTCAACGGTTCGATTCCGTTCTGAGGCACCATTCCTGCGGCTGTGGCGGAATGGCAGACGCGCTACTTTGAGGGGGTAGTGATCTTTCGATCGTGTGAGTTCAAGTCTCACCAGCCGCACCACTCTTTTTTCTACTTGATTCCCTCAATTTAATTTTATATGCGGTCGTGGCGGAACTGGCAGACGCGCTATCTTCAGGCGGTAGTGGAGTAATCCGTGAGAGTTCAAATCTCTCCGACCGCACCACTAAAATGAGAAAAAGCTCATCCATTGGATGAGCTTTTTTGTGTCTGGATGGCAGTCAGACGTTAGACATCTGACATCTGATACCTGACGTCTCCCAGTCTTCCACTCTCCTAGTCTTAGAGTCTTCAGGCTTCAAGCAGGCATTGTCTTGGGGGAGCCAACTTATTCTATAGATATGTTATAATATATGGCAAAAATGCCTGCGCCATTGGCGCAGTGAATTGTGATACGGAGAATATTATGGAAAAGAAATTGGTCATCATCGATGGCAGTAGCCTTTTATATCGCGCGTTCTATGCGCTGCCGCCCACTATGACATCGCCGGATGGGATCCCGACGAACGCGGTCTATGGATTTCTGCGGATGCTGCTCGGTCTCTATCGTGATCTGGATCCGGAGTATATGGCAGTGACTTTCGACAAGGACCGTCACACCTTCCGCACGGAGATGTACGAGGGGTACAAAGCCACGAGAAAGCCGGCACCGGATGAGCTGGTGCCGCAGTTTGACCTCATCCGTGACGTGATGCAGGTGATGGGTGTCGCGGTGTACAGTCTCGACGGCTACGAGGGGGATGACATCCTAGGGACGCTTTCGCTTCGCTATGAAAAGGAAATGCCGGTCAATATCGTGACGGGCGACCGCGATGCGCTGCAGCTTTCCAGCCGCCAGACGACGGTCTTCCTCACCCAGAAGGGCATCACGAATATGGCAGCCATGACGCCGGAAGCGGTCTTTGAAAAGTACCACATTGAGCCGCGTCAGGTGATCGACATGAAGGCGCTCATGGGGGATACCGCTGACAATATCCCCGGCGTGCCGGGGATCGGCGAGAAGACGGCTTTGAAGCTCATCACGCAGTATGACAATCTGGATAATCTGTATGCACATGTGAGCGAAATCAAAGGCGCGCAGGGAAAGAAGCTTACCGCAAATAAAGAGCTGGCCTATCTTTCCTATGACCTTGCCACCATCAAGCGTGACGTGCCGATGGAGACATCTCTGGAAGACATGCATCAGCCGGTTCATTTTGAGGAAATGCGCGTCCTTTTCCAAAAACTTGGGATCAATCTTCTTGCGCAGTTTGCCGGCCTTCCGCGCTTCCGGGCACTGGCGGAAGCGAAGAAAGAGAAGAGCCAGAGAGAGCTTGTGAAGGCGATCCCCTGGCAGGACGAGGCGTTTGACGAAAAGGTCGCAGCCCTTGTGATCGATCGCTATGGGATCGCGCCTTTCTTCACGGCAAGGTCTGCGGTCGTTGCGTGTGAGGGACATGCGTACACGGCGGGGCCGGCGCAGTATGAGAAGCTCGCCGAAGCCCTCGCGAAAGCGAAAGCGGTGGTGACTGTCGATGCGAAAGCCCTCATGGAGTCCGATTTTCCCTCTGAGCATCTGCCGCTCTTTGATGTGCAGCTCGCCTCCTACCTGCTGGATCCGGCGCGTGTGACGTACCCCTTGTCGTACATGGCAGGGCTCTATGAAGTGCCCGAAGTTTTTGCGGATGAGATGGAAGATTTCGCAGACAAGGGCAGTCTCATCGGTGATTTCCTGTCGAAGATCTATGAACCGTGCTGCCGCAAGCTCGAAGAAATTGGCGTGATGACACTCTTTACGGATGTGGAAGAGCCGCTTGTCAAGGTGCTTGTCGCGATGGAGAAGGCCGGCATTGCGACGGACCAGCAGCGCTGGCAGGAGGTCAAGGCGGACATGGAGAGCGAGGCGCGCCTCCTTGTGAAAGACATCTACACTGAGGCAGGGGAACCGTTCAATATCAATTCGCCCAAACAGCTCGGACATATCCTCTTCGAGAAGCTGGGGATGCCGGCGGGCAAGAAGACGAAGACAGGCTACTCGACCGCTGCGGACGTGCTGGAAAATCTGGCGGCAAGCTATCCCTTTGTGGGGAAGATCCTTCGTTACCGCACACTTTCGAAATTGATTTCCACCTACCTTGAAGCGCTGCCGAAGCTCATCTGTAAGGAAACGGGCCGCATTCACGGCTCCTTCAACCAGACGGTGACGGCTACGGGCCGTCTTTCGAGCTCGGATCCGAACCTGCAGAACATTCCTGTCCGCACGGAGGAAGGGAAAAAGATACGCTCCCTTTTCGTGCCGGGCGAGGGCTATGACTGCTTCATCTCTTCTGACTACTCGCAGGTCGAGCTCCGCATCCTTGCGCATATGTGCGGCGACGAGAGCCTGATCGCTGCCTTTGCGAACCGCGAGGATATCCACCGCCGCACGGCAGCTGAAGTGCTGGGCATCCCCTTCGAGGAAGTCACCGACGAGCAGCGAAGCCATGCGAAGGCTGTCAATTTCGGCATCATCTACGGCATCAGCGGATTTGGCCTTTCCAAGCAGCTCGGCATCACGCCCAAGCAGGCGCAGGACTATATCGACAGGTACAATGCTCGCTACCCGAAGATCTTGGGCTTCATGCAGCGCATGATCGAAGAGGCCAGAGAGACAGGGCGAGCGGTCACGCTTTTCGGCCGCTATCGCGAGCTTCCGGACATCCGCAGCAAGAATTTCATGCGCCGTTCTTTGGCCGAGCGCATGGCGATGAATACACCGATACAGGGCACGGCAGCCGATATCATGAAGATGGCCATGATCGCCGTCTATGACAAGCTGAGGAAGGGCCGCTATAAGAGCCGCGTCCTTCTGCAGGTCCATGATGAACTGGTCGCAGAAGTGACACTGGAAGAGAAAGAGGAAATCGCGGCTCTCTTAAAAGAAACGATGGAGTCCGTCGTCACACTCAAAGTCCCGCTCCTTGCTGATGTCAATGAAGGGAAGAACTGGGCGGAGACAAAGTGAGCGGAGAGGCTGGTGACTAGGGGTTAGGGATTGGGGATTAGAAGCAAGCGGTGATCGAAATTTCGCAATTGGAACGTTGACCGTTCTGCAAGGAAGATCTCTCGGCTACGCTTGAGATGACGACGGCGCGAAGCGCTATCAAAATTCTGCGGCGCTTCCATATTTTTACGCGCCGCACCACCATTTCTCATTTCTAATTTCTCATTCAAGCGAAACTTTCAAACGTAATCAAAGGGCAACCCGCCCCACGGGCTAACCCTGGACCTTGAACCCTTACCCCCTTTTCTCATTATCATTCAAAGGAAGTTATCTCATTATGTATCGTATCGGATTATCCGGCGGCGTAGGCTGCGGAAAAAGCACGGTTTCCTCCTATCTCAAAGAACTTGGTATCCCCATCATTGACGGGGACAAGCTGGCGCGCGAGGCAGTGCGGCCGGGCAGTGCGGCGATGGAAGACATCCGGCGCGCCTTTGGCGATGACATTTTCAATGAAGACGGGACGCTCGATCGGGAGAAAACGGCGGCGATCGTTTTCACGAAGGAAGAGAAACGCCAGCAGCTGAATGCCATCATTCATCCCTTCATCTGGCACCGCACGCAGGAAGAGCTGCTGAAAGCCCAAGAGGCAGGCCATGATCTGGTCGTACTCGACATGCCGCTCCTTTTGGAAATCTCATGGCAGCTGCGCGTAGAGGAGGTCTGGATCGTCAAAGTACCGCTGGAAATGCAGATCGAGCGTGTCACCCTCCGTGACGGCTTCACCAGAGAGCAGGTTCTGGACCGCATCCATAAGCAGATGCCGACGGGCAATAAATTGAACTACGCGGATGTCATCATCGATAACAGCCGCTCCGTCGAAGACACGCGCCGCCAGGTGAGAGAAGCCCTCGCGAAGGCGAAGGAACGGATGAGGAATATTAGGGACTAGTGACTGGTGACTAGGAATTAGTAGCTAGGGATGAGTAGCTAGGGATGAGTAGCTAGGGATTAGGTTTGCGATACGAGAAAATCGCTAGGGGAACACTGATTAAATCGTTGCCTGATTTTACTCTTGAATTTTTATGTATGGCGAGGAATAACCTGACGCGAATAGCGAGCTATGTAAGGAGGGTTATGGCGAAGCTATATATATAAATTCTTGTAAAATCTGACTCTGTGATTTAATCAGCATTTCCCTCGTTTCAAGCCTCCGCGGCGCTTCCAGCATTTTATGCTCCGCACTGCCATTTCTCATTTCTCATTTCTCATTCAAGCGAGGTTTTCAAATGTAATAAAGGGGCACCACGCCCCAGAGGCTAACTCTGAACCCTGAATCCCACAACCCTGAATCCCACATCATTTTTACATGAAAGGAGGCATCCATGAGAACCGCGTTGAAACGGAAAAAGAGAGAAGTCCATAGACATCAGGGAAATACGGGAGCCATGCTCTTCACCCTTCTTCTGGCCATTCTATGCGGCCTTGTGCTCTACATCCTTTCGGACATTTCCTTCATGCGTCCCTCGCGGGAGATTTCTCTCCTCATTTCAGAGAGCGCGAAGAAGGAAGAGATCTCGCCTGCTCTTTTGGAAGCTGTCATCCTGACGGAGAGCAAATTCGATAAAAAGGCGGTCTCCCATGTGGGCGCGATCGGCATGATGCAGCTCATGCCGGATACCGCAGAGTGGATTTCCGAGGAAAGCGGTCTTCCGGCGAACCGTCTGGAGCGTCCCGAGGAAAATATTCCGCTGGGCGCTTGGTATATCAATTACCTTTTGAAGGAGTATTACAATAACGAAGTCCTTGCGCTGGCCGCGTACAATGCGGGGCGCGGCAATGTGGACCAGTGGATGAAGGACTATGGCTGGAAGGAAGGCTTCTCTGATTTGAACCAGATCCCCTTCCCGGAAACGCGGGAATTTGTGAAGTCCGTTACCGCAGCCAGAGACCGGCTAGAGAAAGAACGGACGGAGAAGTGACTGGGATTAGTGGCTGGGGACTAGTGACTAGGAATCGGGAGTTAGAGGTCAGATGCTAGAAGTCAGAGGTCAGAAGTCAGAGGTCAGAAATCCGAAGTCTGAAATCTGAAGTCTAATGTCTAATGTCTAATGTCTAACATCTTCTAGTCTTCTAGTCTCATTTAGAAAGGAGCCATCATGGCTGACGTGGATGAAAAAACACAGAAGGCGCGGGCGGAGCGCCGCGAGAAGCTGCTTGCCTGGTACGAGGGAAAAGAGCTTCCACCGGTCATCGGTGACTACGAGCTTCGCACCATCGATGAGCAGCACGACCGCATTTATTATGCCTTCGGCTGGTTTCACAAGTCGAATGGATGGAAGATCCGCGTCCTCTACGATGAGGAAACAGCGGATTACATGGTGAAGATGGATCTGCACATGATCACGCTGACGGAGATCGAATGCATCACGGGTGATTTTGAGGAATTTAAGCGTCTTGTGAAGCTGCTGACACCGGAAGCGATCGAGAAGGAGCTCATCCATCGCGAGAAGGTCTCCATTCTGGTCGAGGGCAAGGGCTTCATGGTCTGGGACTATGAAGAGCTGCTGCCGGAGAAGCTCGGGCACTATGTGCGCGTCATTGCGCCGAAAATGCCGCTCCTTGGACTGAACGGCTCCTACATCATCGCCGCCTATGAGTGCGAAGAAAAAGACACGGGGATCCTTTTCTTTTATAATATGTATCGCGATGAATACTATGGCGAACTTCGCGCCAAGGGTATCCCGGGCATCATTCATCAGTACGATGCGAAATCCATCGAAGCACTTGAGGCAGCGATCGAGAAGCACCTGGAAAAGGATCTGAAGGAGCTCTATGAGCATCCGGTGATCGAGGATTAGAGGGTTAGCCCACGGGGCGGGGCGCTCTTTGATTGCGGATGAAAGCTTCGTTTGAATGAGAAATGAGAAATGCGAAATGGAGGTGCGGCGCAAAAAAATAGAAGCGCCGCGAAGTATAAATAGGGCGATGCCATGCGCTGGCATGCCAGTCACTAGTCACCAGTCACTTGAGACTCCTAATCCCTAGCTACTCATCCCTTCTTTCAAACTTAGCACGCTCGGAGGCTAACCCTGAACCTTTTTTATTGCTTTGTTGGTTTGTCAAACATATGTTACACCGTACTTGATGAAATCATGGAGTGTATCTTTGGGAGATTTCCATCCAAGCGGTCGCATTGGGAAGCAGTTATAATCTCGATAATTATAT
>UQQQ01000032.1 GCA_900543165.1 uncultured Dialister sp. | reverse complement strand
GCTGAAGGTATCGAAATCCACGAAATCCTGGAAGAGAGGTTCGATCTCTACCTTGGAGAAATCAATGGCTTCTTCTGCCTCTTCCATATCAGCCGCTGCGGCTTCTGCCTCTTTAGCGACCTTCTTCTCGAGCGCCGTTTCCGGTTTCATCGCCGGGAAGAGGAGGATGTCGCGAATGCTTGCGGAATTCGTCATCAGCATGAAGAGACGGTCAAGACCGATACCGAGACCGCCGGTCGGAGGCATACCATATTCGAGAGCCGTCAGGAAATCTTCATCGATCGGATGCGCTTCATCATCACCGTGCTTTCTTTCCTCGACCTGCATCTCGAAACGCTGTCTCTGGTCGATCGGATCGTTCAATTCCGAGAAGCCGTTTGCGAGTTCGCGGCCATAGATGTAGGACTCGAAGCGGATGGTATAGCGCGGATCGGCCGGGTCGAGCTTGGAGAGCGGGGAGACTTCGATCGGGTGACGGGTGATGTGGACCGGCTGGATCAGGTGTTCTTCGGCATAGGCATCGAAGCATTCTGCCAGGATCTTGCCAAAGCCATCAAATTCACTGTATTCTACATGCAGACGGTCAGCGATAGCACGTGCATCATCGATGGTTTTGCATGCATCGAAGTCTTCATGGGTTGGCGTATATTTCTTCACAGCCTCTGCCATGGTGAGTCTTGGCCACGGAGCCTTGACGTCGATTTCTGTATCCTCGTACTTGAACTTGGTCGTACCGTAGGCAGCCATCGCGCAGGCTTCTACGATCTGTTCCGTCTGGTTGATGACGTCTTCGATATCCCCATAAGCCTGGTATGTTTCGATCGCGGTGAATTCCGGATTGTGGCGGGTATCCATGCCTTCGTTTCTGAAGTTTCTCGTGATCTCGAAAATTCTTTCATAACCGCCGACGAGCAGTCTCTTGAGGTAAAGCTCCGGCGCGATACGCAGATACATGGTCATATCGAGAGCATTGAAATGGGTGGTGAATGGCTTCGCATTCGCACCGCCATACAGCGGCTGGAGGACCGGGGTCTCGACTTCGAGGAAGCCGTGGTCCGTATACCACTGTCGAATGGCGCGCATCATAGCCGCACGCTTGATGAAAGTATCTTTGACTTCCGGATTGACCATGAGGTCAAGGTATCTCTGGCGATAGCGCTGTTCCTTGTCGGTGAGACCATGCCATTTTTCCGGCAGTGGACGAAGCGACTTGGACAGCATCGTGAAATGCAGGACGCGAACAGTGAGCTCACCGGTGTGGGTCTTGAAAACGACACCTTCGACACCAAGGATATCACCGAGATCGACGAGTTTAAAGAGAGCCCATTCATTTTCCGGCAGCTCATCTTTTCTGAAATAGAGCTGGATATCGCCGCTCTGGTCACGCAGGACACAGAATGCGGTCTTGCCCTGTCCGCGGCGGATCATGATACGGCCAGCGAGGCGGACATGCGTTTCATTCTTTTCGAGCTCCTCAGCCTGCTGTCTGATGTCAGATGCATGGTGATCGTAGTCAAACTTCTGACCATATGGTTCTACGCCGAGCGCACGGATCTTCTCCAGCTTTTCACGACGGATCAGCATCTGGTCATTCAGCTTTGGCCCGTTATTCTGATTCATTTTCTCTGTCATTTTTACCCTCATTTTATAAATAGCACAAAAAGGGTCCAGAGTCCCGTGCACCGAGAGAGGGCAGGCACTTTTGAAAAAGCCCGTCCTGCCTCCGTACCTTGAATCCTGAACCCTGCATCGCCAGATCATGGCGGATTGTGCAGGATGAAAAATCATTTTAATTATCTTTGATCTCGATGACTTTGTACTTCAGTACAGCGGTCGGAGCATCCGCTTCGACGATATCGCCCGCTTTCGCGCCGACAAGGGCACGGCCGACCGGAGATTCATTGGAAATCAGTCCCTCGAAAGGATTAGACTCGGTGGAGCCGACGATGGTGACGGTTTCCTGCACATGCTCTTCCATATCTTCGATAACGACGGTAGAACCGACATCTACACGGTTCTTCGTTCCCTTTTCAATGACCTGTGCTGTACGGATCTGCTGTTCAAGCTGCTGGATGCGGCCTTCGAGGAACGCCTGTGCATTCTTCGCTTCATCGTATTCGGAGTTTTCTGAAAGGTCGCCCATGGCAATGGCTTCTTTCAGACGCTGCGCGACTTCCGCACGTTTGACACTGCGGAGTTCGTCGAGCTCCTTCTGCATATTTTCAAGGCCTTCTTTGGTGACCAGGGTACGCTGCATTTCTGCCATGACAATTTGCCTCTTTTCTGAATAATTTTATTCCTTATATGGGATATCCCATGGGAAGTCATATTTAATAGTATATAGCATGTACAAATGGGGTGTCAAATGGGAAAGCAGGGATTAGGAATTTCAAGCAACTGGTGACTTCAATGCCACTTTCGAGCATCCCCCTATTTATACTCTTTATACCTTTGAGAGCGTCTGATTTTTACGTGCCGCACCACCATTTCGCATTTCTCATTCAAGCGAGGCTTTCAAATGTAAGCAAAAAGAAGCACGCCCTAGGGAAACACTGAAAATGACATTATAGATTTCTTCTTTACCATGGGTAATAAAATATATTTATTCTCACTTACAAAGGCTATATTCTCATGTAGATTGTCATTTTTGCCTCTGTGAGGCGTTGTGGGGCAATTTCACCCCATTTCAGGCACTCAGGGGATAAACAGCAAAAAGAACCCAGAAGATGCAAACGCATAGAATTGCATATTCCTAACATGAATATCCATAATATTCACAAATCAATTTCTGCTGGAAACCCCAGAAGGGCGATAAAAAGGGCAGTTTGAGGTTTTATGAAATTTTGGTAGGAAAAATCATGATACATTCTGATTTATCATTCTAATCCATGTCAATCCGTGATAGCTGCCATTTTCTTCTGTTTTTCTCTTTTTTCCTTTGAAGTCCTCAAAAGTTCATAGGAGTTGCTCTGAAAAAAATATCAAATTTTTTCAAAAAAAGTCTTGTCATATGGGTTCGATTATGATATATTGCAGTAAATAAAAATTCACGCGCCCTGCTTCGGCAGTTGAGCTGCGAATCGGTCACTCTGTGATCGGTAGGTTTTCTTTATGCCCTGTTTCTTTCACCGTTATCGAAAGCAAATGGGGCTCGTGCATGCCTTGATGATTTCAGACTGCATCATCCGGAGACATCCGGGACAACATTTTTCCCCCCTCATGACAATGTCATGAGTTGGATTAAGAAAGAAGGGAACAAACCTTGTCTAAGAGCAAAAAAATGGGAGTAGTACAGCTCACAACAGTCACAGCCATCAACATGATGGGTTCCGGTATTATTCTTCTGCCAGCGACACTGGCTGAAGTCGGGACAGTTTCTATTTTCGCATGGATCCTCGCCTCGATCGGCGCGACCATCCTCGCGTATGCGTTTGCCAAGTGCGGCATGTTCACAAAGAAGGTCGGCGGCATGGGCGGCTATGCAGAGTATCGCTTTGGCCGATCGGGAAATTTCGTCTCTAACTTCTGCTATACGATTTCCCTCATCATTGCGAATGTCGCTATCGCAAGCGGCGTCGTCAGCTACGGCTCATATGTCTTCGGCTTTGACCTTTCGCCGGTCGAAGTCTGCCTCGCTACCATTGCTACTCTCCTTCTTGCAGCGACCATCAGTCTGGTCGGCCCGAAGAAATTTGGCAAATTCACCTCTCTGGGTGTCATCTGCGTCGTGACTCCGGTCATCGGCCTCCTGCTTGCCGGCGGTTTCTTCTTCGATGCAAACATCTACAGAGAAGCTTGGAATCCGTCCGATATGCCATTCTATGCGGCAATGAAAGACTCCATCGCTGTCATTATCTGGGCTTTCCTGGGTCTTGAAACTGCCTGTGCAAACTCTGACACGGTAGAAAATCCGGAAAAGAACGTGCCGATCGCAGTCCTCGCCGGGACGCTTCTCGCCGGTGCCTGCTACACTACCTCGACGGCTATCATCGGCGGACTCGTTCCTTACCAGCAGCTCATGGTCTCCGGTGCGCCCTTTGGCCTTGCGTATGCCTCCATGTTTGGCGACACGGTCGGCCACATCGTTTCCTGCATGCTCGTCTGCTCCTGCTTCGTCTCTCTGACCGCATGGCAGTTCACTGTATCGGAAGTCGCTCGTGAAGCCTCCAGCATCGGCCTTTTCCCGCGCTTCCTCTCCAAGGTCAACAAATTCCGTTCGCCTTATGTAGCGATCGCCTGCCTCTTCGGCATCCAGCTCTGCATGACCCTCGCTACCATCAGCCCGACCCTCCTGAAGCAGTTCAACATCCTGATCAACCTCGCGGTCATGATCAACCTCATCCCTTATCTTCTCGCGATGGGTGCTGTCTCTGATCTGCAGAAAGCGGAAGGCGTACCGATGGAAAAAGCAAAGATCGCCAACATCGCTGCTATCATCGGCGGCATCTACAGTGTATATGCGGTTTACGGCTGCGGCTGGACCGTCATTCTGGAAGGTGCCTTCGTCACTGCTATGGGTTACGTGATCTACGCGATCGTTTCGCCAAAGCTCCGTTACAGCACAGCACAGATCTCCACCTTTCCACCGATGGAAAAGAAATAAATAAGATAAAAAAACTCCCGACAAAATCGGGAGTTTTTTATTGCCAGATGCAGAGTGAGCCCAAGGGGCGGATCGTTCCTTTGATTCCGTTTGAAAGCTCTGCTCAAATGAGGAATGAGGGATGAAGGTGGCGGCTTCGCCGCGAGTATATATGTGTCGATGCCCGAAGGCTTCTTGATAACAGGCTTCCTGTTTTAGCTCTTTCTAACATCGTCCGATGAGCCGCGAATAACAAAGATTTCTCGCTTCGCTCGAAATGACAATACGAGAGAGTCAGATGTCTCCCAGTCACCAGTCATTGGTCCCCAATAGTTTCGTTTCTATTTCTTCCATGGCCTTCCTGACAAAGGAAAGCATATCCGGATCCAGCGGATAACGGATGACGCAGCCGGGCGAGAGAATGACACGGCGGCCTCCCGTCTCTCTAAGTGTCTCATAGATCTGGTGCTCGATCTCATTTTTATGTCCGTCGGTGATATCCATGCGTTCAAGGCCGGCCATGATGCACTTGCCTGTCATGACCTGCGCCTCGTGGATGTCCGGCAGAGATTCCCATGCATGCCAGTTGAAAATCTGAACGGGGTATTTCCGAAGCAGAGGGAACATAATGTGCTTTCCGTGGGCATGCAGTACATTGCACCAGCCCTGCGAAGCGGAAAGGACGGCGACATCATAGGGCATGCCGTACTCTTTGTAGAAATCCTCCTTCACCAGATCGTAGGAGGAGAGCTGCGTCGCAAAGAAAATGCCGTCCGCGCCCAGCTCGATGACGCGCTGGACTAGGGCGCAGGTGGTCTCTGTGATGGCAGTGAGGGCTGCCTTCACCTGTTCTCCATGGCAGGAAGCGATGTGCTCCATCAGCTGCGGGCACAGTTTGTTTGCCGTAGTCAGCGGACTGAAGACGGTGAAAATGACAGGCACTTCGCCATTGGTTTTCTTCAGCAGGCGCTTCAGATAGTCCTGCTCCCGAGCGAGCGCTCCCTCATGCAGTGAGACAGGCTTGACTTTCAGCCAGTCTTCCGGCGTATGGACCGGAGTGGAAATGATTTTCGCCACGCCGCCTCTCTCAATGTCTGCATAATCGACTGTCACGCCGAAGTCTTCGACGCTGTACATCCCATTATTCATCGTCTTCAGGATATCGACGTCATAGGTCTTATAGAACTCATAAGTGTGTTCCGCATTCGCCACCGGATCGAGATCGATCGTCGGCAGATGAGACCACAGCGAGTACGGTACACGGTCTACGGCATCACCGCGAATGGCAGCAGCGATGCGCTCTGCCTTCGTCATAGGGGCAGTTTTTTTCCTCTTCATAGAAAAGCTCCTTTCTGAAATGCGCCTCGTTTTTCCTATTATACTATAAATGATGTAGCAGTTTAAGGGTTGGCTCGTGAGCCGTGCCTTCCTTTGTTTGCGTTTGAAAGCTCTGCTTGAAATAGGAATGAAGGCGGCGGCTGTGCCGCAAATATGTATAGGGCAATACACAAAAGCAGTATTCAAGTCTCCAGTCACTTGTCACTCCAATCCCTACTCCCTAATCCCTAGCCGTTCACCCGTCCCTTATCCCGCTTTGCCACTTCAAGGCTCGGGAAAGCAGGATCGCCCCTTCTTCCATCTATCAATCCGATGCTGTTTATCTATGAATGATTCTTTCTGACTTATCATATATCCCCAATGTTTATCTTTCTTATGCTCGATAGTTTGTTGCTATTTCAAGTGCTTCGAATAAGCAGTTGCAACAGGGAATAGAAAGGTAAGTAAAATTTCCCTCTCAATTCTTAAACTTTAGTGCATGAGAAGAAAGATTGATTGATAATTTCCATATGCGAGAGTATAATACTTATAAGTAGTATTCGATTTTTTGTTTTAGCTATCAATCAAATTGGGGGATCTCCATGAAACTCACATTGCTCGCCCTGAGCTATTTCCAAAAAACAGCAGAGCTGCAGCACCTGACGCGCGCAGCAGAAGCCCTTCACATTTCCCAGCCGTCCCTGTCCCATACCATCAAGGTGCTTGAGACAGAGCTCGGCGTACCGCTCTTTTCCAGAAGCGGTCGAAACATCGTCCTTACAAGGTATGGCGAGATCCTGCTCCGCCATACGAACCGCATCATGCAGGAACTGCACGGCGCGCAGAAGGAGCTGGCGGATACCAAGGAAGCACAGAAGCTCACCGTCACCATCTCCCTCTTCGCAGCTTCTATGATCATCCCGGCTTTCCTCACCCGTTTCCGTCAGGAGCATCCGGATATCCGTTTCGAGATCCTGCAGCAGCATAATAAGCCGGGCCAGCAGAACCAGAACCATGTGGATCTCTTCCTATCCTCCTCCATCAATCCGATCGAGAATGACCACTCTGTGACGCTCCTCAAAGAGGACATCATGCTGGCTATGCCTGACACGGATCCGCATGCCAGAAAATCGTCTGTAAACCTGGATGAATTTGAAAAAGCAGGATTCATTTCCCTGGAAGCCGGTTCTTCCCTTCGTACCATCACAGACTTCTATTGCCGCATGGCGGGATTCGTGCCGCACGTGGTACTCGAGAGTGATAGCCCGATGACAGTGCGTGAATTCATCCGCGCCGGCCTCGGTGTATCCTTCGCGCCGCGCATCACATGGCACGGTGTCGGCGGTGACCATGTCGCGCTGGTACCAATCTCCTCTCCGAGCTGCTCGCGCTACATCAGCCTTTCGTGGAAAAAGGGCGAAAAGCTCTCTCCCCCGGCGGATATGCTGAAGCGCTATATCATCGAGAATTTCTCTGACTTCGCCAGAGAATATGCGGGACTTCCGCCGGAACGGTAATGCATTTTCGGTTCTTCGCATTTCTCCGCTTAAATTTGGTGACTGGGGATTAGGGACGCAAAGTGACTAGTGACTTGTGTCTAGTGCCTAAAATGCCGCCTTCGGGCATCGCCACCATCTATACTCCGCTGAACCTCTTTCGCACGCAATTAAAGAACGCCCCGCCCCTGAAGCTACCTCACAAGCAAAAAGCCCATCAAATGATGGGCTTTTTGCTTGTGAAATTGTCTATACCAGGCGGGAACGCCGTGGTTACATCAAGTGGGTAATGCTATTAAGTTAAGCAGCAGAACGTTCTTGGCTCCCCATCGGGGGAGCTCCCCGAAAGGGAGAGGGGGCTACGCAGCGGTATTGCATGAAAGTGTTGAAATATCGATAGCATCGGACTATTCAACATAGTACGCTATACCGCTAGCATGCCCCTATTGCCTTCGGCACTTCCCCCGAAGGGGGAAGCAAATCATTACGGCGCTAACAATTTCCTTAACTTAACAACATTAATCAAGTGGGGGCTGTCCGCCAGAAGCATCACTATCCCGATCACCCGAGAAATGCCATCTCCTGTTTCCAGGCGTCCATAGTTTCCTTCATGGAAGCGATGGCTTTTTCTGCGTGTGTCTGCTGACGTTCTACGGACTTCGGCCCTGTGCCGCCGTAGCTTTCACGGTTCTTCACGCAGTTTTCGATAGACAGGGCTTCTTTGATATCTTCTTCAAAGAGCGGGCTCATGGCTTTGAATTCCTCCATGGAGAGATCGAGGAGCACTTTGTGGTGCTCGATGCAGTAGTGGACAGCATTTCCGACGACGGCATGCGCCTGACGGAAAGGCAGGCCTTTCTTTGCAAGGTAGTCGGCCATGTCGGTCGCATTCGAGAAGTCGCTCTCCAAGACCGCACGGGTGTGCTCGCCATTGACAGTCATGGTGGAGATCATGCCGGCATAGATGTCAAGGGCGAAGTACAGGGTATCCAGAGCATCGAAGACGCCTTCCTTATCTTCCTGCATGTCCTTGTCATAGGCCAGCGGCAAACCTTTCATAACGGTCAGAAGACCGATGAGGTGTCCATAGACGCGGCCGGTTTTGCCGCGAATGAGCTCGCACATATCCGGATTCTTCTTCTGCGGCATGATAGAGCTGCCGGTGGAGTAGCCGTCATCCAGCTCGATGAACTGGAATTCGCTGGTCGACCAGTAGATGAATTCTTCCGACAGGCGGGATAGGTGCATCGCACAGATCGAAGCGAAGGAGAGGAACTGGAGAAGGTAGTCGCGATCCGAGACCGCATCGAGGCTGTTTCCATAGACAGAAGCAAAGTGAAGGTCATTCGCTTCTTCCTCGGGATGGGTCGGGTACGTGGTTCCGGCGAGGGCGCACGCGCCGATCGGCGACATGTCACACATGTCATAGCAGTCTTCGAGCCGCTTGAAGTCACGCTCAAGCATCGCAAAGTAAGCGAGCATATGGTGAGCGAAGAGGACTGGCTGCGCGCGCTGCATATGGGTGTAGCCCGGCAGGATGACGTCCTGATACTTCTTGGAAGCAGCGAGGAGGGCTTCTAAGACGGCGATGAGCTTTTCAGACAGGCGCGCGATATTTCTCTTCATGTACATATGGAGATCCAGCGCGCACTGGTCATTGCGGCTTCTCGCCGTGTGGAGGCGGGCGCCGGCATCACCGATCTCCTCGGTGAGACGCTTTTCGATATTCATATGAATATCTTCGAGTTCGACAGAGAAAGGGAATGTCCCTTCATCGATCTCTTTTTTGATAGAGAGAAGACCCTTGGTGATCTTTTCCTGATCTTCTTTGGAAATGATCCCATGAGCCGCCAGCATTTTGGCATGGGCGATAGAGCCGGCGATGTCTTCCCGATACATGCGGCAGTCATAGGAAATGGATGCATTGAAATCCAGTGCATTCTTTTCCTCTGCCTTCGTGAAGCGTCCGCCCCACATCATATCACTCATTTTGCATTCTTCTCCTTCATGAGAGCGCGGATGGTGAGCGGCAGGCCGAAGAGGTTGATGAAACCTTCTGCATCTGCCTGGTTGTATACATCATCTTCACCGAAGGTGACGAATTCTTCATTATACAGGGAGTACGGGCTTTCTGCGCCATTGGACATGATATTGCCCTTGTAGAGGCGAAGGGTGACTTTGCCGGTAACGGTTTCAGAGGTCTTGTCAGCGAAGGCCTGCAGTGCTTCGCGCAGCGGTGCGAACCACATCCCGTCATATACGAGTTCCGAGTATTTTACAGCAGTGATTTCTTTGAAATGGAAGGTCGCGCGGTCAAGGCAGAGGCGTTCCAGTTCGGTGTGTGCGTAGAAGAGGATGGAGCCGCATGGGTTTTCATAGACGCCGCGGGACTTCATGCCGACGAGGCGGTTTTCTACGAGATCATCGATGCCGATGCCGTTACGTGCGCCGATGGCGTTCAGGGTATTCACGAGCTCTACGCCGTCCATCTTCTTGCCATTGACAGCGGTCGGGATGCCTTTTTCAAAATCAATGGTGACGATCTCCGGCTTATCCGGAGCTTCTTCCGGATCGCAGGTGACGAGGTACATATCCTTGTGCGGCGCATTTGCCGGATTTTCCAGATCATCGCCTTCATGGGACAGATGCCACATGTTCCAGTCCATGGAGTATGGGTATTTCTGTGCAGCCTTTTCTTCATCAGTCTGCTTTTCATCATACTTGTCGATCGGCACACCATGTGCTTCTGCATAAGCCATTTCATCTTCACGGGACTTCATATCCCAGATACGCCATGGAGCGATGATCTTCATGTGCGGAGCCAGTGCTTTGATGGTGAGTTCGAAACGAACCTGGTCATTGCCTTTGCCGGTCGCGCCGTGGCAGATGGCATCAGCGCCATATTTCTTTGCCATGTCGACGAGGCATTTGCCGATCAGTGGACGAGCGAAGGAGGTACCGAGCAGGTACTTGCCTTCATAACGGCCATCTGCCTGAAGGACTTTGTATGCATATTTTTCAATAAATTCTTTACGAACATCCAGAGTTTCTGCATATTCAGCACCGGATGCGAGTGCCTTCTTGTGGATGGCATTGAAGTCTTCCGGCTGTCCCAGATTCACGGTGCAGGCAATGACTTCGCAGCCATAGTTTTCTTTCAGCCATGGAATAATAACGGAGGTATCCAGACCACCGGAATATGCAAGAACTACTTTCTTTACGCTTTTAATATCTGTCATGATAATGCCGCCTTTCCAATATAATATAGACAATTTCATCAGCCTTTTCACATGGGCTTGTTTGACGATGTGATAATTATACATCGTTGTGCATAAAATTGCAATAGATTTTCCAAAATTTTTTCAATAAAAAACGTGAGAGGCTTTGGCTCTCACGTTTTGGGATGTCATGATGTTTATGGTCAATGGCAGCGGTCTGCTTCTTAGAGGCTTAGCCATTCGCAGTCCTCAGGCACTATTTCTGATGCACACTGCTAAGAATCACTCCGATGATCTCGCTGCATTCATCCTCGATCTGCAGCATGAAGGAGTACAGTTCTTTGATGTCCTTTTTTTTCAGCCCGAGAGACAAGAGGATGAGGGAGGAAAGCTCTCTTCGAAGCACACGGATAGGACCGGTGCGGTCAAAGTCGAAGGCTTCCATATAGCCGAGCATGGCGCCTTTGGAAAGGAGCATGCGTGCATAATATTCATCCGGCTTCAGATAGCCCATACAGTCTGCCTCTGCGAGGTAGTGATCTGCGAGATCCAGATGCGTATGGAGCAGGGCTTCAAAAAGCTTTGGCTCCGTATAGGCCTCATAGTAGAGTTCACGGAAAACAGATTCCTTCTCGATCGCATACAGCTCGACCGCCAGGATCGCTGCATAGTGATATTCCAGCGGTTTATCAGAGAAGCGCTTCTCCACTTCCTCCACGATCACCTGGCAAAGCTCATTCGTAATCGCTGAGAAAACAGCGTCTTTATTATCAAACAGATTGTAGATGCTGCCCGAGGTGATCCCGGATTCCTGTACAATCTGGCGAATGGTTGTCTTTTTATACCCCTGTTCCAAGAAAAGTCTTTTAGCGGTGTTAAGAATATTCGCACGAACGCCCACCATACGTTCAGCTCTTGCTGCTGCTGGTGCCATGATTATGTCCCCTTTTCATGAACAATGAGGCCAAACTCAGAATGGCCCCGGAAACTCAAAATCAACTCTTCCCCCAAATAAGAATATACTTTTTCAAGAGTATCTGGTTAATTATAAAATATAATAAAACGAATTGTCAATTTAACAAATAAGGAAATCTATCCAATGGGCCTGTTTTTCTACAAAAAGATCAGAAATCCATTCTTCCAGATGCATTCACCGAGCCGCTTTCCTCTTGATTTGTCAGAACAGCTTTCCCTGCAGGGCACGGAAGGTGGATATCCCCCGATTCCAAACCGGTCATCCATCCAAAAAGCGCAATAGAAAAAGAGCGGGAAATTAGGGGAGACCCGCCCTTTTCTGCCTGCGCTCTTATGAAGGCGATGGGATGTCATCGGGGCTATGGGGAAAGCGGGAAACCGTGGTATAGGGGTATACCGCGGCGGGATGACTCGCCAGTCACGCGAAACGCAGGCAATGGTTTGCTTTAAGACACAGACAATACACTCATGCTCTTAAAACATGCTTTTATTATAAATCATGTTTCATACTTGTCAAGTATCTTTCCTTACTTTTACGCCAAATGACAGGAAAAGATAGACATTTCTCATAAAGACCCGTCAGAAATGCTTCGTCCAGCCGATGAGATCGCCTTTGCCTGCAGGACCAGAGAAAGGGACAGTCCCCCAAAGACCTCTTTCCGTCTCGCCTCGCCCCAAAGCACATACTCATCATGCATGCAAAAACAAATTCTGCGATTTTATCAGTGTTTCCCTAACCAAGTTCAGAAATTGCCCCATCGCAATACCAGCCGCCAGTCACTCGTCACCAGTTACCACCTTGGGAAATTCCTGATTAATGACCTCCGCCATCATGCGCTTCATATTCCAGTCGCCGTGAATGCCGTCCAGCGCGAGCCAAGTGGGCAGCTCTTCCATCTCTTCAAAGGGCGCGGCGGTATCGATATGGATCTCACCGCGTATGAAAGCATTCACCTCATCGAAAGAATCTTTCCATTCCTCATAGGTCGGCTCATCAAAAGCCTTCTGGATGTTTTCGGTATTGATCGGCGGAAGCGTCATCAGGATGGGCGTGATACCATGCTCGCGGCACTTTCTCTGGATCTCCTTCAGGTCGGAGATCACATCCGCTGCCGGGACACCGGCGCGAAGGCTGTTCGTCCCGCCCAAGATGAGCAGGTAGTCCGGCGAAAAAGGAAGCACGTCCTTCTCGAAGCGCATGACCATCGCCTCACTCGTATCCCCGCTTTGGGAAAGATTGATCGAAGGGAAGTCCAGATACGACTCATAGCTGTAGGCGAGGTCGGCAGGCCCGAAAGAGAGATGACCGCCGCCGTGAGAAATGCTGTCGCCATAGACAGCCGCCTTCCAATGCTTCACCGGATTTTTGATCTCCTGCGGCAGGCTCCACTCACCCACGGGCTTCCCCGTACTGTCCATTCCCCTGACGCGCCAGTAGTACGTCCCCGTCCGCGGCGCGTCATCATAGAGATCCGTGAGCTCGGTCGTGTTCGCATAGATGCGATGGACGGAGGGCGAGAAGCCGTGGAGGTTTTCAGGATACTTCGACGTGACTTCGACCTCATAGCGCGTAGCATTCGGATTTCCGGTGTAGGCATAGACAGGATAAAGAAGGACGCTGCCATTTCCCTTGCCATAGGGATTGTGCGGAATGGGCGCATTGCGCTCCGTCTTGAAAAGTGCGCTCTCCACATCTGCCGGCTGCGAATAGGAACCGATCGGATGCCCATCCAGATCGTACGCCCGTACACGATAAAAAAGAGGCTTCTCTGCCTGCAATTGCTTCATGTCCAGCATGAGGCTATTCGTGTATACCTGGGTATTCCTGTAAATCGCATTGGCTATCGGAGTATCCGCTCTGAGGTCTTTGGGGATCTCTTTGAAAATCTCCACCTCGCTTCTGACGGCATTCAGATTCTGCGGCCATGTAAGGCAGCCGTATAGCCCTTTCTCCTCTTTTATCACCTGCGCGGCGCGGACTTCAGTGCAGTGAAAATACAAGGATCCCGCGGTCATGGTAAGCGGCAGCACCGCAAGCACAAGTCCTGCAGCAAGCCGCCTTTTCCATTGGGTTGTCATAGTTCATGCGCCTCCCTTCGTTTCTCCTGTCATTAGTATAGGCAAAATGTTGCTACATAGCAAATACTTATGGATTATGAATTTGGATAGTGAAAAGGCATGAAAAAACGTTTAATGGGTTCAAGGTTCGGGGTTCAGGTTGATGGGTTCAACAGGTTTTGAGGGTTCAACAGGGTGGTGCGATGCATAAAAATAATAAACGCAGCGAATGATTTGAAAATATCGTAAGAGGGGTTTCCCTTTAGAGAAGTAATGCTATTAAGATAAGCAGCAGAACGTTCTTGGCTCCCCATCGGGGGAGCTACCCGAAGGACTTGTGCAAGCGAACTGGATTTTTAGGAGCGAAGCGACGCGAAAATCCAGTGAGACGCCATGAACCCGACAACCACAAAAGACGTGCTCACGCACGTCTCTTTCGTTAAAAGCTGTATGTTCCCTTATAAATCAGGTCTTTGATGAAATTCGGAAGAGCAAAGCAGCTTTTCTGGATATTTTTATTGTAGTACTTCATCGGCTGCGGGCCGTCTTCACGGACCTTGGCTGTGAGCGGGTCATATTTCTTCGAACCGATCATGAAGGAGTGCATGCACTCCGGGTAAATCGGCACGTGCGAAAAATACATGCGGACGATGAGGAATACGTCACGCATCGCCTCAAAGACATCGTGGACGGTCTTCTGCTGGACGATCGGGGACTCGGTCTGCTGGACAATGAGCCCATCTTCCCTAAGAGCCGCCTTGGCGCTTTTGTAGAATTCTCTCGTGAAAAGGCCTTCGCCCGGCCCGATGGGGTCAGAGCAGTCGATGATGATGACATCGTAGAAATCCTTCACGGCAGCCGCAAAAGCGATGCCATCCCCCACATGGACATGAAGTTTCTTCGGTGGATCCAGGAGAACTTTAGAAATCGTCGGGAAATATTCCTTCGAAAGCTCGATGACGCGGCCATCGATGTCGCAGAGATCCACCTGCTTCACACACTCGTGGCGGCAGACTTCGCGCGCGACACCACCGTCTCCCCCGCCAATGATGAGCACACGCTCCGGATGGGGATGCATCATGAGCGGGACATGCGCGATCATTTCATGGTATGTCCACTCATCCTTGACGGAAGTCTGGAAAACACCGTCTAAGATGAGAAGGCGTCCATACTGCTCCGTCTCGACGATTTCAATGTGCTGAAAGGGGGTCTGCTCTTCATGCAGTCTTTTGGTGATCGCAAGGGTGAGTCCCAGATGGTCATTGGCCCACTCAGTCACGGTCTGTTTCGTTTCCATAGGCTTAGTTCTCTTCTTTCGGAGCCACTGTCTTAGCCGCCTCATCGAAAAGATTTCCGCCGGCAGGCGCAGGAGCGGCTTCCTGTGCTTCTACAGCCGGCGCTTCTTCTTCTACCGGAGAAGAAGACTCCGCCTCAGCGGCCGGTTCAGAAACTGCAGGCTGCGCAACCTGCACCGCCTGCGGCGCACGAGCGGCTTTGGCTGCTTCGATCAGCGCCAGCGCAGATTTGAAATTTGACAAGAGCTTTTCGATATACAGATTCATATCGCCTTCTGCCTTCAGAAGATCTGCATTCATCTTGCGGCGAGCCGCTTCAGCATCGGATACGATCTTCTGCGCTTCGCTCTGGGCTTCCTGAATGGAAAGCTCGGCTTCCTTGTGTGCATTCTTCTTCACATTATCCGCGGTTTCCTGCGCCATGACCAGCGTGTGGGACATGGTCGACTCCATCTTTTCGTAGTTGCGGAGCTTCGTGCGGATGGTGTCCATTTCTTCTTCCATCACACGGTGTTCGCGGTAAATCTTCTCATAGTCACTCGCCAGCTCTTCCAGAAAGGCATTCACTTCATCCTTCGAATAGCCGCGGATCTGACCGGAAAATGTTTTATTATGAATATCCATCGGTGTGATCATATTGTATGCTCCTTTAATGATATTCTTACTTATGAGTTCAAGGGTTCAGGGTTAGCCCCTCGGGCGTGCCGTCCCATGATTACATGTGAAAGAGGTTCAGCGGGTTCTATAGGTTCAAGAGGTTCAAAGGGGTTGGTGCGGCGCATAACAATCAGAAGCACCGCGGAGGTTTGAAATTAGCGATTTTCCCGTATCGCAAACCTAATCCCTAGCCACTAATCCCTGCTTTCAAACTTCAAGGCTATGGTATTCACGAAAGATGAGAAATCTATGAACCTGTCGAACCTACAGAACCCATTGAACCTATTAACCTGAACCCCGAACCCTTACTTATATCTATCAATCAACAATCCCGTCCGGCCTTTTCGGCTCGTGCCGGTTTCCTCTTTGATCTCGATACGGCCGCGCCCGCGGATGCTGATGATGTCGCCAGCTTTCACCGTCTGGGACGCACTCTTGGCAGGCTGCCAGTTCACTTCCGTGCGCCCGTCATCGACAGCCTGCACCATCTTGGAGCGGGAAATGCCAAAGCCCGCTGCCCCGACGGCATCCAGACGAAGAGAGGCCACTGTCGCGCGAACTTCCTTGGCCGTTTTCTTCGGGGGCTCGATCTCCTCCATCGGGATCTCTTTGACCGTGACCGGGACCATAGCAACTTTATGGAAATTGTCTCTGATCCACCCAGCCATGGTACTGTCTGCTACGATCTGGCAGCCGGCTCCCTGCATGAGGATGTCGCCCAGAATGGCACGATCAATCCCGAGACCCATCAGCGAGCCTAAGACATCCCGATGCCCGATCAGGCGGTAACGGTCATCCCAAGTGACAGAGAGGAGTGTCATGCCAAAGTCGATGGGGCCGTCATAGTCGTCTCTGGAAAAGGCGATGCGCACGCGCTCTGCCTCATGATAGCCGCCTTCACTTTTCACCGTGACCGTCTTCATATGTGTTGCGATAGTCTGCCCGATCTGCGCGGCAAAAGGCGACATGAAAGGTCCGACAGCAAATGGCCGTCCGCGGTCGACAGCATCAGCCAGATCCAAGAGACGGATCGCCATGTCTTTGGCATCGTCACTGGTGGCTGCAAAATAACGAATAATTTTTTCTCTATCTTTCATCTATTGGTTCCTTGGAAAATTGGTGCCTAGTGACTAGTGACTGGGGACTAGTGACTAGTATTGCGATTTGTCAACTTCCGGACTTAGTTAGAAGTTAGAAGCGCTGGAAGGGGCACACAATTCATATAGTGTCCCAATCCCCCTCATTATATAATAGTTTGTTCATCATTTATATAAAACGCTGCGGCGCTTCCTAATTTTATTCGCCGTACCTTCACTCCTAACTTTAATCAGTGTTTCCTTAAGTCGCTAGTCACGAGGCACCAGTCACTTTGTACCCCTAACCCCTAGCTACTCATTTCTAATTATTTCCCCGCCATCTGATCCGATTTGGCAAGGCAGGCTTCTACGCCATCCATGAGCGCCGCACGGATGCCCGCGCGCTCCATGGCATGGATCCCCGCGATGGTGGTACCGCCCGGGCTGGTGACCTGGTCACGCAGCTCCGCCGGGTGTTTCCCTGTTTCTAAGACCATCTTGGCTGCGCCATACAGCGTCTGGGCAGCGGCTTCGATGGCGAGTTTTCTCGGAAGACCGATCAGGACGCCGGCATCTGCCAGCGCATCGATGATGACAAAGGCATATCCCGGGCCTGCCCCGGAGAGCGCACCGAGCTCATCGAGCTGGCGCTCCGTCACGACGGCTTCCTTTCCCAGCGCGCGGAAAATATCCTCCGCCGCAGCGATGAATTCTTCCGAAGCCAGCGTCCCCGGAGCGATCGCTGCCATGCCTTCTCCGACCGAAGCCGGGGTATTCGGCATGACACGGATGACCTCTGTCCCCTTCGGGAGAGCCTTTTCCAGTGTCTCGATCGTGACAGCGGCTGCAATAGAAAGAACCCGGCGGGGCGCATGCCGGGACAATTCTTCCAGCACAGAAGGAACCACGTTCGGCTTCACGGCCACAATGACCAGATCCGCCTCACCGGCTTCGCCCCCCTCTTTGGAGACACAGACTCCATATCGTGCTGCTTTTTCTTCCGAAGCCTCGACGGAATGCTCCTTGACGAAGACCTCTTCTTTTTTCCATAAACCTTTAGCAAGGCAACCGGAGAGGATCGCTCCTCCCATCGCCCCGCATCCGATGATCAGTATCTTTTTCATAGGTTCGGTCCTTTCCAGGCAGGAATGCCTTGGAAATCAGTCAGCCGATCCTTATCGAGCCGTACACTCTCCGGCAGGCAGATAAGGACATCATCATTCAGAAGCTCGATGCTTCCGTGGGCCAGATACACAGCCCCGCTCATGAAATCAACAAACCGGCTGGCTGTCTCATCATCCACACTGTCATTCAAAACGACAATGACGGCGAGCCCTTTTTCCAGAGCATCCACCCCATGCCGTGCATCCGCATACATGCCGGGTACCATGATCACCAGTTCCAGCGGACGGAGACTTCGGGCCGGCAGCGCGCCTGCCTCCGGAAGTGCCTCCCTCTCCTCTGTCGGTGTCTCATAGACATCCTCGTCCTGGTCTCTGAACTGTTTTTTCAGCCAGTCCAGACCCCCTTCCCAGAAAGACATCAAGCCTCTGGAGCCGAGGGTCCCTGCGGCTGCTGGGCATTCCACTGCGGTGCACCGGCAGGTGCGGCTGCCTCTTGACCCGCATAGGCAGCGAAATTCTCACGGGAAACGCTCATATTATTCGGCGCGCAGAGATAAATGCTTTCAGAAATCTGGTCGATGCGGCCATCCAGCGCATACATGATACCCTGAACGAAATCCACGATACGCTGGGCTTCATCCGCATCCGTTTTTTCCATATTCATGACGACCGGACGCATAGCCTTCAGATGATCCCCGATCTTTTCCGCATCACTGTAGCTCTTGGGGCTGACGACGACCATGGTATACGGCTTAGCTGCCTGACGCGGGACAGCACTTCTGCCGATGCCGCGGACAGCTGCCGGACGCGGCGGGACAGGCTGAGCAGGATTGACCGGAGCGGTTTCCTCGCCAAGATCCTCTTCTTCCATATCCTCATCATCACGATCGACGAACTGATCTTTAAACTTATCTAATAAACTCATTTCTTTCTCCTCCTAATGGTATACGCGAGAGCCGAAGATCGCAGTGCCGATACGCACCATTGTGGCTCCCTCTTCGATAGCCTGTTCAAAATCATGGGTCATTCCCATAGACAGGATGGAAATCTGTCCCTCGGGAAACTGCTTTTTCATATCCTCCCACATCTCGTGGGCTTTGCGGAAGACGGGACGCGTCATCTCCACATCCTCATAATTCGGCGCCATGCACATCAGTCCGAGCACCCTCACATGAGCCAGCGACTTCGCTTCATCGATCGCCATTTTCATATCATCTGGCGAAAGACCTGTCTTGCTTTCTTCTCCCGAAATATTAAACTCTAGGAGTACGTCCTGTACCTTATCGATCTCTGCCGCCCGCTTGTTGATTTCCCGCAGAATGGACAATGAGTCCGCTGACTGGATGAGATCTGCCATAGCGACTGCCTTTTTGACTTTATTTTTCTGCAAATGTCCCTGCAGATGCCAGGTCACCGGGAGCGAAAGCTCCTTGTATTTTTCTTCCATTTCCTGGACACGGTTCTCACCCACATGGGTGACACCGAGAGAAATGGCTTCTTCCATGTCTTTGATGGGATGGAACTTCGTCACAGCCACCAGCGTGACCGCCTGATGATACGGGGACTTCTCCCGCGCTGTTTCGATCCGCTCCATGACATGAGCTAATCGTTCTTTGATTTCTGACATAGCCCCGCCTTCTTTGTGTAGTTTCAGCATAGCTCTTCTGGTAGAAATAGTTATACTTATGATTTATTATAGCACAGAAATCCATAGGGAAAAAGGGAAAAGGTTTGGTGAGGATCGGCCGCCAGGGATGAGGGATTAGGTGTGACTAGTGACTGGTAACTGGTAACTTGAATACTACTTTCGGGCATCGCCTCATATATGCTTCGCGGCGCTTCCATGTTTTTATGCGCCGCGCCAACACTCCTCACTCCTTACTGGATGGAAAACTTTTAAACGTAATCATGGGCTAACCTTGAACTGAAAATCAAAAAGCCCGACAGCTTACGCTGCCGAGCTTTTTAAGGAAACGCTTTTTACACCTTATTCGCTTTCTTTGCGATTTCTTCTGGAATCTGAATCCCTAGAATTTCCGCATCCTGCTTATTGATGACGATGGTGTAATCCTTCTGGTGCTGGATCGGAGATGTCTCCGGTTTTACCTTTCCATCGAGGATATCCGCCGCGAGCTCGCCGGTCTGCTTGCCGAGGCGATAGTAATCGACCGAGAGCGCTGCAAGCGCGCCGTCCTTCGCCATGATGTCCGCCCCGACGATGACGGGGATCTTATTCGCATCCGTGATCTTCATCAAGGTCGGGATGGAGGAAGCCAGCGTGTTATCCGTCGGAACGTAGATGTAGTCGACCTTGCCGACGAGGGACTCCGCCACCTGCTGGATATCATTGACATTGTTCACCGTGCGTTCTTCTACAGAAAGGCCATGCTTCTTGCAGTAGTCCTTCATCTGGTTCGCCTGCACTTCGCTGTTCACTTCGCTCGAACAGTAGATGAGGCCGACGTTCTTTGCCTGCGGGATGAGCTTAGCGGCAAGCTCCATCTGTGCGTCCATGGATGCGAAATCACTGACCCCGGTCACATTGCCGCCGGGTCTCTCATCATTCTGTACCAGCTTGGCACTTGTGTAGTCAGTGATCGCAGTACCGACGATCGGGATGTCCTTGATCTCATTCGCTGCTGCCTGCGCCGCCGGTGTCGCGATGGCGCAGATCAGCTTCGGTTTCTCTGCTTTGAAGCGGGAAACGATGGTCTTCAGATTCGACTGGTCGCCCTGTGCATTTTCCTGATCGATCTCGACCTTATCCGGCCCATAGCCGCGCTCCTTCAATGCATCGACAAAGCCTTTATTGGCTTCATCGAGAGAGCCATGCTGCACAATCTGCACGACACCGATCTTAATCTTGCCCGAGGCGTCTCCGCTCTGCCCGCTGCTCTGTCCACCGCAGCCGCCGGAAATCAGAGCCGCCGCTGCGAACACAGCGGCTATACCGCATTTCATCCAGTTTTTCATCTTGTGTTGCCTTCTTTTATTTATACAATACTATATGGGGTTTAGGGTTAGCCCCGAGGACGTGCTGTCCCTTGATTGTGAATGAACGCTTTGCTCGAATGAGAAATTAGGAATGATGGTGCGGCGCATAAAAATCAGAAGCACCGCGGAGTTTTGATAGCGCTTCGCGACGTCGTCATTTCTAGGGAAACGCTGATTCCCGCAATGCAGTAAAGATCCCTCGGCTACGCTCGGGATGACGATGCCGGCGAATCCCAGTCACTCCTAATCCCCAATCCCTAGCTACTCATCCCTAGTCCACCAGCGTGGCATTCTTGTATTCATCCGGGATCTTAATGCCAAGGATCTCCGCATTTTTCTTATTGATGATGACTTCATAGACTTCCGGATCCTCGACCGGAGTTTCTTCCGGCTTGATCTTGCCATCTAAGATCTGGGCAGCCATGTGGCCGGCCTGGATGCCTGATTTATAGAAATCTACGGAGAGGGAGGCAAGCGCTCCGTCTCTGGCCATGCTGTCAGCGCCGACGAGGACCGGGATCTTAGCCGGGTCTGTCACTTTGACGAGGGTGGGGATGGAAGAGGCGAGGACATTGTCCGTCGGGACATAGATGAAGTCGACCTGCCCCACCATGGATTCTGCGACCTGCTGGATATCATTCACGGAGGAAACCGTTTTTTCTACGACAGAAAGGCCGATGGAAGCGGCATGTTTCTTCGCCTGGTTCGCCTGGATCTCACTGTTTACTTCACTCGAGCAGTAGAGAAGCCCCATGGTTTTTGCATTCGGCAGGAAGACTTTGCCCATGTCTACCTGCTTTTCGACCGGGCCTCTGTCATTGACGCCGGTGACATTCGTTTCCGGTTTTTTATTTGATTTGACGAGCTTCGCCGTTTCGAAATCGGTGATGGCGCAGCCGACGATCGGGATATCTTTGATCTCATTCGCTACCGCCTGCGTTGCCGGAGTGGAAATCCCGAAGATGATGTCCGGTTTATTGCTCTTGAAGCGCGCAGTAATGCTCTTCAGATTCGACTGGTCGCCCTGTGCATTCTGCTGATCGACTTCGACCTTATCCGGGCCATAGCCTTTGTCCTTCAGTCCATCGATCATCCCTTGATTGGCTGCATCCAGCGAACCATGCTGCATGATCTGCACGACGGCGACCTGTTTCTTGCCGGAAGTCTTGCTGCTCCCTGCCGAATTGCCGCCGCATCCTCCATAGACCAGTGTCATTCCTGCCAATGCTGCGATAAGCCCTGCTTTTACCCATTTGTTCATGATGATATTCCTTTCTACTTTTCTACTATGCTGCTTTCAGAAATATGATTCTGCGTGACAGAGATTTACGCGCCGCTTTCTATGGCCGCTCTTCCTCTCACTGAAACAAAAAGTCCCTTGCTTCACTCAGCAAGGGACGACGGGGACTCATCGCGGTACCACCCAATTTATCTAAGGAATACAAAAAGGGTGGTACCAAGGGACGGATTCTCCGTGGTACCACCCTCATTCATCTTCATCAGATCAACTCTCGGCTCTTTAACGCAAGCCACCCCGACAGGACCTACTTCGATTTCAGTCATGCAGTTCAGGAAAGAACTTCCCTATTTCCTATTTACCGGTTCCCAGCATTCCCGGCTCTCTGTGAAAAATCAGAAATACGTACTTTTTTCCATCAGCACTTTTATAATATGTGCTTATTGTATCGGATGATGAGGCAAATGTCAAGCCGTGTAGCCAGCAGAAATCGAGATCCGGCTTTGAAGCCGTCAAAAGTTCATTTCCATAAAAGAACCCCCGACCGAAGAATTCAGTCGGGGGGATGCATTATCGATTCGCAGTCGCCTTGACGGCATCCACGACTTTGGCTCCGCCGGCACGATTTCCGCGATCGACGAAACGATAGCCGATGAGAAGGAGAATGAACCAGACCGGAGTGACATAGAGAGCGACTCTCGTATCATCACGGAAGGCAGAGGCTACGACTACGCAGGCAAGGAATGCCATGGTGACATAGCCGGAGTAAGGTGCCCACGGCATTTTGTACGTGAGCTTCGCCTTTTCTTCTTCCGAGAGGGAGGCACGGAATTTCTGCTGGGTGCGCAGGATGACGAACCATGTCCAGAGTGCCCCGAAGGAGCCGACGCTGGTGACATAGACGAAAAGCTCAGACGGCATGACGTAGTTCAGACCGACAGCGAGAAGCAGGATCGCTGCGGAGAAGAGGATGCCGACCCACGGCAGACGATGACGGTTCAGCGTCTGGAAGCAGGCAGGTGCATTCCCCTGCAGGGACAGATTGTAGAGCATACGTCCGGAGCTGAAGATCCCGCTGTTGCAGGAAGAGAGTACCGCCGTGATGACGACGATATTGATGATATCCGCTGCACCGGCGATGCCGAGTTTTTCAAAGGTCACAACAAACGGGGAGCCCATATGCCCGATCTCATTCCATGGGTAGATGGACATGATGACACCCAGAGAGAGCACATAGAAAATCAGGATACGCCAGAAGACTTCGTCGATGGCCTTCTTGATGGTGGACTTCGGATCATGCGCTTCACCCGCAGTGACACCGATGATTTCGATACCAAGATAGGAATACATGACCATGACGAGTGCCATCAGGGTGCCAGAAAAACCATTCGGGAAGAAACCGCCGTTCTGCCAAAGGTTTGCGATGCCGGTCGCGATGCCGCCATTGCCGATACCGAAGACGATCATGCCGATGCCGCTGATGATCATGAAAATGATGGTGCAGATCTTCACGAGGGCAAACCAGAATTCAAACTCACCATAGGCAGAGACTGCGATGAAATTCACCACGGTCATGATGGCAAGCGCGACGAGCGCTGACAGCCACTGCGGCAGGTCCGGATACCAGAAATTCATGTATATCCCGACAGCGGTCAGCTCGGCCATGCATGTAACCATCCACATGTACCAGTACGTCCAGCCGGTGAGATAGCCCCACTTCGGCCCTAAGAAACGCGCCGCATGCGCACTGAAGGCACCGGAGACCGGGTAAGCGACGGAGAGTTCGCCGAGCGCACGCATGATGAAGTAAATCGCAATGCCGCCGATGACATACGTCAAGAGCACCGATGGGCCGGCGAGCTCGATCGCGGTCGCCGATCCCAGAAACAGACCGACGCCGATCGCGCCGCCAAGGCCGATGAGCTGGATATGTCTGTTCTTCAAGCCGCGTTCCAGGTTTTCGTGCATTTCCTGTTCTTTGTCTTCCATAATTCTTTCCTCCTAGCAAGTCTTGATGATCCCAAGTCCGACAGCTGAGACTGCCCCGCCGGAGAGTGGATCCCCTCTCCCGACATAACCGCTTTCCTTTCTTCATCCTATTTCAGAAATGTAATTCCCATTCCTGCATATGACAATGAGGTTAAGTAATAATGTAATTTATATTTTATACAAAAACAAGGGGCAAGGCAAGGTAAAACAGGGGATAATCCATATAAGTTTAGTCATCTGATGGTATATTCCATAATTTTTATTATATGAAATAGTATACGTTATCTCATTTTTTCGCATGAATATTATCATTCATAAGCAAATGAACAGGGAGTGGGAGTGCGTGGTGAAGTAGCTAGGGGAAACAGCAAGGGACTGGTGACTTGAATACTGCTTTCGGGCATCGCCGTTTACAAAACTGGCGCTCGGCCGCTGCCATTTCCCTGCATGATACGCATTTCCCGCTCTCTTTCATACCGCCCCTGGCCTATCCGCCCCTTCGGGGCACCTTCCCCTCGAGGGGAAGGCTGTTAAGTTAAGGAAATTGTTAGCGGCGTAATGACTTGCTTCCCCCTTCGGGGGAAGTGCCGAAGGCAATATGTGCAAGCG
>UQQQ01000031.1 GCA_900543165.1 uncultured Dialister sp. | reverse complement strand
GATTCGTTCGCTGTACTGTTCAGTTTTCAAAGAACCATCGCTCTTCAAGCGACTTGATTATCTTACCACATTCAGAGAGGTTTGTCAAATGATTTTTGAAATCTTTTTTTAAGATCTCGTTTTCATTTGCGCTTTCGATCTGTCTGTGTTTGCCGCTCTGTCGTGCGACTTAAGAGATAATATCATATTTGCTTTTGTCTGTCAACTGGTTTTTCCTTCGCTCTTTCGGGCTTCGATTGACCGGCTCTTGACTTAAGCGTGTGTTATTGTATCAGTTTGTCTCCTTTGTGTCAAGGGTGTTTTACGCGGATCATTTTCAAAAGGGAAGAGGGTTCAGGGTTCAGGGTTGTGGTGGCAGCTTCGCTGCAATATATATGGGGCGATGCCCGAAGGTAAGTGGATAGCAGGTTTCCCGTTTGGAATTTCCAATCATTGACCGTGAGACTGCGAATGACAAAGATTTCTCGGCAACGCTTTCAATGACGATACGGAGTAACGCTTTGCAGAGTTCGCATACTGACCGCTGCGTAGAAGGGTGCCTCTTCGAGGCACATCTATCCTGCGCCTTTGGCGCGCCCCTTCTCCAAGGGGCTCTTCATATGGCATGCAATACCGAGAGCACCGCTCATTTCAAAACTCGCAACGCTTCTATCCTATGATGCGCCGCGCCAAAACCTTGAACCCATCAACCTGAACCCTTATGCATTTACTGCAAGCCACGCGATGAGTGAAAGATGAATCACCATAAAAAACGGAACGAGAAGACGGAATTTCTTATGCCGGGTCTTATGATGAAAAAAATGCATGCCAAGGAAAGCCCCCAGAGATCCTCCAAGGGCAGCCCATGTGAGGAGTGCTATTTCTGAGATGCGCCATGCGCCATGGATGGCTTTCCACTTGTCGATGCCATAGAGGATGCATGTGATGCCATTGAGGATCACGAAGAGAGCAAAAATAATCATACCGGACATGCTGGAGCCTTTCAGAGTAGTTTTTCTACGAAAGCCGCCAGACGTGCATGAGGTCCTGCGAGGGGAATTTCTTTGTATTCTGCCGCGCTGAACCACTGGTATTCCCCCGCCGGAGCGATGATATTTCCCATTTCGTAAGCGGTCATATGCCAGATGCGGTGGGTAAAGATGTGTGTGTAGCGCCAAAGGTCCTGCTCCGCTTTGCCTTGCAGTTCTTTTTCGAGGAGCTTTCTGCTTTCTCCGCTCGTGTCCGCGAGTGTCATGGGAAATTCCCACATGGAGGCGAGCATGCCTGTCCGTGGACGCTTGTGCAGAAGTACTTTGCCATTCTTGATGCAGATGGCGCAGGCGGCGCATAATTCCTGCTGCGGTTTCTTCTTCGTGCGATGCGGCAGCTCTTCGGTTCTTCCCTGATGAAAGGCTTCGCAGAAGGCTGAGAGCGGGCAAATATCGCATCTTGGATGCTTGGGAATACAGACATTCGCTCCGAGATCCATCAGGGCTTCATTGAAATCTCCTGCCCGATCAGGCAGGGTTTCGCAAACGAGCTGTGTGATCTTTTTTCTTCCCACTGTTTTTAAAATGTCATCCTCGATGGCGTAGAGTCTGGCGTAGACGCGAAGGACATTTCCGTCGATGGCAGCTTCTTTTTTTCCAAAAGCCATGGAGAGGATGGCGCCAGCCGTGTAGTCGCCGATCCCGGGAAGGGCTCTGATGTCTTCTTTTCCTTGCGGCATGGCGCTCCCGTAGCTTTCTTTCATGAGAAGAGCAGCTTTGTGCAGATTTCTGGCGCGGCTGTAGTAGCCGAGGCCCTGCCACTGGTGAAGTACATCTGCCTCGTCCGCCTCCGCCAAGGCTTCGATGGTGGGAAATCTCTCCATCCAGCTTGTAAAATAGGGCTTCACGGCTTCCGTGCGCGTCTGCTGGAGCATGATCTCGGACACCCAGACATGATATGGATTTCTGGGCTTTGTCTCTCTCCATGGAAGTTCTCGTTTGTTCTGATCAAACCAGGCCAACAGAATGCCCGGCCATTCGGTATATGTCAATGGTTTCTCCTTCCTGATTTATTCTTCGCATCACGTCGTATAAAAACAGCGCAGAAATCTTCATTTCTGCGCGCTGTTTATTTCATTTCTTCGAATTCGTAATCATAAACGGTATCCCCGTCTTCT
This sequence comes from uncultured Dialister sp., assembly GCA_900543165.1. GTDB lineage: Bacteria > Bacillota > Negativicutes > Veillonellales > Dialisteraceae > Dialister. The sequence continues at coordinate 23,027 of UQQQ01000031.1, read as the reverse complement.
GCAAAGTAGACCGTACCGCGGATTCTCTTGCCGGAGAGGATCATCGGGAGCCAGATGCGGTCGGCCATCCACATATCTTCGTAGGGAAAATCCTTCGGATGAAACCACTTCGGCTCCATTTCATCCGAAAGATGCGGCGTCCCGCTCCAGTCCTGCGCGAAGTAGATGATCCCTGCGTGCGACCATGTGGTATCGGATGGCTGGTGGAAATAGAGATCTCCCACCATCGTAAGTCGTTCCGGCTTGGCCGTGAGACCGCACTCTTCAAAGAGCTCGCGGGCGGCGCACTCTCGCATGGTCTCGCCGACTTCTATCTTTCCGCCGAAGCCGTTCCATTTGCCGTAGCCCATGCCGCGTCGTTTCCGCCCCAGCAGGATGCGGCCGTCAGGTGCGACGGGGAAAACCAATGATGTATCTCGCATAAGATGACCTCGTAAAAAATGGGTTCAAGGATTGGCTTGAATGAGAAATTAGAAATGAGAAATGGTGGTGCGGCTTCGCTGCGATTATATATGGGGCGATGCCCGAAGGTTTCTTGGGAAACAAGTTTCCCGTTTGAGCGTTTCTGCCATGATTCTTTTGACCGCGAATAACAAAGATTTCTCGCTTCGCTCGAAATGACAATACGAGAAAGTCTGAGGTCTCCTGGTCTCTTAGTCTCTCGAGGCTCCTAATCCTTAATCCCTAGTCACTAGCCGCTAGCCCACCAGCTATTTCTTCACTGGATCATAGGTCTCGAAGTACAGCTCGCGGAAGAGACGCTTGCCTGTCTCGGTCTTGTAGAGGCGGTGATAGAGGGCTTTATTCTGCTCATCGGAGGCACCGTCTTCGAATTGGTTCACAAGCATGTCAGCCTCGGCTAAGATCTGGGCATCGGGGCCATCAATGGATCCATAGGAATGGTGATGGGCAATGAGCCAGAGGATGCGGTCGATTTCCGCCTGCGTGAAGTGCAGACGCTTCAGCATCGGAAGCGCCTCTTTTGGGCCGAGCTCTTGCTGGATCATGCCGTCATTTCGTCCATACTTGATCTCTCCCTGATGGATGCCGATGTCATGGACATATGCCGCAGCTTCAAGAATGAACTGTGTCTCAGCGTCCAATCCTTCTTCGAGACCGATCTGCTTGGCAAAAGCATGGACTTTCAGGAAATGGTGAATCCGTTTCGCATCGCCACGATCATAATGGATCATGGCTCCGCAGAGTGTCATGAGTTTATCCATAGTGTATGATTCCTTTCTAATAATATTTGATAAGTTCAGGGTTTGCCGTGAGGCGGCTCGTCCACTGATTGTGGATGAAAGCTCTGCTCGAATTAGGAATGAAGGTGGCAGCTTCACCGCGAGTATATATGGGCGATACCCGAAAGTAGTATTCAAGTCACCAGTCGCCAGTCACTAGTCACTTATCCTACAAAAAAACTGCGAATCGAAAAGAAGTCCCTCCGATCCGCAGTTTTCTATTTCAGTTATTTTGCGAGTTTAGCAGTGACATCTTTGGTAATATCTACACCGCCGTCAACGACTGCCCCCTGTTCCAAAACGATGTCGAGGCCTTTTTCCTGACGAACCTGCTGGATGGCTTTTCTGACATCATTGAAAATCGGCTGCATGGTGGAGCTTTCTTTCTGGTTCATTTCTTTCTGGATCTCGGTCATGATCTGCTGTTTTTCCTGATCAGACTTGCCCTGGCTGCGCTTTTCGAAGTTTTCCTGAGCTTTCTGGACAGCCTGTCTCATGTCGAGCTGTGCTTTCTGCATCTTCGGATGAGACTGAAGAGCTGCATTGGTATCTACATAACCGATGCCGGCAGCGGAAGTGGAAAAGAAAGCGCCAAATGCGATCATACCAGCAGCGACAGCTGCTACTGTTTTGTTCATTTTCATAGTTTGTCCTCCTAACAACACTCCCCCAATAGAGAGCTTTGAGTATGTCTTAATTCTAAGCTAATAGTAGCCCTGTGTCAATGGGGGAAATGTATGGGATGGGTGGTTCGGGTCTAGTGACTCGTGACTAGGGACTTAAGGAAACACTACTTCGGGCATCGCCTCATATGTATTTCCGGCGATGCCGCCGCCACCATTTTTCATTTCTCATGCAAGAGAGGCTTTGAGTCATAATCAAATGGCGGCAAAACTCTAACCCTAATAAAAAAGCTCGCATGGATCATATCAATCAATATCCACGCGAGCTTTTTATTTATTTCTTCGCTTCCAGATGCAGAAGGCCTTTGTCTGCGATATCGTGACGATACTGCATACCGCGCCAGGAGATACAGCTGACGCCTTCATAGGCTTTCGCCTTGGCTTCAGCGAGCGTATCTGCAAGAGCGACGACGTTCAGCACGCGGCCGCCATTGACGACATACTGTCCGTTCTTCTTGACGGTACCGGCATGGAAGACAAGGCAGCCTGCCTTCTTTGCGTCTTCAATGCCGGAGATGACTTCGCCGGAGGAATGAGAAGCCGGGTATCCTTCGGACGCCAGTACGACATCGACGGCGCAGGCTTTCTTCCAGACGACATCTTCGTCGGAGAGCGTACCATGGACGCAGTCAAGCATGACGCGGGCAAGATCCCCGTCAAAGAGCGGGAGGACGGCTTCTGTTTCCGGATCTCCGAAACGGCAGTTGAATTCTACCACCTTCGGCCCTTCACTGGTGATCATGAGCCCGGCATAGAGGCAGCCTTTGAAGGGGTAGCCCTCCTTCTTCATCGCCGCTACGATCGGACGGAGGATGCGGACATTGACTTCTTCGCACATTTCCTTTGTCATGACCGGTGCGGGAGCATAGGCACCCATACCGCCTGTATTCGGTCCTTTATCGAAGTCAAAGATGCGTTTGTGGTCCTGCGAGGAAATCATGGGGACGACGTTCGTCCCGTCGCAGAAGCAGAGCATGCTGGCTTCTTCGCCTTCCATGAATTCTTCGATGACGACCGAGCTGCCTGCGCCGCTGAATGCATGTCCTTCGAGCATATCCTTCACGGTGTCGATGGCTTCTTCTTCGCTCTGCGCGATGATGACACCCTTGCCGGAGGCCAGACCGTCAGCCTTGATGACGATCGGATAGGTATCATTGGCTTTGAGGTAAGCGATGGCTTTTTCTTCATCATCGAAAGTCTCATACGCGGCTGTCGGGATGCCATATTTCTTCATGAGAGCTTTGGCAAATCCCTTGGATCCTTCGATGCGGGCCGCCGCCTTGGAAGGGCCGAAGAAGGCCATGCCTCTCTTTTCAAATTCATCCGCAAGGCCCTCGGTCAGGACGGTCTCCGGCCCGGCAACGGTGAGGTCGACCTGCATGAGGCGGGCGAAGTCGATGATATCCTCATTCCCTTTGACAGGAATGAGAGAGGCGACATCGCTCATCCCGTCATTGCCCGGGATGACATATACATCCGTCACCGACGGACTCTGAGATAATTTCCAGAGCAGCGCATGTTCTCTGCCGCCGCTCCCAATCACTAAAACTTTCATACACTCTTCCTCTCTCAGCTATGGCGGAAATGACGATGTCCGGTGAATACCATCGCAATGCCATATTTATTTGCCATGTCAATGGACTCCTGATCCCGGATGGATCCGCCCGGCTGGATGACAGCCGTGATGCCAGCCTTGCCTGCGGCTTCGATGGTGTCGCCGAAGGGGAAGAAAGCATCGGAGCTCATGACGGAGCCCTTCGCTTTTTCGCCTGCTTCTGCAATGGCGATGTCAGCAGAGCCGACGCGGTTCATCTGTCCGGCACCGACACCCAGTGTGGTGTCCTGATTCGTGAGGACGATCGCATTCGACTTCACGTGCTTGACGATGACCCATGCAAATTCCAGCGCTTTCCATTCTTCTTCAGTCGGCGCTCTGTCAGTGACGACCTTGCAGTCCGCGCGCGTCTCTGTGCTGTTGTCCGGGGTCTGGATCAGGAGGCCGCCGGATACCTTGTGCAGCTGCAGTTCTTCATGCGTAAGGGATGGTACTTCGATCAGGCGGATATTCTTCTTCGTTTCCAGCACTTCCAATGCTTCCTTGGAGAATTTCGGCGCCATGACAACTTCGAAGAAAATCGGTTTCATTTCTTCTGCCGTTGCTTTGTCGCATTCGCGATTCATCGCGACAATACCGCCGAAAGCGGACTTGCTGTCAGCCGCGAAGGCTTTCTTGAATGCATCGAGTGCATTCTCACCGAGTGCGCAGCCGCATGGATTTGTGTGCTTGATGATGGCGCAGGCCGGCTGGTCTTTCCATTCGCTGGCCAGATCCCATGCTGCTTCCATATCGACGATGTTATTGTAAGAAAGTTCTTTGCCGTGAAGCTGTTTCGCATCCGCGATGCCGCCCTTCACTTCCGGATCCTTGTAGAAAGCGGCTTTCTGGTGCGGGTTTTCGCCGTAACGCAGGTCCTGCACCTTCACATACGCTTTGCTGTAGATGTCCGGCAGGGTGTCTTTGCTGCCATTAACTTCTTTCGTCATATAGTCAGCGATCGCGCAGTCATAGAGACCGGTATGCAGGAAGGCTTTCCGCGAGAGATCCAGGCGGAAATCTTCGGTGAGCGTATCCGACTTGATGCGTTCCAGAATGTCGCTATACTGGGACGGATCAACAACAATGGTAACATATTTGTAATTCTTGGCTGCCGCGCGAACCATGGATGGGCCGCCGATATCGATATTTTCGATCGCTTCAGCGCGGGTCACATCCGGCTTGGCAATGGTTTCACGGAAGGGGTACAGATTCACAGCGACCAGATCAATGCCGGTGATTCCATGTTCCTTCATCGCTTTCACGTGATCCGGGTTATCGCGGATAGCAAGAATGCCGCCATGGATCATGGGATGCAGTGTCTTCACACGTCCGTCCATCATTTCCGGAAAACCGGTCACTTCAGAAACGGACTTGACCGGGATCCCGGCATCCGCGATGGCTTTCATCGTGCCGCCGGTGGAAATGATTTCCACGCCCAGTTCGTGAAGGCCTTTTGCAAATTCTACGACACCGGTCTTATCCGATACGCTGATCAGTGCTCTTTTAATTGGCATTTGGATTCCTCCTTTTGGATATATTCAGGGTTCGGGGTTCAGGTTGGCAGGTTCAGGGTTGTGGTGCGGCGCATCAAATCATAAAGCGCCGCAGAGTTTTATAAGGGGCGATTCCCGAAACTGGCATGCAATACCGAGACATCGGTTTCACTGCCTGCTCACGAGGCCATCTTAGCGGTAGCACAAAGATTCCTCCACTTCGGGCAGAATGACGATATAGGAAGAACGATACGTGCGATTGGCATACTGACCGCAACGTAGAATTGTGCCTCTTCGAGGCACTCTATCCTGCGCCTTTGGCGCGTCCCTTCTCCAAGGGTCTACGCAACTGTGGGATTTCTAATCCCTAGTCACCAGTCCCTAGCTACCGACTATTTTCTATGCATCCCCGTCACATGATGTCCTTCTACATGGAGTTCATCACGGCAGTAAGCTGCTACGGTGCGAACGTAGGCGGGGTGCTCCTGCACAAGGATGCGATCTGCGAGTGTATCTTCGGTATCATCATCATAGACCGGCACAGCGACCTGCGTGATGATCGGGCCGTCGTCAAGACCGGTGCCCACGAAGTGGACCGTGCAGCCTGCGACTTTTACGCCCGCTTCGATCGCCTGACGCTGGGCATGAAGCCCGCGGAAGCTCGGGAGAAGCGCCGGATGGATATTGATGATGCGGTTCGGGAATGCGTTCACAAGATCTTCTCCGCAGATACGCATGTATCCTGCAAGGCAGATGAGATCGGGCGCATAGGACTTGGCAGCAGCCAGAATGGCTGCATTGAAGTCCGCTTTCGTGCTGAAATCTTTCCGTTCGAGAACCGTCGCCGGTACATTCCAGCGCTTGGCGCGTTCAAGGACTTGGGCATCGGCATGGTCACAAATCACGCCGACCACAGTGCCGTCAATGGTACCGTTTACCGTCGCTTCATGGATGGCTTCGGCATTCGATCCTCGGCCGGAAGCGAAAATCAAAATTTTCTTACTCATGGAAAAGACCACCTGTCACAATGACATCCTGCTCGCCTTTCGTGATCTCACCGACTTCGTAGACCGGTTCTTCGATGGCTGCAAGGATTTCCTTCGCCTTTTCGGCTTCTTCACGGCTCATGATGAGGAGCATGCCAAGGCCGCAGTTGTAGGTGCGGTACATTTCATGCGCTTCGACGCCGCCTTCACGCTGCAGGAATGGGAAGATCGGAAGCATCGGCCATTTGTCCGCATCGAGGACCGCACGGGTGCCTTTCGGAAGTACGCGCGGGATATTGTCGTAGAATCCGCCGCCCGTGATGTGCACCATGCCATTCACTTTCGCGCCTTTCAGCACCGGAAGTACAGGTCTTGGGTAGAGACGGGTCGGGGTAAGGAGTACTTCGCCCAGCGGCTTGTCGAAGCCTTCATAGGTTTCTTTGAGCGAGAGGCCATTGTCTTTGATGATGCGGCGCACCAGAGAGTAGCCATTCGAATGAACGCCTGTGGACGGCAGGCCGAGAATGACGTCTCCTTCCTTGATGTCTTCGCCGGTAATGATGTCTTTGCGATCCACGATACCGACAGCAAAACCTGCGACGTCGTAGTCGCCCTTGGCGTAGAAACCAGCCATTTCTGCGGTTTCGCCGCCCAGCAGCGCGCAGCCGGACTCGATGCAGGCATCTGCGACACCCTTTACGATTTCTGCCATCAGTTCCGGTTCCAGCTTGCCGGTCGCAATGTAGTCGAGGAAAAAGAGCGGACGCGCGCCCTGTACAAGGACATCATTGACACTCATAGCGACGCAGTCCTGCCCGATGGTATCATGGATACCCATCTCGATGGCAAGGCGCAGCTTCGTGCCGACACCGTCCGTGCCGGAGACAAGGATCGGATCATCGGAGAGCTCTTCTTTCAGACGGAAGAGTCCGCCGAATCCGCCCAGATCCCCCATGACGCCGCGGGTATAGGTCGCCTGTACGGATTTCTTAATCAGCTCTACTTCTCTTTCACCGGCATCGATATCGACGCCAGCTTCTGCATAGGTCAGGCCTTTCTTCTTTTCAGCCATAGTTCCTCCGTATATAGTGTATATAAATAAAGATGTTAGAAATGGGTTCAGCAGGTTCTATAGGTTCTGAGGGTTCAATGGAAATGGTGCGGCACATAAATCATAAAGCGCCGCATTATTATATGGGACAATACCCGCAGCTGGCATACATTACCGAGGCATCGATTGAAATGCCTGCTCATCTCTCCATTTTGCCGGTAGCGCAAAGATTCGAGGGCTTCGCTCGGAATGACGACACGAGAAAAACGATACATGCGCTTAGCATGCTGGCCGCTTCGTGGCACCTTGTCCTGCGCCACAAGCAGGAAACCTAATCCCTAGCCACTAATTTATCAGCTATTCCTCATCATCCATGCTTCCGAGGCCGTTGTGCGGAACGTGTTCCGGATAGATGCCATCAAAGCAGGCGAAGCACATATCTTCCTTCTTGATGCAGGAAATCGACTCTGCGAGCCCTTCCAAAGAAAGGTAGTGAAGGGCATCTGCACCGATCATGGAGCAGATTTCCTCTGTCGAATACTTCGCCGCGATGAGCTGCTTTCTTTCCGCGGTATCGATCCCGAAGAAGCAGGGGTACTTGACCGGCGGCGAGCTGATGCAGAGCTTGATCTCCTTGGCACCGGCATTCTTGAGCAGGTTAATAATAATGCCGCTCGTCGTGCCGCGGACGATGGAGTCATCGATCAATACGATGCGTTTGCCTTCGACATTTATGCGGATCGGGTTCAGTTTCATGCGGACAGCGCGTTCACGCTTTTTCTGCCCCGGCTGGATGAAGGTACGGCCCATGTACTTATTCTTGAGCAGCCCTTCCACAAAGGGGATGCCGGAAGCCGTGGCATAGCCAAGGGCAGCGACGTTGCCGGAGTCCGGTACGCTCATGACGACGTCCCCGTCGAAATGGCATTCTTCCCAGAGCTTCCTGCCCATATTGAGACGAGCCTGATAAATGTCCTGTCCATTCATGATGGAGTCCGGGCGGGCAAAATAGATGTATTCAAAAGAGCAGATGCCATGCTTATGAGCATCGACCGGGCAGTACATGGTGGAGCGGACGCCATTGTCATCGATGGAAACGATTTCGCCCGGGAGGATATCACGGACAAACTTGGCATCGATGGCATCGAGCGCCGGCGTCTCCGAAGCCAAGACCCAGCCCGTTTCGGTCTTGCCGAGGACGAGCGGGCGATAGCCGAAGGGGTCGCGGCAGCCATAGAGCGCCTTATTCGTGCAGGCGACAATCGCATACGCACCGTGGATCTCATCCATCAGTTCTTTGAATTTTTCCTCTTCGGTCGGACGGCGACTTCTTGCCAGCAGTTTGATGATGACTTCCGTATCCATCGAAGTCGAGAAGGTAGAACCTTCCAAAAGGAGACGGCGGCGAAGATTCAGGGTATTCACCAGATTACCGTTATGCGCGAGTGCCATCGGGCCGTCGATGCTGTCTGCCTGCAGCGGCTGGACATTCGCCGGGATAGAAGAGCCGGTCGTGGAATAGCGCACATGGCCGATGCCGATGTGACCTTCCTTTTCTGGCAGGTTGCGGAATACTTCCGTTACAAGTCCCATGCCGCGGAAAGTTTCCATTTCCTTGCCGTCAGTGACAGTGATACCAGCACTTTCCTGCCCGCGGTGCTGCAGGGCGAAGATGCCATAGTACACTTCATGCACAGCCGACAGATCATGGTCGAAAATGCCGAAGACGCCGCACTCTTCATGGGGTTTGTCATCATAAATTTCTGTACTTTTGTACATTCGGGAATTCTCCTATACATATAAATGGTGACTGGTCTCTGGTCTCTAGCTTCCAGCTCCTAGTCTCCAACCTTAAAATTTTTCGCCGGTCAGGAGTTCATAGGCTTCTTTATAGATGCCGATGGTTTTGTCGATGATTTCCTGCGGCACGGTGTCTCCCGGATACGCCTTCAGATAGTCTCTCACAAACTGCTTGTCATAGGACGGCTGTCCATGACCTGCTTCATAGCCTTTTGCCGGCCAGAAGCGGGAGTTATCCGGCGTCAGCATTTCATCGCCGAGGACGATATTTCCATTTTCATCGAGACCGAATTCAAATTTCGTATCCGCGATGATGATGCCTCTTTCCAGGGCATAGTCCGCGCACTTGTTGTAGAGAGCCAAGGTCAGTTCAGACAGCTTTTCCATGTATTCCTTGCCTTTGCCAGGGAAGAAACGGTTTACCCATTCTTCGCCTTCTTCCATGGAAATGTTCTGGTCATGTTCCCCCGCCGGTGCTTTGGTGGATGGGGTGAAGATCGGATGCGGAAGTTTCTGGCATTCCTTCAGTCCTTCCGGCAGCTGGATGCCGCAGACTTTGCCGTCCTTCTGATAGCCTTCCCAGCCAGAACCGGTGATGTAGCCGCGGACGATGCATTCGACCGGGATCATGTCGAGCTTCTGTGTCTTCATGGAGCGGCCTTCAAATTCTGCGGTCTGGAAGAATTCCGGCATATCTTTGGTGTCGATGGAGATCATATGATTCGGCACGATGTCTTTCGTGAGATCGAACCAGAACTTGGACATGCGGTTCAGCACGCAGCCTTTTTCCGGGATCGGGCATTTCAGGATGTTGTCAAAAGCAGAAATGCGGTCGGTGCAGACCATGACGAGGCTGTCACCGAGATCATACAGTTCACGAACTTTGCCGGATTTGAATGGTTTGTATTCTTTCATTTGGTATTCTCCTTTGGGACTTCGTATCGTTTATTCAATCATAGTAAGACTAGTGACTAGGGATTAGGGATTACGAACCTCGAGTGACTGGTGACTGGTGACTCGAATACCACTTTCGGGCATCGCCCCATACATGCTTCGCGGCACTTCAGTATTCTTATGCACCGCACCACTTCCCACTTCTCACTCAAGAAAATCTTTCAAACGTAATCAAGGGGCCGACCAGCCCACGAGCTAACCTTACACCCGTCAGCCTGAATCCTTTATCTTCCTAATTCCTTCTGCAGTTTTGCGTCTTTTTCAAAAATTTCTTTGGCTGCCTTTTCACGATAGGCTTTGTATTTCTGGAAAAGATCCGGATCCGATACCGCACCGATCTCTACAGCGAGGAATGCTGCATTCTTGGTGCCATCGATCGCCACTGTAGCGACCGGGATTCCGGAAGGCATCTGCACGATAGAGAAAAGCGCATCCATACCGTCGAGCTTTGCACTGGAAAGCGGTACGCCGATGACCGGCTTCAGTGTCAGGCTGGCTACGACACCCGGCAGAGCAGCCGCCATACCAGCGCCTGCGATGAAGGCGCCGACGCCCTTTTCTTCTTCAGTGGCTACAAAGTCTGCGAGCTTTTTCGGCGTGCGGTGAGCCGATGCGATCGTCACGTCATAAGTGACCCCGAAGTCGTCAAGAATGGAAAATGCCTTCTTCATGACTGGCAGATCGGAATCACTTCCCATAACAATCCCTACATGCATGATGATTTCCTCCCTCTTATGGCATGCGCCATAAAACAAAAATACTCCTCTGCAAATCAGCTGTGCATCAGACGCACAGCCCCTCTACAAAGGAGTTTTCTACGAAATACTCTTATAAGGATGACATGGCAAAGACACAAGGACGCACGCATGCCTGCCATGTGGCACTTGTTTCCGCAAAGCCAGCTGATGTCCGACATCTTTGCTCCCTCCTGAACGATAGAAAAAGCCTGCGCCCTTCTATTGCACAAGCCATCTATTCGTATCCCTCTCAACCATGAAATATCCTTAATTATTCTAATATTTCTATTTTCTCTTGTCAATGATATCGAGCGCTTCTGCGCCCTCTTACATATAGAAATTGTAAAATATAATGCAACCATAAAGTGAATTTCAGAAACTCTCATCCAGCATTATTCTTACTCACATGGTTGACTCGTAGGGCATACTCTCCTTCGATGGTGAATGAAAGCTCTGCTCTAATGAGAAATGAGGAATGGAAATCAGAAATGAAAGTGGCGGCTTCGCCGCGAATATATGAGGCGATGCCCGAATGCAGTATTCAAGTCATCAGTCGCTAGTCACTAGCGGCTCCTAATCCCTAGTCGCCAGTCACTAGCTACCAGTCACTAGTCCCTCGGAGTCCCTTCTCCTCTTCATACCGATCGAGCGTGTCATTGAACTCTTGCTCCGTCAATGCTTTCATGATCTCGCGGCGAAGCGCCGTCGCCTGCGGGAGACCATTGAAATAGCGGCTCGCATGCGCACGCATCTCGCGCACGGCTGCATACTCACCCTTCTCAAGGACAAGACCGTGGAGATGCTCCCGCGACATCGCAAGGCGCATTTCCCAAGAAGGCGGATCCATGATCTCTCCCGTCTCCAGATAGGTATCGACGGCTTTGAAAATCCACGGATTCCCCCACGCTGCGCGGCCGATCGCGACCGCAGCGCAGCCCGTTTCTTCCATAAGACGCTTAGCCGATGGTCCGTCCACCACGTCACCATTGCCGATGACAGGGATGTGTACGGCAGACACCACCTTCGCAATCATCGCCCAGTCAGCCTTTCCCTGATAGAAGTCCTCCCGCGTCCTGCCATGCACGGTGATCGCGGCAGCGCCAGCTTCTTCGACCGCGCGTGCAAGCTCTATGCAGTTCTCCGTGTCCCGCGACCATCCGAGACGCATTTTCACGGTGACCGGCACATGGACGGCCTCTGCCATCGCCTTCACGATGGACTGGGCCAGAGGGATATTCTTCATCAGCGCCGAGCCATCGCCATTCTTGACCACCTTCTGCATGGGGCAGCCCATATTGATATCGATGATGTCCGGCCCTGCCTTTTCCATTTCCTTCGCACCGAGCACCATGATCTCCGGATCGCTTCCGAAGAGCTGCAGTGCGACCGGATGCTCTCCGGGATCGATCTTCAGCATATCCTCGGTCTTTTCATTTTTATAATACAGGCCCTTGGCACTGACCATTTCCGCTGTCGTCAGTGCCGCTCCCATGCGGTGGGCGATGACGCGATACGCGAGATCACTCACGCCCGCCATCGGGGCGAGCAGCGCCCAGCCGTCCAGTAGGACGCCGCCGATGCTTGGTTTCTTGTACATGTTGATTCTCCGAATAATTGTTGATTGATAGTTGCTTGGAAATATGGATAGGATTAGCCCATGGGGCGTGCCATCCCTTGACTGCGTTTGAAAGCCTCGCTTGAATGAGAAATGAGAAATGGTGGTGCTCGTAGGATTCTTGATCGCAGGTTTCCCGTTTGCGGTTTCCATGCATCGACTGTGTGACCGCGAATGACAAAGATTTCTCGACTTCGCTCGAAATGACGATACGAGGATATCATTCGCACAACTCTCCAGATTCTCTAATTCCCAGCTAACAGTCACTTCTCACTATACTTTTTCAAAAATGCCTTGAAGAACTGAACCGGCACGCCAAGATGCTCGATCGGCATGCGTTCATCGACCTGATGCGCTTCGCCCCACTGCTCCGTTTTCAGGCGGCCGCTGAAACGGAAGACATTATCCGATACCTTTGCGTAATTTCTGGAGTCAGACGCCCCCAGCATGAGATTCGGCACGATGAGGGTATCTTTGCCGAAGATATCATAGATGGTCTCGCTCATCAGATGGTATGCTTCACTCTCGACACTGCCGGCCGGTTTCGGATCCTCTGCGAAAGTCGCTTTCACCTGTACATCACAGGGCATGATGGACTCCAGATAGTGCTTGACCGATTCCACCGTATCCCCCTGCAGGATGCGGACGCTCATCGTGGCTTCCGCATGAGAGGGGAGAACATTCGCCTGCGCGCTAGCTTCTGCCATAGTCACGGCGAAGGTGGTATGGAGCTTGGCATCCAGCTCACGGTCTTTCTTCGCGAGCTTTACCAGTTCATCCCAGTGTTTCTTCGGGTGCGCATAGAACTTTGCGACTTTCTTATCTGCGACGGATTCCGCCAGCGCTTTCAGGTGCGCTTTCACAAGCGGGGTCAGGCGATACGGCATCGGATGCGCTTCGACGGCTGCCATTGCGCGAGCGACATCGCCCAGCACAGTCCCTTTCCCCGGTTTGCTGGCATGGCCGCCTGCCCCATCCTTGTAGAGGACATATTCATTCGGCGCTTTTTCTGCCAATCCCACCAGTGCTACGGGACGTTCATTTCCATGATATCCGACCGCTTCCACATGCCCGCCTTCATCGAAAATACAGTATGCCTTGACACCGTGGTCTTCGAGATACTTCGCCGCAAGTACAGAGCCCTTCTTGTCATCGGTGCACTGCACCTCTTCATCGTGACCAAAAGACAGATAGATATCAAAATCAGGATCAAAGCCTTCTTCCAAAAGCTCTGTGATCGCATCCATTTCCGATGTCAGGACCGACTTGCAGTCCTCTGCGCCACGTCCATAGAGGCATCCATCGGCGATCTCGCCGGCAAAGGGCGGATGACTCCACTGCTCTTCATGCGGCGCAGGCACTACATCCTGATGCGCCATGAAAATGACCGGCTGCTTTTCCGCATGCGATGACTTCCAGTGGAAAAGCAGGCTTGCCTTCCCGATGGTCGTGACTTCGAGCTTTTCAAAAATCAAAGGATAGGCTTCCTGCAGAAACTGGTGCAGCCTGTCAAACTCGCTCCAGTCTGTGCCGGCATCATTGACCGAGGAAACGGTCGGGATCTGGACGATGCCCTGCAAGTGGGCGATATATTCTGTATGTTCCATATGTACCTCCAAACAAAAACAAGAGGGGCATTCCTGCCCCTCTTTATTTTATTACATTATTATAGGGAATGATAGTGGAAAATGGATTTTAGGTTTGAAAGTTCAGGGTTAGCCCCTTGGGCGGCTCCGTCCACTGATTCTGAATGAAAGCTTTGTGCGAATTAGAAATTAGGAATGAGGAATGAAGGTGGCGGCTTCGCCGCGAATATATATGGGGCGATGCCCGAAGGCCAGAGGATAGAAGGCTGATGTCTGATGTCTCCTAGTCTCCTAGTCTAATTCCTAATCCCTAGCTACTCATCCCTGCTTTCAAACTTGCGTTGTGCAGCTTCGCTGCTATATTTGCAGCGAAGCTGCCACCACAATCCTGAACCCATCAACCTGAACCTGTTCCCCATCTTATTTCTTCAGCTGATCGAAGAGATCTCTGTGATACCACTTTTCGGAAATCTTCTTCAGTGTGCCATCCTTGGAAAGTTTTTCGAGAGCTGCTTCGATTTCATCGGCGAGCTTCTGTTCATTCTTGTTCACGATGACGACAGTCTCATTGACTTTGATCGGCTTAGCCAGAGAAACGATCTCGAAATTCATCGCCTTCGCGATGTCTTCCACACCAAGGTTATTCGGGTACACCAGTGCATCATACTGTCCATTCTTCAGAGAAGTCAGGCGTTCCGCCGGAGTGAGGCCGTCCTGGATCGGTACTTCTTTCAGAATGTTGTCATGCGCTGCATTCCAGTCCGTCAGCACCTTGTAGATACCGCCATTCGGTGTGTTCGGCACCAGCTTGCCGCCGCCCTTCACGACGTCTTCGAGGCTCTTGTACTTCGCTGCATTTTCCTTGCTCATATACACTTCGACAGAGGAAACGCCGATCGGTGTCTTCGGGACGATGTAGTCCTTTTCACGACGCGGTGTGCGATAGTAGCCGCCGGAAGCGACCTTCGCATCGCCGGACTCCATCATAACGTCCTGGGTTTCCGGCGGGACGGCCTGGATATCCAGGTGGTAGGACTTCAGGTTTTTATTGACTTCCTGCCAAATATCATATTCATAGCCCTGCAGCTTGCCATTTTCATCAGCCCAGGAAAGCGGACGCTCCGTACTCGAGAGCACCAGCTTCACCGATGTCTTGCCGTCAGCAGCCGCGGATGCAGCCTTGGAAGAAGCGGCCTTCTGATCGCCGCCGCAGCCGGCGAGAAGTCCGATGGAAAGAGCTGCAGCAGCAGCGATGGCAGCAAATTTCAGAGATGTTTTCATGATATGTTCCTCCTTGAGTAAATGATATACGAAAGACTTGATTTACGGCTGGCCCTCTGACTTCTGACCGCCATCATGATTTCTCGTAAAACTGATGGAAAGCCGGAGCAGAGATACCGAGGAAAAGCAGGCAGCCTGCCAAACCCCATTTCAATTCATCGAGTTCTCTTGCGATCCGCTTGCCCATTCTTCCTCATCCTTTCTTGACAAAACAAAAAGCTCCCGTCCCATAAGGGACGAGAGCTATAGCTTCGTGTTTCCACCCAATTTCATATACCTGTCGCCAGATATACCTTACAAGGTTCTAACAAACCTCTGGCTCTGTATCGGGAGCTCCCGGAAGACCTACTGTCGTTTCAGCCTTACATGCTCAGAAATGCACTTCATCATCCTATCCGTGTCCGTTCTCACTCTCCGGACTCGCTTGACCGTCTTCCGATTGACTACTCTTTTCTTCATAGCACTTATCGATGAACATAGGGTAGCATAACGCGAAAGAAATGTCAAATGGTTTTTGGGAAAGAATACGAAATCTAGGGAAACGCTGATGCCTCATGCAAGTCCTGCAAGCGGAAGAGGAGACGGGCTCTCGGAGAAGACGGGAGCAGGCTTGTCGGCTTCACCTTCCCTCTCAAGGACACGCCGCAGGAATTTCCTCGTTTCCTCCTTCTGCGGACGAGTGAATACCATCTCCGGTGCGCCTTCTTCTACAATGAGTCCGTCTTTCATGAAAATGACTTTCGAAGCCGCCTCTTTGGCAAATTTCATTTCATGCGTCACGACCACCATAGTGACACCTTCTGATGCCAGTTTCTTCATGACCTTCAAGACGCCGCCCACCAGCTCCGGATCCAATGCTGAAGTCGGTTCATCAAAGAATATCACTTCCGGCTTCACCGCAAGCGCTCTGGCGATGCCGACACGCTGCTGCTGTCCGCCGGAAAGCTGAGAAGGGTAGTAATCCTTCCGATCTTCAAGACCGACTTCTTCGAGTGCTTCCAGCGCAATTTGCCGCGCCATTTCTTTCTTCATTCCTCGTCCGACAGTCAGCCCCAGCATCACATTTTCCAGCGCCGTTTTATTGGCAAAAAGATTATAGCTTTGGAAAACGAAAGCTGTATTCTTTCTCACCCATGAAATATCCGCCGGTCTGGCTTTCTTCAGGTCCAGCGATTTCCCGTCGAAGTCCATCTCGCCACCGTCCGCTTTTTCCAAAAAGACCAGACTGCGAAGGAGCGTGGTCTTCCCCGAGCCGGATGGTCCCAGAATGACAATGACATCCCCCTTATTGACCTTCATAGAAACGTCTCTAAGGACATGATTCTTCCCAAAGCTTTTCTTTACATGTGAGATTTCCAGCATAGTTATCCCTCCTCGCCGGCCGTGCGATACCAGCTTATTTTTATTTCAAACAGTTTATAAATCACCTGCACCACGCTGCAGATGACAAGATACAGGATAAAGACTTCCAGATACGCTTCAATATAGTTATAGCCATACGCCGCCTGTATCTTAGCCATGGCCATGATGTCCTTCACTCCGATGAAAAAGGCAAGCGACGTTCCTTTGATCAGGTTCACTGTCAGGTTGCAAAGATTCGGCACCGCAGAAGAGAGGGCCTGCGGAATAATGACTTCTCTGTAAGTCTGCCAGCGCGACAATCCGATGGTAAGCCCCGCCTCCATCTGCCCATCCGCCACACTGGTGATCGCAGAGCGGAAGATTTCCGACATGAGCGCGATCGTATTCAAAGTAAAGACGATCACTGCATACCAGAGAGGATTCACGCCATGAAATACGTCGAATGACAAACCTGCCATTTGGACGAGTGAATGCAAAAGACTGGGAAGCAGTGCATATAGCAGAAGGATCTGCAGCACAAGCGGTGTCCCCCGGATGAATGAAATATAGAGTGTAATCAGCTTCTCGCCCCAGCCTCTGCCCCGTATCCGCCGGTCAGCCAGAAAAAGCGCCGGCAGGAAGGACAGTACCAGCACCAGAAATGTCAGCCCCAGCGTGACCGGGATCGCTTTCAAAAGAAACGGCAACGCCTTTTCCATAAATGCATAGTCCAACATTCTTGTCCTCCTTTCAGCTCATTCTTCGCTGATGAGACAAGGATGTCTCCAGCTTCAGAAAACTTCGCTCAATCACAATCGACAGCGCCCAGTATAGAATCATGCTCGCTGTGTAGAGTTCGATCCCATATCCGCCATAATTCTTGGCAATGATCAGATTCGTCCTTCCCAAAAGATCGATGAGGCCGATCGTGTATGCCAGCGCGCTTTCTTTCAAAAGATTGATCACAGAATTTCCAAAATTCGGAAGCGCGATCACGGCTGCCTGCGGCAGTATGACATGAATGAATGCTGCTAGCGGAGAGAGCCCGATCGTCACGGCTGCCTCGTACTGTCCTTTCGGCACCGCCAGATAGGCCGAACGGAAAACTTCTGATACATAGGCGCCAAAGAGCAGCGTGAAAGTAATGATTACAAAAACTGCGCGGGATAAATCATCGATATAAACAGAAAAAGCAAACTCCATCCACTTGGGCAGACCATAGAAAACTATAAATAAGAGAACAATGGATGGGGTGCAGCGGATCACATACGTATATCCGTCTGCTGCGCACCGAAGCACCTTATGGGAAGAAAGCTTTGCCCATGCAAGCAGCATGCCAAGGATGGATCCCGTCAGGATACTGATCAGCCCCACTTCCAGCGTCACCAGAAGATACGGCAGCAATGCCGGAATCGATGAGAAAATAACTTCTGGGGAAAATGGTCTATTCTGCATTTTGCGCTCCTTTCTTCCCGTCTCAGGATCACTGCTTGTCTAAGAGCAGATCCAGTTCTTCACCAAAATATTTCTTTTCCAGCTCGGCGATCTTTCCTTCCTTCTTGAGCTCGCCCAGTGCCTGGTCCACTTCCTCGGCCAGTTTCGTCTCCTTCTTATTGACAAGAGCATAAGTCGGAAGTGCCTTGTATCGGAAGTAGGTCAACTTATCCTTAAACTGCCCATACGGTGCATCCTTGGCAGTTACATTCTTCTGATAGGCCAGCTCAATAGAGAAATAGCCATCATAGCGACCTTCCAGCACCCAGCTGTACGCATCTGCGACTTGGAAATTTTCTGAAGCCTCCAAAGCAATGGGATGATCCGGGTGTGCTGCATTATAATCCGTAACGACCTGATACTGTGCATTCTGCGGAGCGATCGGTACGAGCTTCTTGCCGGCCTTAGCAAAATCATCCAGATTCTTGATCGTATTCGCATCCTCACTGCGGATCGTCACACCGATCACGCTGGCAGCGATGTTATTCTTCGGGAAAATGTATTTCTTTTCGCGAGCCGGTGTCTTCCAGATCCCCTTCGTCCCGATATCATATTTGCCTGATTCTACCCCGATCAAAAGATCATCGTCAGATGTCGGCACATATTGAAATTCATACTGCGGCAGCTTCTTCGCTACTTCCTTCATGACTGCCACTTCAAGGCCATCTGATTTGTTGTTATCATCCACGAAATCATAGGGGAAGTAGTGGGCTGTATGAGCGACTTTGACCACTTTCTTTCCACCCTCTGCTGCTGAGGATGCCGCTTGATCTCCGCCGCAGCCAGCCGCTGCGAGAACTACTCCTGCCGCTCCGGCCAGCAGCGCCATTTTTGCTATATTTGTCCATTTCATCATGAAGTCTCCTTTTCTCTTATCCATCATTTCATCTGTATCCGTCACTCATTGGCTGCCTCTCGCACCCATTTCAGATGAGAAACCGGTGTATCTCTCGGGATCGTGCAGTCAGCACCAAGGATGACCCCGATTCGCCCTGCTTCGTCCAAAAGCCGTCGGGTTTCTGCCTTGATCGCCTCTTTCGTTCCGCTATAGATCAGATCCTTCTCTGTCTGACCAAATCCCCCGATCACCGCCTTGCCCTGAAACAGCTTTTTCCCTTCAGAAAGAGATACGCCCTCGACCTTGACCGCCCAATTCACCGCCAGGAAAGGATACTCCCGATACCAGCTGAGATGATTATGGAAGCCATGATAACCGCAGATATGCAGAATGTTCTCTCCACCGGCTCTATTGGCTGCTTCCAGAATCTTTTTTTCATAAGGTGCGATGATGCTCCGGTATGCTTCTTCTGTCACTTCATCGTAGCTGATGTTATTGACAGAAAGATAAATCCCATCGACCTTCGCCTCCTCCACCAGCGCTTTTGCCAGCTCTGCATAGTCATCAGAAATCACATCCAGCACATGCGTCAGTTTATTAGGCTCCTGCTTCAGCCAGTCCGAAAGATGGACCGGATGACCGATACCGTTCTGCATGAATTCTATGGTCCGTGGGACAGCGAATAGATTGTAGAAAAGCGGAGTTTCTTTCCCATATATCGACACCAGTTTTCTGGCATATCGGATCTGCGCGGCAAACCATTCCGACTCTCGCCCCAAAGGGGTGATCGCCATCAGCTCCTTCGGACTTTCGACTGCTTTCTGAAGCAGTGGATGCGGGTAGCCAAAGAAACCATCCGTCATGATCTTGATCATGTCTGGCTCAAAGGCCTGATAGAAATCCGCCTGACCTTCCAGCGCCTTCTCTGTCAGCTGCGGATGTGAGAAAGCATCCGCTCCCACCTCGTCCTGCAAAAAATGATGCCAGAATCCCACCGGAATGCGATCTGTTTTTTCATTGTGAAAAACGGCTTGTATCAATTCTCTTTTATTCTGTCTCATAGGTATCTCCTTTTCTTGTATCATTATTTTCGATCACTATCTGTGTTATCTTACAGTTTCTACATCGTCTCATCGCTTTACCTCAAATAAAAAAAGTCCCAGGAGAAAATTTCTCCTGGGACG
Source organism: uncultured Dialister sp. (assembly GCA_900543165.1). Classification (GTDB taxonomy): domain Bacteria; phylum Bacillota; class Negativicutes; order Veillonellales; family Dialisteraceae; genus Dialister. The sequence continues at coordinate 3,146 of UQQQ01000031.1, read as the reverse complement.
AGGACTCGTGTTTCCACCCAGATTCGCCATGGGATCACTCCCCTGGCCTTATAAGGTACATACCATACCCATGCGCTGTAACGGGCGACTCCCGAACGGCCTACCGGCTTCTGCTTTCGGCCCATTGGCTCCGGAACGCACTTCCATATCCCTATCCATATCCGCTCTCACTGTCCGGACTCGCTTTGCTGGCCTCGGGAAATGTACTCTTTTCCATCCTTGCCTGTATTTTTTTGCTGATCGATTGTTTATCGGCTCTTGGTCATCTAGCTCCAGACAACGGAAAGCCTGTCATGACTTTTTATAAAACTGATGAAAGGCAGGAGACGAAATACCGATGAAGAGAAGGCAGCCTGCCAGACCCCATCTCAATTCATCCAGTTCTTTTGTGATCAGCTTGCCCATTCTTCCTCATCCTTTCTTTCCAAAACAAAAAGCTCTCGTCCCATAAGGGACGAGAGCCGCAGCTTCGTGTTTCCACCCAATTTCATACACTTGTCGCCAAGCATACCTTAAAAGGTTCTATCAAACCCTGACCCTGTATCGGGAGTTCCCGGGAAGACCTACTATAGTTTCAGCCTGCCAAACTCAGAAATGCACTTCAGCATCTTATCCATGCCCGCTCTCACTATCCGGACTCGCTTTGCTGTCATCAGACTGCTTACTCTTTCCTTCATCGTTTCGTTGTGTGTACTTTATCACCATTTAGAAGCTGTGTCAAGGGCTTTTTTATTTTTGAGTGGTCGTTAGAATATGTAGCAGAGGGTTAGCGATAGATGACTTCAAATTCGCGACCCCCTTTTCGCTCCATTTTTGCCGCGCGGCTGTGACCGACCGCGACGGCAAGGAGCGGATAGGTGCCTTCCGGGAGTCCGAGGGCTTTCACATAGTCCGCGTCGTGGCCCAGATGACGGATGAAACCGTAGAGGACGACAGAGCCGAGGCCGAGATCGGAGGCTTTCAGGTGGATATGCTCAGCGATGATGCCGGCGTCGAATTCCTTCAGGTAATCAAAGGCCGCCTTCGTCTCGCAGATGAAAATAAGCGCCGGTGCTTCAAAGAACATATGGGGCTTGCCGAGCTTTTCTTCCGCTTCTTTGTCGATGGCAGAAAGCAGCGAAGGGTCTGTCACGACGCAGAGGGTATAGCCCGCATCATTGTGCTTTCCGACAGAAGAAGCGAGCGCCGCCTTCACCAGCGCATCCAAGTCTTCTTTAGAAACAGTTTCGTCCGTGTAAGAACGGACAGATTTACGAAGTGCAAGTACCTGATCAAATTCCATGATGATTTCCTCCTTGAAAATGCTCGCAGATCAGATGGCAAATGTCTGATGTCTGATGCCAAATGTCTAATCCCTAGTCACCAGTCACTAGTCACCAGTCACTGCTTCTGAAATAAATTTGTCAGAATCGCCCCCGCCATCTCGTAGTCATCAATGCGGACGGCTTCCGGTATTTCTTTCCCTTTTTCGAAAAAGCGAAGGGGGCCGCGGTCGAGCTCTGCGTGGTCGAGGTCTTTGATTTCCAGTGTGAAAGACGCATTCTTTCCGCGGAAACCGACACGCTCGGTCGTGATCCAGAAAGCGCCCTGAATATCTTCTTTCCACGGGCCATTGCTGGGATCCTTGAGGCTTCCCGCCCGGAAGGGCGAGTCTTTAGAAATCACCAGTCCTTTCTCATTGGTGCCGGAAAGCTTCATGAGCTTGGCCGATGCGGCAAAATGAAGTGCTTCGCCCTCACGATACTTCACGCTGGCATAGTCCGGATTGATCTTCGGGAGCAGTCCTTCTTCCTGGATCTTGTAGATGGCATTGCAGCGCTTCGCGATGGTCTGATAGCGATATTTCTCCTTTTCTTTCATCATGTAGCAGGCCTCGATGAGAGACTGGTATAGTTCATAGTCCTCATCGGTCATATATCCTTCCTGATACAGCTCTTCAAAAACTTTGTCACACGCCATCGCCTGTGCACTGGCGAGCTGCTTGTTGCTGAGGTCCTTCTCCTTCGCATAGTGGATCAGCTCTTCCAGGACATCTTCATCCAATGCATCCTCCAGCACAGCCTCTGCGAGCTTTCCCGCATAAGCGGTGATGAATTCATCTTTATTCTTGCCAAACAGATTGAAAAACATAGCGTATCCTCCGTAATATATCCATTTCCTAAAGACCGGCTGGTCCCCGGCGTCGTTAATAGTCGTTAATAGTCAGAAACGAGAGATGGAGATGCGCCGCATAAAAGCAGCTCCACCCCTGGTTCCCAGCCACCAGTCACTAAGTTTGAAAGCAGGGATTAGGGATTAGGGATTAGGGATTAGTGGCTAGGGATTAGGAGTCTTAAGGAAACGCAATACTAGCCCCTAGTCCCTAGTCACTAGGAACCCTTAAGCTCATTTTTTCTATTATAGCCCATAAAATAATTTTTTGCTCGCAAGATATACCAAGCTGCGCGGAATGATGTTAGAATAAAATAAGAAAAGTAAATCGTTGGCAAAACAGGATTCCCTGCCAAGTCAAATGACGGGCTCGCCCGCTTTACTTTATCCAAAGGAGGTACCCCAAATGGAAATCAAAAAAATTCTCGTACCGGTAGATGGTTCGGATGCTTCGAAACGCGCTTTCAAAATGGCAGTCGATGTCGCAAAGGTTCATGGCGCTGAACTCGTCGTCACCTGCATCGCGGATGTCAGCGAGGCTGCCTATCCGATCATGGGTGTCACTTTGGATAAAAATGGCTTCATCAATATCAAAGCCAAGGCAGAAAGACTGCTCGCTGCGCTGAAGGAAGAGATCCCGATCGAGCTCGACTATGAAGAGATCGTAGAGACCGGCATCCCGGGTGCCGCTATTACGGAGATCGTCGAGCAGCAGGGCATCGATATGGTCGTCATCGGCAACAGCGGCAAGGGCGCTGTCTCCTCCTTCGTCATGGGGAGTGTCAGCCAGTATGTCATCCACCACGTCAAATGCCCGGTACTCGTCGTGAAATAAAATACAAAAGAGGAGCTGTGAAGAAATGAATCCTCATTTCTTCACAGCTCCTCTTTACTTTGCTTTCATTTGGTTCAAGGTTCAGGGTTCAGGTGGCGGCTTCGCCGCCTTTTTTTAGAAGATGGTATTCTCGTATCGCAGCCTTCCCCTCTAGGGGAAG
>UQQQ01000030.1 GCA_900543165.1 uncultured Dialister sp. | reverse complement strand
AGGATATCTCGCTTTTCATGTTTTCAATGTGTAACACATGTATTGTAATCCTACAATTTTTTTGTAGATACTTGCTCCGTCCTCCCGCCTTTTTCTTATAATAGCATTTTGCCGTCATTGGTATCGAACGTGCGAAGCATTTCCTATAAAAGGAGACACCGGTACAAAAGCAGGTATGTCCCTTCCGGGAAGGGACATACCTGCTTTTGATACGCAAAGACTGCAGCGGAGGCGGCCGCTACGGTCTTTCATTATTTCTCTTTATTTCTCTTCCATGGCTTCTTTCTTTGCCTGGTAGGTGCCTGGCTGCGCCATGACCTTTGGTTTCTTCATTTCATTGTACGCCTGGATCATCATCGCGCATTCTACGCGTTTCTTCTGGATCTCACAGGTGATATGGAATGGCTTATGAATGTCGCCGGCAAATGCTTCGTTATTCGCATGGCAGCCACCGGAGCAGAAGAATTTCGCCCAGCAGTCGACACATTCCGGCTTGCTGAAGACGTGATTCATGCGGAAGTCGCGCATCATCTTGAAGTTCTTGAGACCTTCATAGACGTTGCCGATGACGTAGCCTTCTCGTCCGACGAACTGGTGGCAGGGGTAAATATCGCCATTCGGTACGACGGCGAGATACTCGTGACCGGCACCGCAGCCGCGAAGACGCTTCGGGAGGCAGGGGCCCTTCCAGAGATCCATATTGAAATGGAAGAAGAAGAATGGACGGCCTTCTTCTTCTCTTGCGATGAAGAGCTTGGCGAGGCGGTCATATTCCGCTTTGACGCGCGGCAGATCCTCTTCCTTGATGGAGTAGTCGGCAGTGTCTTCGCCGACGACCGGTTCCATGGATACAGCGGGGAAGCCTTTGTCGATCATGTCGATGACGTCGGTCGTAAAGTCCATGTTGTAGCGGGTGAAAGTACCGCGGACATAGTATTCCTCGCCCTTGCGGTTCGCCACACAGTACTGGAGATTCTTCACGATCTCATCATAGGTGCCTTCGCCATGGACGCCCGGACGCATGCGGTCATGCATTTCCTTGCGGCCGTCAAGCGACAGGATGAGGCTGATGTGATTGTCTGTCAGGTATTTGACCTTTTCCTTGTCGAGCAGAAGGCCATTCGTGGTGAGGGACATCTTGATCTTCTTGCCGTGCTTCTTTTCCTGCTTGTGTACATAGTCGATGGTCTGCTGTACGACATGCCAGTTCATGAGCGGTTCACCGCCGAAGAAATCAAGCTCGCAGTGTTCACGCGGACCGCTGTGTGCGATGAGGAAATCGACAGCTCTTCTGGCAACGTCGAAGCTCATCAGCATGCGCCACTGGCCATAGCCGCCCTGCCCGGCGAAGCAGTACTGGCAGCGCAGATTGCAGTCGTGAGCGATATTGATGCAGAGTGCTTTGATGATCGGACGGTCTTCGATCGCCATTTTGTAATTCTTATCCATCGGTGCAAAGAGTACTTCTTTGGCGATGAGTTCATCAAGGTCATCCATGACTTCATTGAGTTCGGCCTCTTCGTAGTCTTTGGAAAGATTGACCAGAACCATTCCCCGGTTGGTTCCATTGTAATACGCGAGGACCTTGTACGTCACATCATCGACGACATGCACGATGCCGCTGTTCACATCCATGACGATATTCATGCCGTTCTGCTGGAAACGGTGGATCATTGGCTTAACGTTGTAATCCATGAAATGTTATTCTCCTTTTATTGATTGCTTGCTGGTATATCAGGTAAGGCTTATGGTCTGGAAGGACTCAACAGTTTTATGGCTTCAAAGGGATGGTGCGGCGCAGCCGATCAGGAAGCGCCGAAAAATCTGATGCTATTTTCCTTCCATTCTCATCCATTCTCTCACAAGAAAAGCCCCCGGTCTCAAGGCCGGGGGCTTGGCCGTGCATCAGCTTATGCTCTCTTTGCTTCTGCTTCTTCCTGTTCTGTGCAGATCAGGTTGCCAATGGTGCAGCTTGTTTTGCAAGCGGACTGGCAGGAAGTCTGACATTCACTGCAGCCTTCGAATTTGATGGAGTCCTGCAGAGAAGACTTGTTGATTGTAACGATGTGTTTGGACATGATGTCACCTCCCTGAAACCAAGATTTCTTGCATTATCATACCATAGGTGAGGGGAAATGTACACCCTCTCGAGAAAAGTTATTATAAGGAAGTGGGGGCCGGGCAGGCACATCGATCCATTTTCCCTTTACCATCATGGTGAAGAGACGCAGCAGGTACTGCGGATCCAAAGGAGAGGCGAAGCGCATGATCGTCCGCTTCCTTAGTATGCGTGCCGCACATCCATTCCTCATTTACAGCATCTGACAGATCCCGTAGATCGCGCCCACAGGGATAAGAGCCATCATGGCGAGCGCTGCAAAGCAGCCATTGCCTTTACCGTGTACGGTGAACCAGTCGTCCGCAATGCTCTTCATTTCCTGGAATTCTCTTTCGAGCCCCTGGAGGATGCGCCAGAGCTCGCGACAGTCGGCTTCGGTCATTTCTTCGCTAGCATCGACCGCAAAGCCTTCCTCCGCCTCAGCTTCGCGCTTCTTGCGCTCGGCTTCCTTCTTCGCCTTCTCTTCCGCAGCCGCCATCTGTCCTTTGATGGAGCATTTCCAGTCGCCTGTCTCCTCTTCCTTTGGAGCGACTTCCACCGCTTCCTCTTCCTTCGGCGCCGCCTCTTCCTGATCGACGACCTTCAATAGCTCTGCCTTCAGGGCTTCCATGTCTTCGGTGTATTTATGAACGGCTGCATCCCAAAGGGCATAGTCGAGTTTCTTTTTGAAATCATACATCGTCCCCATTGTCGCCTGATTGAAAAGGAACTGGGTGTTGTCCATATCCGCAAAGATCTCGCCAATGCGTCCCTTGTGCTTGAACTTCGACTTGCCAACTTTGACAAAGTACATGTAGGTACCGATGTGCGCTCTCAGGTTTCCGATCGGGGTGTCGGATTCGTGCTTTTTATCAAAAAATCCCATGGATGGTTGCTCTCCTTACATTTTTATTTCTTCTTATACTTCTTCTTATTATATAGGGAACGAAGGGAAGGTTCAAGGTTTTTGAAAAGAGTGACTTGTGACTGGTAGCTGGTGTCCAGTCACTAGTCACTAAAATCTCCCTCAATACATCGCCTCATATCCTTCCCCCATCGTGATGAGTCCGATGCCCATGGCCTTCATGAGCGGCTCTACGAAGGGGAGATCCCGCAAAAAGAGGTCGTACTGCATCCCCTTTCCTACGATGAGACGTACCTCCAGCGTTGTTTCCTCCGGCAGCCGAAGATCTGCCATCAGCTTCTTCCGATCGACCAGCACGAGATGCGTGAACGCGCGAAGTACGCTCCGAAGCAGGCTGTCGGACGGATCGACCCTTTCGAGTGCTCTCACGAGAGAGTACGTCCCCACCCCTGACGGATTTCCATCATAGAGCAGCATAGAGGGGCGTCCTAGCTCCTGCGACCGATTTCCCAAAAGCACGAGCGCGACAGGCAGCACTTCGCCAAAAGGCGGAAAAACGCGCTGCTTGCGGATCCTTTGGAGATCGGGATCCTTCATCATGATGCTGACGCGATTCCCTTCGACCAATCGGTAAAGACCATGCGCCACCACCATCCACAGATCCCGATGCCCGGTGAGCCAGCCGGCTGCGACAGCCGCGTACGGCTCCTTCGTATCCGCCGTGAGGCCGAATCGATTGATATAGTCCTTCTGATACAGAAGCTCCGGATGCTTGGCATCTTTTTCCAGGAGCGAGATCAGCTCCGCGCGCGTCATCTGCGCCGGCGCCTGCGCTCCGCTCACGGGGACACCGTACAGGCCGTGGAAGAGATAAAGGCAAAAAACACCGAGCATTCCGCCCAGCTGCTTCAGCGGAAGAGGCACCGGCTGTCTCCCCGCAGGCGTGAAGTGATCACTTCCTCCGCCGGTGATGAGCGTCACGATGGAGATCCGCGGCAGCTTTTCCATGCCGAGCCTCTGCAAAAGAAGCGCTTTATTCAGCGAGGTCTTGAGGCTCCAGCAGCGAAGGAGACGCGAAAGCGGCTTTTCTTTTTCCGGATATGGCCGGATCTCAAAGAGTGTGAGGCTCTTTCCTTCTTTATCGAGCGTCATAAAATCAAAGTATCCGATCTCCGCCATCGTCCCATCTGTCAGACGCACATCTCCGTCCAGCGGAATGGCATGGAAAAAGTCCTTCTCCGAAAGCAACTTCTGCGCCATGCGGCTTCCTCGCTTGGAAGTCTTGCCGATAGCGGTATGCACCATGCCCCAATTCGTATCCGTCATTTTCAGTGCTTCTGCGTGAGAGACGAGATACGTGCTGATGATGTCCTCATAGGAGCGCCCTGTATCACTCGCCGCCCCGCCCTCTTGTATATAGTCCTTTACATACAGCTCGCCCGGACGCGCAAGATCCTTCTCCAGCTGACCGATCAATTCCGCTTCTGTGTATGCCATCGTGATCCACCTCCACTGCTATTGCTACTATCTTATCATATTTCGGAAACGGGTATAAGGAAATGCCGGAAAATCGCAGGAGCAGCCTTTCCCTTGGATGCACGGAAGGCAGACGCCAGTCATTTCAGGCAATAAAAAAGCCCGCCTCAAGAGCGGATCGTTTCTGGAGCGGGTGAAGGGAATCGAACCCTCGTAACCAGCTTGGAAGGCTGGCGCTCTACCATTGAGCTACACCCGCATAAAAATGGTCGGAGCAGCAGGATTTGAACCTGCGACCCCTTGGTCCCGAACCAAGTGCGCTACCAAACTGCGCTATGCCCCGACAATGTTTAGAAGTATAGCACGGAAATTCGGATTTGTCAATACATTTTTAAAAGCCCATGACGCATATCCTGTTTCCTTCTTACAGGTGCATAAGCTCGGCATGATTTCTGGAAAACACGCAGCCTTCTCTGAAAATAGCAAAATTCATTTGACAAACCCCTACTCCATTTGTTACAATATTTCATGTCAATGCCGGTATAGCTCAGCTGGTAGAGCGGCGCATTCGTAATGCGTAGGTCGCAGGTTCAAATCCTGTTGCCGGCTCCAGAATATGAACGCCCATGTGTATGCATGGGCGTTTTTTTATGTGATCCCCCATTCCATCGGTTCTCCTTCGCAGAGTACCGACCGGGCTTTCCATGCTTTTCCCGCTTCCATGCTCATTCGCCAAAAGCATTTGTGATTGAAGAAAATACAGACTATACTAATGACGTAGATCGGAGCTGCCACAGGCAGCCCTAACCATCAAAGGAGGATACGATATGAAAACATACAAACAGGCTCCCGTCATCGGCTCGCGCCGTGTGGATGAGAGCGCAGAAGGCAGCCGCGCAAAGGTTTACTTCACCCGCGTGATCGATGCGGCGCACCTGATCTCGCTCTACGCACGGATCAATGATGCCATCTATGGCAAAGTAGCCATCAAACTGCATACCGGTGAAAAGCATGGGCCGAATATCCTGCCGCGTGACATGGTAGCAGCCTTTCAGAAGCAGGTGAAGGACAGCACGATCGTAGAAACGAATACGCTCTACCAGGGAGACCGCTACACGACAGCCATGCACCGCGACACCCTGCAAGTGAATGGCTGGACCTTCTGCCCCGTCGATATCATGGACGAAGAAGGGACTATCGAGCTTCCGGTCCGTGGCGGCAAGCATTTCAAGACAGTCTCCATGGGCAGCCACATCGTGAACTATGACTCGATGATCGTCCTCACCCATTTCAAAGGACATGCCATGGGCGGCTTCGGCGGCTCGATGAAGAATCTCGCCATCGGCTGTGCGGATGGACGCATCGGCAAGAGCCAGGTCCATGGCGTCGATGTAAACAACCAGCCGGAAGACTGGGACGCATGGCCAGGCAAGGAGCTCCTCATGGAAAACATGGCGGAATCCGCGAAAGCCACCATTGATTTCTTCGGTAAGCACATCGTCTACCTGAATGTCCTGCGCCGCATGTCGGTCGACTGCGACTGCGCCGGCCTCGCCGCTGCCGAACCGAGGATCCCGGATATCGGCATCCTCGCCTCGACCGACCTTCTCGCTATCGATCAGGCATCGGTCGACCTCGTCTATCAGACCGCCTCGAGCCAGGATCTCGTCAAGCGCATCGAGTCTCGCCACGGTCTCCATCAGCTGCAGGCGATGAAAGAGCTCAAGATGGGAAATCCACAGTATGAACTCATCGAAGTAAAATGATAAAGGTTCAGCGGGTTCTATAGGTTCAAGAGGTTCAAAGGGATTGGTGCGGCGCATCATAATCAGAAACGCCGCGGAATTTTGATAGCGCTTCGCGCCGTCGTCATTTCGAGCGTAGCCGAGGGATGACGATGCCGGAGAATCCCAGTGACTAGTCACTAGTCACCAGTCACTCCTAATCCCTAGCCACTAGCTACTCTTCCCTGCTTTCAAACTTATCCCCCCCGGGTCGTGCCGCCCCATAGGTCCCCATAGCATCAAAAAGCATTTTCCCCGCGGAAAATGCTTTTTTTGCTTTCAATTTACAGCCCCTCGTTCTTTGACTATAATGAGGATAGAATCTATCATCTTTCCGGAGGTGCTCTCTATGAAAAAACGTACACTGCTCCTGACGCTTGCTGCCCTTCTGGCAGCGACTACGATTTCTGCCAATGACTCTCTCCCCTTCACGGCCGCAGTCAAAGAAAACGGCATGTGGGGCGCAGTGAATGGTGCCGGCCAAGTCGTGATCCCGATCTCGTATGACCGTCTTGGCCTCTCACTCTCCGAGGCCGGAGAGCAGGCGGAAGACCTCACCTCAGATAAAGGCCGCGATGATCTCATAGAAGCAGAAAAAGGCGGACTTCGCGGATTCTTCACCCGCACAGGAAAAGAAGTCATCCCGATCTCCTATGAAAGCCGCTCCAGCTGGAAAGAAGGCGCTCTCGCCGTCCGTGGGAAGGACAAGAAGATCTCCTTCTATAAAAAGGATGGATCGTTGATCTCTGGTGCCGCCTACGATCAAGTCTCCGACTTCGAGAACGGCATGGCGATCGTAAAGCAGGGCGCGACCTATGGTTATCTGGCGCTCGATGGAAGAGAAGTGAAGCCCGTCTATCAGGAAGTGCGCTTCTTCGAAGACGGTCTCGCCGCCGTCAAAGAAAAAGGACGCTGGGGCGTCATCAACATGACGGGTCGCTATGTCGTCTCCCCGATCTACAAGGATACCGGTGCTGCCTTCCAAGAGGGACGACTCGCCGTCAAAAACCAAAAGAATCTCTGGGGCTACATAGATAGAGAGGGTAAGGAAATCATCCCTCCCGCTTACAAAGCCGTCTCACAGACCTTCAGCGAAGGCTACGCGGCTATCCAGGACGACAGCAAGCGCTGGGGATTCATTGATACCGAAGGACACGTCACCGCAAAGCCGCAGTTCAAAGCTGTGCTGACCCCTTTCTCCGAGGGTCTCTCCGGTGTCAAGACCATCGACGGCAACGGCTATGCCAGACCTGACGGCACCATCGCCTTCATGGCAGACTACGACCAGCTTTTCCCCTTCAAGGACGGCCTTGCCGAAGTCAGAGAAGGCGAGGTGGAGACGCGCGCCGTCCGCAGCCGTCCTCCTATCTCCATCGGCATCGGCTGGGGATGGGGCGACTGGCTTGCCTTCCGCCATCACCACCATCACCCATGGGGATGGGGCATCGGCATGCCCATCTGGTATCCTGGCTGGTACGACTATGAGCCTGTCCCATCCGTCACGGTCAAGCGCGGCTATATCGACAAGAACGGAAAAGTCATCGCCAGCCCCGCCAATGACCGCGTCTTCTCCGCCGGAAGAAAAGGCATCCTCCTTTCGAAAGACGGCCGCTATGGCTGGGTCGACCGCGAAGGCACCTACATTGCTCATACCATCTATACCGGTCTCCTCCCCGATGAGGAAGACGGCGTACTTCTCGCCAAAGACGAAAACAAGAAATGGGGCCTCCTCTCCATGGAAGACGGTCACGAGCTTCTGCCATTCTCCTATAAGGAGATCCGATCCTTGGGCAGTGGTCTTTTCGGTTATAAGGAAGAGGGCAAATGGGGCATCGCAGACAAAGAAGGGACACGCCTCACCGCCCCCCTCTACCTCGCCGTATCGAAAGCAGGAGAAGGCCTCCTTCCCGTCAAGACAAAGAACGGCTGGAGCTTCCTCACGCCTGCGGGTCATGAAGCCTTCCCTCATGACGACACCTTTTCCGACGTCACCCCCTTCTCCTCCGGTCTCGCCGGCGTCAAGGTCAAAGGCAAATGGGGGCTCATTGATAAGACGGGAACATATGTGATGCGCCCCGCTTATGAGGATCTGGATATTTTGTGACAGTGGGACAGGCAACGCCATTCCGTGAGAAAACGCTGATCCGATCGCTTTGCGATCCGATCAGCGTTTTCTTATTCCTCCTCGATCTCGCCTTCGACCTCAAGATACAGCTTCTCGAGAGCATCCACAGTCTCCTCTTTGGCCTGCCACAGACCTCGCCGCGCTGCCTCAAGGAGCGTCTCGGTGATGCGACTAAGCGCCCAGGGATTCACACGCTTCATCCAGTCCTGCACCTTGGGATCCAGGGCATAGGCGGCGGAGAGCTTCTCATACATCCAGTCCTCCATGACATCGCTCGTCGCATCCCACTGGAAACTGACAGCGACGCGATTTGAAAGATCTGCCGCGCCTTTGTAGCCATGCTGCATAAGGCCTTCGATGAATTTCGGATTCACAGTCTCCGTGCGGAAGATGCGCTTTGCTGCCGCTTCGACAGTGCGTACCTTGATGCGGCTCCGATCGCTGCTGTCCCCTTCGTAGGCATGCGGTTTCTTTCCCGAACAGCTTCTGACCGCTGCGATCAGGCCGCCGTGGTAAGCATTATAGTCGTCCGATGACATCATATTGGTCTCATGGTTATCCTCATTCTTGATGGTGACTTCCATATGCGAGAGACGCTCACGGAAGAGCTCGGGCTTGTAGTCGCCATTTGACTTCGATCCATAGGCATGACCGCCCCATCGGATGAAAACATTTGCGAGGTCATCGAGGCTGTCCCAATTTTTCTCCTCCAGAAGCGCCGCAACGCCTGCACCATACGTCCCCGGGGCATCCCCGAAGATGCGATACGCTGCCTCCCGCCACGCCTCTTCCTTGGGCGAGCCTTTCTCTTCCATGATCCGGCTGTCCTCAGAAATATGTTTCCTGACGTAATTATCCTCGTCATTCTCCGCAAGAGAGGCCGCGAGCAGCACCGCCCGGTCCATGAGCGAGACGACAGCGGGCATGGTATCGCGGAAAAGGCCGCTGATGCGCGCCGTCACATCGATGCGCGGACGCTTGAGCTCCGACAGAGGGATAGGCTCCAAACGCTTCACATAGAGGCTGCCCGGCTCCCAGATCGGACGGATGCCCATGAGATAGAGAAATTCCGCGATGCACTGCCCGTGACTTCGCATATTCGCACCCGACCAGAAAACCATGCCGACGCTTTCCGGATACCGGCCTTCGCTCTCGATATATTGCGAGATGACCTGATCTCCGAGCTCTTTCCCTACCTCCCATGCCGTCCTTGTCGGCAGACGCCGCGGATCGATGCCGTAGAAATTCACCCCTGCCGGTAGAAGAGAGACGCCGCCCGCGTGCGGAGAACCGGAGATCCCCGGCACAATGTAATGGGCAGAAAGCCCGCGAAGGGTATGCTCCATTTCCTTTTTTGTCTCTGCCAGACGCGGATATACCTCCTCACAAACGAAACGAAGCAGCGGCTGCTCCCTCTCTGTCCCCAGTGACTTCGCCTTCTCTTTGTCGAAATGCATTTCTGCCAGCTTGCGGACCAGACCCTCTGCCTTCCGCTGCAGGCGCGCCATCCACTCGCCACCGGTGAGGCCATTCGGATACAGTGTCTGTGCCTGTCCCAACAGCGTATCTACGGATGTCCCCTCCTCCTCAGCCAGCAGCTCACAGATCGAGGGGATGCCCCCATTCGGCAGACGAAGAAGAGTCAATATTTCATGGATGAGCGTTTCCCCCTTCGGCATCTCTCCCAGAATGTGCAGTCCGACATGGCACTCGCTATTTTTGAGATCCTCGATATAGCAGTGAAGGCGCGAAAGATACCCTGCCAAATCCGCTTCCGTATACGGCACCTCACCGTCCAGACTTGCTTTCTCCGCAAGCTCGCGGATCCGTGGTACCAGCCGCTTCGCCGTTTCCGGTTCCGATTTCTCAAAATGCGCGTACTCATCCATCGCCTGCTCCAGCTCAGCCAGCTCCTCATACGTCCCTGCCTCTTCCATTGGTGCAGGCAAATGATCCACAAGACATGCGCCGCCGCGCCGCTTCGCCTGGATCCCCTCTCCCGTGATCGTCATATGGTAGGGATAGATATTCGGCAGGCTTCCCAGAGCTAGATCAGGATAGCTTCCTCTATCCATCCCCGCACTTTTTCCCGGAAGCCATTCCAGATTTCCATGCGTCCCCACATGGACCACGGCATCAGCTCCCCATACATCACGGATCCACTGATAGTATGCCAGATACTGATGCGTCGGTGCTATAAAAGGATCGTGATAGATCTTCGACGCATCAAAGCCATACCCGCGCGGCGCCTGCACCGTGAGGAAAATATGCCCGTCCATCAGCCCCGGTACCAGAATATCGCCCGACTCCGTCGTCATGACCCTGCCAGGCGCCTTTCCCCAGTCCTTCTCCATCTGCCGCCGCGTCTCTTCGGGGAAGGTAGCAAAGAGATCACAGTAGAGCTTCTTCGGGACCTTCTGACACGCCGCCTCCTGCTCCTCTGTCAGCATCGAGCGGTCATTCGTCGCCTGCGCGGTCAGCCGCTTCATGAAGGCCTGCGTGTCCTCCGGGATGAAATCGACCTGATAGCCGGCGTCTTTCATAAGGCCGAGCAGACGGCGTACGCTCTCGATACTGTCCAGACCATACGCACTCCCGATGTTCGAATTCTTCGGCGGGTAATTGTGAAAAATGATCGCGATCTTCTTCTCCGCATTCGGTTTCCTGTGCAGTCTCGCCCATGCCCCCGCCCGCGAGACCATCGCACGCATACGCTCGGGGATGGGCAGGTACTCCACCTCCCCATCCTCCTTCACATGCTTCGCAGCGATCGGCATCCCGTGGATGATCCCATCAAATTCCGGCATCGTGACCGAGATGGAGATCTCCATCGCATTCATTCCCTCCGGCGATGCCTCCCACTCCTCTTTCGGAGCGATCAGAGAGTAGGCCTCCAGCACGGGGACGCCCATTTCTTCCAGCGCCTTGATGGAAATCGACCCCGATGTCGTAAAGGAGAACTTCATCACATTCACGATGGCATCGACGAGAGGCTTTCCCTCCTTCATGAAATACTTCTCAAACACCTCACGGATCGTCGGCATCCCCAGCTTCGGATCCGGCAGGCCATTCGTGAAAACTGCGATGACATTGAGCCCCTGCCGCTCCGCCTCCTCTATGAATGCCTTCTGGTAATGCAGGTCATCCCAGATCCACTCATCCCGATAGAAGAGAAGCCCCAGTGTCGGACGCCCCGCCTGCAGGAAAGCCTTCTCATACAGGGAAATATCCGTCATGAATTTCTTCGCCATCCCCGGATGATAGATCCCCGCCCAGCAGATCGGCGACGGCGGCTCTGCGTAAGGCGCCCCCTTATCAAAAAGGGAACGCACATAGAGCCACAGATTCTTGTAATTCGTCAGACCCCCATAGAACGAGTACGCCTTCATAACCTCGATGTCCTTTGCTGCGACCCGCTCTACGCACTCCTCCTCTGCCGATCCAGCCGCATCCATGTAATACGGGATCCCTTCCCGCGAGAGAAAATGCATACACGCCGTCCAAAACTTCGTACGGATCGTATTTCCCATGAAACGGATCATGACCAGTGCGCTCCCACGTAGTTTTTCTTCCCACGATGCGCTCCACACAGAGCCATCCTCCGTCTTTACGACCTGTGAGGATGCGGCCATCTCTCCATCTGCGATCAATTCGTCAAGCGCACGGCGCATCATGAAATAGCGACGATCAACATTCGTCATATAAATGATTTTGGGTGCCATAGATGGATCTCCTTGTGAAATAGATAAACTTAAACTGTGAGTTGATTGCTGTGAGTTGACTGTCAGCAGTTAGCCATTGACGGCGCAGCCTAAATCACTTGCTGCCGATCCCGGGTCACCAGTCACTGATCACCTGTTACAAATATCTCCGGATACACCGCCCGCGCCGCCGCTTCCACTGCGTCCACGACATGCTGGCTCATGACGTACTTGTACTTCTCCGAAAAAGGCACGAGCCGCCTCTCTTTGACCGCCGTCACCTCGCGAAGTGCAGGATTTGACAGAAGTCCTTCCTCGAAGGCCTTCGTATCATCCCCCGCCTTCACCCGCCAGGTGGGAAGAAGGATCACATCCGGATCGATCTTCGGGAGGATCTCCAAAGAAAGGTACGCATCCGCCCCCTTCGGCACCTCATACACCGCTGCCCCATCCTTCACATGCGCGAGACGCAGGACATCCGAAAAAAGCGTTCCTTTCTTGCCCAGGATCCCGCGAAATGACATGCCGAGAGCCACCCGCTCCTTATCCGTTGAAACCGCCGAGAGCTTAGATGCAAGAGCGGCCAGCTTCGACTCCATGTCAGAAACCAGCGCTTCCCCCTTCTCCTCTTCGTGGACTGCTTTCGCGACGCCGCGCACCTTTCCCTTCATTTCCTCTACCGTCGTCGGGATGGCGGAAACATAGACAGGGATCCCCGAGTGCGTAAGTACCTCGACCGTCTGCATGGGCGTAGACGTCGAAGCGATCACCAGATCCGGCGCAAGCGCCAATATATGCTCCGGCTCCATATCGACCGTCCGCCCGACCCGGCTGACCTCGTCCTTGGTGAGGAAACTGATCCCGTCATCCCCCGCATACTTCGAGTAGGCGGCAATGCGCCCAGGGGAAAGAAGCGCCGTCAGTATCTCATCCGTCCCGTACGTGAGCGAAACGATGCGCGTGGGATGGATGGGCGCGGATATAGTGCGCCCGGCATCGTCCGTCATACTTCGCGTCTCGCTTTGCGGCGCGGGCGTGACCGAGCAGGCAGGAAGAAGGATCGATGCCAGCGCGGCAAGTATCGTAAAAAGAATTCTTTTCCACATAGCTTCCTTTTGGCTCATCAAATAAAAAGCGGCGGCAGCCTTTGGCTGTCAGCCGCTTCAGAAGATCAAATGGCGTCCTGAAGGAGATCAGAACTTATGAGAATAAGACAGTCTCCAGTTGTAAGGAAGTTCCAGATTGCCATATTTATTGGCATAGTTCTCATGATCGAACAGGTTATTCAGAGTCAAAGAGAGCGTATCATTGGGCGTCACATCGTAAATGGTATTCCATGTCACGCGAGACAGAGACGGGATCTGCGGATCAGACGTCTTTGGTCTGCTGGTATATTCTTCCCGATCGCCCAGATATTTCCAAGACAATGTGCTTCTGATCTTGTCCGTTCTGTAGGTCACGGATGCGACACCATCCAGTTTGGCAGAATCCTGTACCCACCCTTTCTTACCGGTTGGATCATTGATTTCTGGATTACCATACGACAGCCCGATACTGTAATCCCAATGGTTATTAACCACCTGGTCGTATGTCACTTCTACACCTGTATTTCTAAAATTGCCTTTGTTAATGGCATACTGCAACCCTGTATCTTTATCCTTGTCAGACCAGCCGAATTTATTTTTGAAATCCATATGATAGACAGAGAATTTCAAGCTCTGTGTATCACTAAAATTGTGTTTAATTCCCGTTTCATAAGTCCAACCTTTTTCCGGCTTGAGTGTATCTGATGCTGCTTTTTTGCCATAATAGGAATCAACCGTCGGCATCTGGAAGCCGCGGCCAATATCTACATACCAGGAAGTATTGTCATTGAATTTATACAGAGTCTGGAACTGCGGATTAAAAACATTCTGATCCGAAACGGGATCCTTAATGATCTCAGCACGCAGTCCGAGCGTCGCACTGAATTTCGGAGAAAACTCATCGGTATAAGACAGATAGAATCCATGATTCAGACGATGGGCTTTATTTGCTTTATTGACAAGTCCTTCATAGTCCTCTCTCTTGAATGTATAGCCGGCAATGAGGGTATCTTTCCCCAGTTCCCATGTTTTCTGTACATCCGTGATATAGCTGGACAGTTCAGCAGAAGAGCTCACAGGTACATTCTTAGCGCGATCGAAGCCATCCGCTTTACGATAATTGTATCCCACGATGGCTTTGATCCCATTCTCTTTTCCGGTATACGTCATCCCTACGGTAGCGCGTTTGTCATCATATCTATAGTTATAGGGCACTTTTTTCGATCCCAACTTGACATCATTGGTGAAGCTGCCTCTGGTGATATTCCCTTCCTGATACATCAGGTTAAATCCAACTTCCTCGCTGAGCTTAGCTGCCACAGCAGCTCGATTCGACTGCCCTTTACCGACCCACCAGTTGACCTTCGATCCTTCCGGATACGCATTGCTGTGGTTAATAAAATCGCTATACTCTCTCTGAAGCGAGACAATCAAATTCGGCCCCGCGTAAGTCACCCCATAATCATTATAGTAATTCCCCACGGTTCCTTTGAGCGTGACCGTTTCCTTTCCATCCTGTGGTGTCTTGGTCATAATATTGATGACGCCACCCATAGCTTCCGCACCATAAAGTGTCCCTGCAGCACCTTTCACGATTTCAATCTTCTCGATCATATCTTTCGGGATACCTGCCAGTGAATTGTAGTTTTTCAAATTCATGGGGATGCCATTGACCATGACCAACGTACCACGATCGTATCCACGCACGACCGTGCGTCCAGAGCTGAACCCGAAGTCCTGCCCCGCATCCCCATACCCTGTACTCTCTACGCCCACCTGAGACTGGATCGCATCGAATGCATTTTTATAGCCAGCTTCTTCGATTTTTTTTGCCGTAACGACGGTGACATTGGCCGGCACATCCACATCCATCTTCTCCGTTCTCGTTGCCGTCACGACGACCGGATTCAGCTCATACACTGCTTCACCGGCAGCAGACGCTATTCCGTACCCCCCCCATGAAATTCCGGCAAAGACAAGTGCTGAGAGCAAACATTTGACATCCTTTTTCATATATATCCTTCTCTCTTATAAATCACGCAGACGATTCCATAGACCCTGAACAGACCCTATCGACGACTGCGTAAAAACCACTGATAGAAAATAAAAAATGAGAACCTGAAAACAAGTCCGGCTTCGGACCTGCAGGTTCTCATTATATTAAGCTATCTGAAGTGCATTATTGTTGTTTTTATGTACTTTATTATGAATTATAAATCTCGTATTGTCAAATTTCTATATTAGATTTAGAGCAATAATGAGTTCAGATGATAGGAAGAGGAATATTTGCCCCTTCCACTCCTTTTCGGCACACAAAAGCCCTCGCACCGCTTTGCGGTCCGGGGGCTTTTTCTCACTTTGTGAGTTCTTTTTCTATTTTTTCGAGCGCCATTTCGAGCGTATGCCAGCCTAAGGTCGCGCACTTGACGCGAACGGGCATCTTGGAAATATCCTTCAGCGTGATAGCGGCTTCGAGCTCTTCGAGCTCGCTTTCATCCGTCACTTTGCCGCGAATCATATCGAGGAAGAGGCGGCAGAGGCGAAGGGCTTCCGGAACGGTTCTCCCCTGCAGGAGCTCAGCCATCATCGCGGTCGATGCCTGGCTGATGGCGCAGCCGCTGCCGGTGTAGGCGAGGTCTTCGATGACGCCGTCCTTGATCTTGACCTCGATATCGATGTCATCGCCGCAGCTCGGGTTATGTCCGTGCTCATGGACGGTCGGGCATTCGATCTTGCGTTTGTTGCTCTTATCCTTGTTGTATTCGAGGATGAGGTCAGTATAGAGCTGTTTGAGTTCCATCAGTCGTCATACCCCATGACTTTCCGGACATCCTTGAGTTTTTCGAGGAAGTAGTCCACTTCTTCTTCCGTGTTGTAGAAATAGAAGCTGGCACGGCAGGAAGCATTGATGCCAAGGTAGATGTGAAGCGGCTGGGCGCAATGGTGTCCGGTGCGGATGCAGATGCCTTCCGCAGAGAGGATCTGTGCGACGTCATGCGGATGGACGCCTTCGACTTCGAAAGCGACGAGCCCTTCTTTTTCTTCCGGATCCGTTGGTCCGATGATGTGAATGAAGGGGAGCTTCTTCATGCCTTCCAGGCAGCGGGTGACGAGGCGTTTTTCCTGTGCGCGGATCTCGTCAAAGCCGATCGCCTGCACATAGCGGATGGCTGCGACAAGGCTGACAGCGCCTTCGACATACTGTGTGCCGGCTTCGAATTTGGCAGGAAGCTCGGCGTAGGTGGTTTCCTGCTCATGGACATCTTCGATCATGTCGCCGCCCATCAGGAATGGCTCCATGTCGTTCAAGAGCTCTTCCTTGCCATAGAGGACGCCGATGCCGCCCATGGAGCACATTTTGTGCCCGGAGAAGGCGAAGAAGTCGCAGTCTAAGTCCTGTACATCGACGATCTTATGCGGCGTGGACTGCGCACCGTCTAAGACGACGATCGCCCCATGCGCGTGGGCTCTCTGGATGAGAGGCTTCGGATCGAAGTCGATGCCAAGGACATTCGATACTTCGGCGAAGGCGAAGAGCTTCACTCTCGGATCGTCGATCTTTTTCAGCTCTTCTTCCGGGAAATGTCCGGTTTCCTTGTCAACGTAGATATAGTCCAGTGTCGCCCCTGTCTTTTGGGCGACGCGTTGCCAGGTGACAAGGTTTGAGTGATGTTCTGCGATGGTGATTAGGATATGGTCGCCTGCCTTGAGATGTGTCTCCCCGTAGGAACGGGCTACGAGGTTCAAGGATTCGCTGGTATTTCTGGTGTAGATGATCTCCTTTTCACTTCTGGCGTGGATGAAGTCACGGACGACCTCCTTCGAGGTGTCGTAGGCTTCCGAGGCGGAAATCGCAAAGATGTGCGCGCCTCTGTGCGGATTCCCATTTTCATGGGTGGTATAGTCCAGCACCGCATTGACGACGGGAAGCGGGCGCTGCGTGGTGGCAGCATTATCAAAGTAGACGATCTGATGACCGCCGACCTTGGTTTTCAAAATAGGAAAATCATTTCGAATAAGTTCGCTGTTCATGATCCCTCCAAATGTATCATTATCTGTTACGGTTTCAAAAGGTTCCATAGGTTCAGCAGGTTGAAGGGGATGGTGCGGCGCATCAGAAAACGGAAGCGCCGAGAAATTTTTTATGTATGAGAATACGCTGCTCCCCTAACATGGGGAACCCGTTGAACCTTTTGAACCCATGGAACCTGTTCGACCTTTTATTCTCTATCTAATTTCATTCTGACCGCATTCAGCACTTCTTCCCGAAGTGCCTCATCCATACCGTCGATGATGGGACGGATCAGGGCTTCGACCACGATGCGACGGGCTTCTTCCAAGGTGAAGCCGCGGCTCATCAGGAAGTAGATGGTATTCTGGTCAAGCTGCCCGGCGCTGGATGCATGATTGCCCTGTACGTCATCCTCGGTACAGAGGAGAAGCGGGAGGGAAATGTTTTTCGTCTTCGGATCGAGCTGGATGGCGAAGTCGCCTTCGTCGCCCACGGATCCGGCGCAGCCACGCTTGAAGTCGAGCGTACCGCGGAAAATCTTCTTCGACTCATCCGCCAGTGCGCCTTTGAGGTCGATCTCTGCCTTCGTCTTCTTCCCCACATGATCGATGTGGTAGAAGAAGTCGAGATGCTGCCTGCCGCGGCCGGCATAGATGGCTCTTTCATTCATCTCGGACGCATCGCCGGAGAGCTTCCCATAGCTGTGAACGATGACCGTCTCTCCGCCGAGCTCGGCCGCATAGAAGTCGGCACGGGCACGAGCGGCGAGTACGCTGTGACGCTGGTCATAGATGACGGTCTTGGTGAGGCCGCTTTCCAGGCGCGATACATGGAGCCTTGCATCCTCTGCAAGTTCATAGTACGCAGCAAGGACGCAGGTACCTTCCCTGTCTCCGCCCGTGAGTCTCCATGTGAGGGAAAGGGACGCGCCCTTTTCGAGCTGGAAAAGAAAGGCTGCCGACGCGCCCTCTTCCGCATGGACATCGATGACGAGACGAGCATCCTTCCCTTGGGGGATGGTGATGGTATAGTGACTGCCTTTTTCTGCAGTGAGTACCGTCTCCTTCGATGCGCCATCGAAATCTTCGGGAAGCATGCCGCCTTCTTTGACATGGGGCATGTCGGAGAAGTTGAAGCTGCCTTTCCCTTTCGGCGTTTCAAAGGAAAGCGGCGTATCATTCGTATGCAGATACCGATAGGTGAGAAGCGGCAGACGGTTGACTCTGATTTCTTCCATGATGCCCTCCTTAACCAATCGCGCCTTCGAATTCAAGATCGATGAGGCGGTTCATTTCTACCGCATATTCCAGCGGCAGCTCTTTGGAAATCGGCTCTGCAAAGCCGCGAACCAGCATGGCTTTGGCGTCTTCTTCGGAGAGACCGCGGCTCATGAGGTAGTAAATATCTTCATCCGGAATGCGGCCGATCTTGGCTTCATGCCCGAGATCGATATCATCATTCTCGATGATGATATCCGGGATCGTATCCGATCGGGACTCATTGTCGAGCATCAGGGATTCGCAGCTGATAGAGCCCTTCGTCCCCGCAGCTTTCGGCCCGATGTAGACGACGCCCCGGTAAATCGCCGTGCCGCCGTCCTTGGAGATCGATTTCGAATTCACGGTGAGGGAGGTATCCTTCCCGAGGGCTTCGACCTTCGAGCCGGTATCGAGATACTGTCCCTTTCCGGCAAAGGTGATGCCGGTGAATTCACAGGTCGCACGGTCGCCCCGGAGAACCGTATCCGGATACAGGCAGGAGGTATGAGAGCCAAAGGAGCCGGATACCCAAATCATGTGTCCGTCTTCATCAATGAGAGACTTCTTCGTATTCAAGTTGTACATGTTCTTCGACCAGTTTTCAATGGTCGAGTAGCGCAGTGTCGCGCCTTTTTTCACGTACAACTCGACAGCACCGGCGTGGAGATTGGCCACATTGTAACGGGGGGCCGAGCAGCCTTCGATGAAGTGGCAGTCCGCCCCCTCTTCGACGATGATGAGCGTATGCTCGAACTGTCCTGCGCCCGGTGCATTCAGACGGAAATAACTCTGGAGCGGCATCTTCACATGGACGCCCTTCGGCACATAGACGAAGGAGCCGCCGGACCAGACGGCATAGTGCAGTGCCGCAAATTTATGATAATTCGGTGTGATCAGCTTCCCGAAGTACGGCTTGATGAGCTCCGGGTATTTCTTCACAGCCGTCTCAAAATCGACGTAGATGACGCCCTGCTCTTCCAGCTCTTTCTGGATATTGTGATAGACCACTTCCGAGTCGTACTGCGCGCCGACACCGGCGAGCGATTTCTTCTCCGCTTCCGGGATGCCGAGGCGGTCAAAGGTGTCACGGATATTCTCGGGAAGATCCTCCCAGCTCGCTTTCATGTCCGTCTTCGGACGCACATAGGTATCGATGTGCTGCATATCCAGCTCGGAAATATCCGGTCCCCACGGCGGGAAGTCCAGCTGATCGTAAATCGCAAGAGCCTTTAACCGTTTCTCGAGCATCCATTCCGGTTCTTCCTTTTTGGCCGAGATCTCGCGAATGATCTCTTCCGTAAGACCTGTCTCTGCTTTATAGGAAAATTCCACCTTGTCCTTGACGTCATAGATGCTGCGATTGATATCTTCGACCTGGCTTCTGACTTTCTCTTCTGCCATAGTCACACCTCGCTGCGATAGACATCGAAGCCATTGGTCTCGATCTCATCCACGAGCTCCGGTCCGCCTTCCTTCACGATCCTGCCATCGATCAGGACGTGGACGAATTCCGGCTGGATAAATTTCAGGATCTGATTCAGATGGGTGATGAGAAGGATCGCATTTCCTTCATTGTGGTATTCAGAAATATTCTTCGATACGATGCGGACAGCATCGACGTCGAGTCCCGAGTCTGTTTCATCGAGCATCGCGAGCTTCGGATCGAGGATCCTAAGTTGCAGGATCTCGCTCTTCTTGCGTTCCCCGCCGGAGAAGCCGTCATTCAGGTAGCGGTCTGCGTAGGACGGATCCATGGCGAGGTCTTCCATGCGCTGGCGCATGAGACGCTTGAAAGGGAAAAGCCGCTGCTGCTTCCCGGAAATCGTCGTCTTCGCGGTACGGATGAAATTTTCCATCGTGATGCCGGCGACCGAGATCGGGTTCTGGAAAGACAGAAAGATACCGAGCTTCGCTCTCTTATCGACGGAAAGCTGTGTGATGTCCTCTCCTTCGAAGTATATATGACCCTCAGTGATCTGATAGACAGGATTTCCCATGATGGCGTGAAGCAGCGTCGACTTGCCTGCCCCATTGACACCCATAATGACATGGACTTCTCCCTGATTCACGGTGAGGTTAATGCCGTGAAGGAGCTCTTTCCCGCCTACAGATACGTGGAGATTCTCCACGCGAAGTAATTCACTCATTTGATCACCTCATGATATATTGTAAACTTGTATGCGCATTTTTTCGTATACAATTGATAACTTATTTCATTATATTCGATTTAGGCAGGGATTACAATGGGGAAATGAAGAAGGGACTCAGGTTGGCAGCTTCATGTTTCGGGCGAATAACAAAGCAGAGATACGAAATGCGAAAAGGATCCTCTCGTCATGAGAGGATCCTTTTTCGTACCGGCTATTTTTTCACATCAGGTTCTTTTTCAAAATTTGTATCGGCAAACCATTTGTCATAGATCTTATCATATTCTCCATTATTCATGAGCTTGCCCAGTGCTTCATTCACTTCTTTCTGGAGCGCAGGGTCTTTCTTATTGAGAAGCATGACGAAGCCGCCGCTACCGGAAATGATGCCAGCGGAGCGGAGCTTGTCCGCTGCCCCATGCGTCATGTAGAAGAGAGCGACAGGCTTATCGAGGATAAGCGCATCAGCCTCCTTGCTTTCCACGGCCTGAATGAGCTGGTCATGATAGTCATACTCCTTCACTGTCGCGCCGAGCTGCTTGGCTGTCGTCACATAGACAGTGCCCTTCTCAACAGCGACCGTCTTGCCAGAGAGGTCCTGCGAGCCATGGATACGTTCATCATCCTTGCGAGACAGGATGGAAACGCTTTCCTTATTGTAGTAGATCGAGGAGAAATTCACCTTATCTGCACGGTCCTGCGTCATATCACAGGCTGCAACGGCGATATCAGCCTTATTGTCTGCGACGGCCTGTACGATCTGGTCAAAAGGCATGCTCTTGTACTCGGTCTTCGCTCCCATTTCTTTGGCGACTGCATTCGTGATATCCACATCGAAGCCGATGATCTTATCTTCTTTATCCTTATAGACAAAGGGCGGATATGTCGCGATGCAGGCGACCTTCAGTGTCCGTTCCGCGGCTCCTGATGCCGCTACTTTCTCCGGGCTGCTCTTTGCGGGCGCTCCCCCGCAGCCAGCCGTGATTCCCAATGCTGCCAAAGTAAGAAGGGCAGCTCCTGCTTTCATCCATTGACGATTCATTCAAACGCCTCCTTGAAAGACTGTAGGATACATCATGCCATTTCTTTCATTATAAAAGCTGGAAGAGAAATAGGCAAGGGAAAAAGCAGCAGACCTTGCGAGGAGATCCTTCAAGGCTGATCCCGCCTTGAGGATAGACAAGACACGCTCATTTCCGATCTCTTCACACCCGCTGGAAGACCTAGCGCTAGAGCCGTCACTCCCATTTCTCGTTTGGCATGTCTCATGATGCTACCCCGCCACCAGCCGCCTCCCAAAGAAAAAGCCCGCCGGATGAGTCATATCCGGCGAGCATCAAAGGAGGAGATTATTTCTTATTATTATATTTTACTAATATATTTCTATTAGTTCGGGAAGAATGGCCATACGATCGGGATGACGATGACAGATACGATCAAGCAGACCACCACGAGGCCGGAGCCGGCTTTGACATAGTCCATGAAGGAGTACTTGCCCGGACCAAGCACAAGGGTGTTTGGCGGAGTGCCGACAGGGGTCGCAAATGCACAGGAGGAAGCGATGAGGATCGCCATGAGGACTGCTCTTGGGGAAGCGCCGACCTGGGTAGCCAGAGCGATACCTACCGGGCAAAGCAGAGCCTTGGAGGCGGTGTTACTCATGAACTGAGTCAGGATGACCGCGAGGATGAAAAGGACAGCGGTGATGAGATAAGGAGACGGGTTACCGCCCATAGCGGCGACAGTGAAGGTCGCGATCATCTTGCCTGCACCGGATGTATTCATGGCAGTAGCCATCGGGATCATGCCGGCGAACAGGAAAATGGTGACCCAGTCGATGGAGTCATAGGCCTGACGTTCTGTAAGGCAACCGGTGACGACGCAAAGGAGGGCCCCGATGACAGCGGCGATCTCCAGCGGAACAAGGTCCGTCGCCATGGTGACGATGACGCCGAGCATGATGACACCGCAGATAATCTTCTTGGTCTTGGAGGTTTCGTTCGCTTCGATCTCCTGTTCGACTTCTGCCGTCTTTGCGAAGGAGTCATCCACCTTCACTTCCGGAAGGATGTGACGACCGACCAGCAGCATATAGATGATGCCGCAAATGGTGATCGGAATACCGATATATGCATATTCAAAGAAGGAGAACTGCAGCTCAGGCATACCAGCGGTTTTCAGAGCCACGTTTGCAATGATGTTTGGCGGCGTACCGATCAGTGTGCAGGTACCGCCGAGACCAGCAGCAAATGCCAGAGGCATGAGAATACGGGATGGCGAAAGATTTGCTTCTTTGCAGACGCCGATGATGACCGGAATGAGGCAGGCCGTGGTGCCGGTATTCGAGAGGAAGGCCGACATGGCAGCTGCTATGATCATGACGCCGATCATCAGCTTCGTCTCACTTGTACCGAAAACCTTGACGATACGGGCACCGATGTCCTGGGCCAGACCCGTGTAAAACATCGCCGCACCGACGACGAACATGCCACCGAAGAGCACGACAGTAGAATCAGCGAGACCGAGGAATACCTCTTTGAGCGGTACCAGCCCGAGCAGCCAACAGCAAACAGCAGAAGCGATCGAGGTGACCGCCAGCGGAATCTTTTCGGTAACGAAAAGAATGGCGACGACAAGCAGAAGCAGCAGACATTTCACTGCTGGATCCATCGCGATTAAAAAATCCATAACGTTCTTACATCCTCCTATGGGTGTGAATCTAAGGAAGGAATCTATATCCTTCTAAGAAATATATGTGGAGAGTTGCTCTTCAAAATTCTCATTACGTTTTCCCCTTTTTTATGAAGCGGGATTCTTTTTCGGGATACACGATGCTGACCGGCTGCCAATCTTCATAGTGACCATAGGTACTAATGAGTCCGAAATTTGATTGATCTGTCTCTATGAAGCGGAAATAGTAATTTTTATCCCATTCCTTCATGAGTGGCAACAGGTCCAATCCGGTGTTCCCTTTTTGTTCTGTCACGTGAACCTCCTTTCTGAAAAAAACAGCAAGAACAACTGACAGGGAAAGCATAGCATTTATGTGAGTAAATTAAAAATATATGATAGGAATTTTAAATGCTCCTATTTATCTTCTCATTCCAGTTGGTTTGGTAGTTCTTCTTCCCGCTGCATTTATGCTTGCGCGGAATATGTTATTGCTCTTGCTGCGCAGATGCGGCACCGACCAATGAGCCCTCGGGCAGCTTTTTCGCTGACGAGCCTTCTTTCTCCGCCAATAAAAAGATCTCTCGTTTTCCTTTTGTTATGACCCTGCGAGAGGGATCATCGGCTGCCAGACGGTATCTCCCGGGCCTCATCCCATAAAAAAAGGACCCGCCGCTGAACGGGTCCTTTAGGCAAGCCATCTTGCATTCAAGCTGAGGAAGGTAACAGGATGAAATACATTATAGTGAGACAGCTTTCAAACAAGGGAAGATGATGGGCTGTAGGCGATCTGTCCTGCGCCCATGTATATTTTAATGAAGGTGACCGATGAAGCTCAGTTTTCTTCTGTGCAATGTTTCAAGCTGAGACAGAGTCAGCTCATTGCCCTGAATGGTATCGGTGAACTGACGAGTCTGTTCCTTATCATGAAGATACTGGCTGGCTGCATCAAGCCGATGGGTAAAAATTCTGTCAAATGGGGTTGTGTGTTTTTCTAACATTTTCCATCACTCCTTTATGAAATTGGCCTTGCGGCGTTTTCCTGTCCTGGCAGACATGGGATTTAACTTGGCTATATGATACAAAATTTATCGTAAAATTAAAAATATCTGATAGGAATTTTAGTTATCCGAAGAAAATCATTGATACTTACAGGAATGAAAGTCATGCAAATCTGAAAATGACAGCACGCTCCTCATATTTGCTATTCATTAGCGTTTATGATTGCACTTATTAGTTATTTCTTATATAATATATGGGACCATGATTCCTATGTGCATTCTTTTCCTATCCTGGCAGACATGATCTGAATGCAAAGGAGATTTATATGGAAATTGATAATTACAGAAATTTTCTTGCCATCGTCGAAGCGGGCAGCATGACGGCCGCCTCAGAATATATCCACATCGCGCAGCCTGCACTATCAAAGCAGGTGAAGTCGCTGGAGAATTATTTCGGCACGAAGCTCATCATCACGACACGCGGCAGCAAGCACCTCATTCTGACTGATGCAGGCCGCATCCTCTACCACAAAGCGAAATACATCTGCTCTCTGGAAGATATGGCCAAGAATGAGATAGGAGATGTCAGCGACGGCAGCAAGGGGACGCTGCGCTTCACGGTTGCCAATTCCAGAGCGGCTGTCTTCATCAAGGAATGTCTCGAGCCTTTTCATCGCCTCTTCCCTCTCATCAATTATGAGATCCATGAAGGCGGCATTACGGAGCAGTCGCAGCAGCTTCTCTCCGGCATTGCAGAGCTCGGGATCCTTTCGGTTCCCCCGATCCACCAGAATAACTTTGACGTCCTGTTCCGCCGCAAAGAAAAGATCGTCTGTGTGACCGCAGAAAATTCTATTTTTCTGAAAAGGATCACCGCACCGACGCTGCCGGAGCTTGCGGAATGTCCGCTCTGTCTCTCCACCGGCTGTCATCTCATGATGTCGAAGATCTTCGCGGAGAAATCTATCCGCCCGCAGGTCCTTTCCATCTGTACCACGCGTACCACCGCTCTACGCTGGGCAGAAGATGACTGCGGCGTCAGCATCGTCCCTATGGAGCCAAAAGAGAAGCTCCCAGAGGGGCTCATTGCCAAACCCATCACAGGGGTCGATACGGATCTGTACAAGACCGTCGTCCGCGTCAAGGGCCGCCCACTCTCTGTGGTCGCGAAAAAGTTCCTGCAGTTTTACAGCGATGTCCGTGATTCGGAACGCATGATCAAGATCAAAGATCTGTGATCAGAGATCGGTGAGGAACATGGGTCGATCAGTTTCGCATATTTCCTGTTCCAAAATGAAAGTTATAACACATGGGCATATGCTATAGACGAAGATCTTCTTACCTCTTATAATGAAACCATAAGAATTCTGAAAGCAGATACTCATACAGTAAGTAGGAAAACGATGTGTAAGCAGACTGAACTACGCTTCACATCGCTTACGCCACAGCACCTCATGAGGTCTCTGCTTTCTATCCCGCTGCCGCAGCAGCGAAGGAGGATACCATCATGGGCAGTTTATATGACACCACAATGAAGCGCGAGAAAATGATCCATGACTTCGAGCAGCTGCTCGCTCAGTACAGAGCCTACTTCAAGGATGCCGATATCGACATCGATGGCAAAGCGCCTGAACTGATGCTCTACAAAGAAGCGCTGCGTATCTATACCTCTCTTCCGCAGATGAAGAACCTCGATCCGCTCTGCATCATGGAAGGCGAATATGATCTTCTTCGCTCTATTTTGTCGGATATGCAGACAGGAAACTGGATAACATCTCCCTACTATAAAAAAGATGCCATCTGATACAAAAAAGGGTGTGGCCTAGGTCACACCCTTTTTTATGTATGAGAAAAACAAGAACTATCCTCTTCCCGCACTCATACATCCCATTATGATCTGATGCCATCCCTATAGCTCCTCCCACGCAAAAAGGCGATGTGAAATAACGATCATCTCATTTTCGCGTTCCATCTGCCGCGGG
>UQQQ01000029.1 GCA_900543165.1 uncultured Dialister sp. | reverse complement strand
CGGTAGACCCGGGACTACCGCCGATCAGCATCAGCGCAATGGTGATAAATTGTCCGGCCTCACTCAAATCAGTTAAATCCACCGTATTAAAACCCGCCGTTCGTGGTGTCACAGCTTGAAAAAGAGAAGACAAAAGCCGTTCCTTTCGTGTGAGATCAGCAAACTCAAAAAAATAAAAGTACATTGCCGGAGCGATTATTAAAACCGCTGTGGTACAAAGAATCACCTTGCTCTGCATCCGATATTTGCGCAAATGCAATCGATTTGTCCGAATATCATCCCAAGTCAGAAAGCCGATGCCACCAAACACAATTAAGAACATAATAGTAAGGTTTATGACTGGATTCGCTGCATAGCTGGTCAGGGAGGAAAAGGGAGTGCGCACACCCAATAGATCAAAACCTGCGTTGCAAAAAGCGGACACGGAATGAAACAGTGCCATCCAAAGTCCCTTTTCCCCGAAATCACGGCAAAACACCGGCGCCATCACGGCTGCACACAGCAGTTCCATCACCAGTGTCACCTTGACGATAAAGCCAGTCAAGCGAACGATTCCCCCTACCTTTGGCGCTGAAATCGCCTCCTGCATGGTACTGCGCTGCATCAAAGAAATCTTCCGACCGGAAATCATTGCAAAGGAAGCGGCTATGGTAATAACCCCCATGCCTCCAATCTGAATCAGCAGTAAAATGACAAACTGGCCGAAGGCCGACCAGTATGTTGCCGTATCATGTATAACGAGTCCGGTTACACAAACTGCTGAGGTAGAAGTAAACAATGCATCCGAGAAAGGCGTTGCCAGTCCGCTTCGGCTGGAAAACGGCAACATTAAAAGGAAGGTACCGAAAAGGATCACACCGGAAAACCCGAGGATGATAATTTGAAACGAAGTCAACTTCCTTTTTAACAACACTACTCCCATAACTGCAATCCTCCTTTATACCCCTTTATGTGTTCTTAATCATAATTCAAATGGAGTAAAGAAGGTAAAAGAGAATGCATATCTGTATTAAGACCGTCTAAAGATGCAGGACGTATTCTTTTTTATCACGAGCTTGTGTCAGAAATTCAATCAGACGTTTCCTTGTCAGAATCCCGCATAGAGCATTCCGGCTATCAACGATGGGGACAAAATTCTGATTCAGCATTGAAGTTACAACCTGCTCGGAATCTGCATCTATTTGTAACGCAGGGCAAAAATCTCTGCGAACAATGCTGCCAAGTCGGTATCCCTCCTGTACTTTCAAGTCTGTTGTCTGGCAAACAAGAAGGTGGCGGAGGAAATCTCCCTCCGTCACGCTTCCAATATACTGTTCCTGATCATTCAGTACCGGGACAGCGGTATAGCCATGTACCATAAACCGTTCCAATCCCTGACGAATCGTATCCTTTTCGTGAAGAAATACAGTGGAGATTTTGGGGATCATGATTTTAGCTATGTTCATTTCACCCCTCCAGAATACCGTCCAGCATCAGATTGACTTTCAGCACATTGACGGTCTCTTGACCAAAGATGCCGAGGAATCGTCCGTCGGTGCAGTTTTGGATGATCTCACGCACTTCATCTTCAGTCATATCATTTGCCTTTGCAATGCGTGCTACCTGATACTCCGCTGCTGCCGGGGAAATATGGGGATCAAGCCCACTGCCGGAACAAGTAACAAGATCCACCGGAACAGCTACTTCATCCATATCCGGGTCGGCAGCCCGGAGCTTTTCCACCCGCTCTGCCACGAGCTGTGCATACTCCTCGCTTGCCGGAGAGATGTTAGATGGGGCGGCATACATCAGCGCCTTTCCGTTTTCATCTGTATAGGTAGAAACATCGATATTCATAATGCGCCCCCACATATGGGACTCATCCGTATATTGCTGCCCCAGCAACTCACAGCCGTATTTTTTCCCATCTACTTCAATGATACTTCCATTGGCATTATCCGAGAAAATAAGCTGAGCAATTCCTGTGACAACACCCGTATAGACCACGCCGCACAGCAGAGTAAAGATAAAAAAGATCATACCTGCCTTTGGTAATACACTTTTTATTGTTTTCATGATATATCCCCTCCTTATACCAGGCCGGCGAACACCAGCAGAACATCAATCAGTTTCACAAAGATAAAAGGAACCACCAGACCGCCCAAACCATAAACAAGCAGGTTCCGTGACAGCAGCTTTCCGGCAGCAACTTCACGATATTTCACACCTTTCAGTGCCAATGGAATAAGCGCAATAATGATGAGTGCATTATAAATAATCGCAGAGAGGACAGCACTTTGCGGGGAATACAGCCCCATAATATTCAGAGCAGACAGTCCCGGATAAAGTCCCATAAACAACGCCGGAATAATGGCAAAGTATTTTGCCACATCGTTGGCAATGGAGAAGGTAGTCAGGCTGCCTCGTGTCATCAAAAGCTGTTTGCCGATGCGCACAATGTCGATCAGTTTTGTGGGGGAAGAGTCCAAATCCACCATGTTGCCTGCTTCTTTGGCCGCTTGTGTGCCGCTGTTCATGGCAACTGCAACATCTGCTTGAGCCAAAGCCGGAGCGTCGTTGGTACCGTCGCCTGTCATGGCGACCAAATGACCCTTCATCTGAAAATCACGAATCATTGCCAGCTTTCCTTCCGGCGTTGCTTCCGCGAGGAAGTCATCCACACCGGCCTCGGCAGCAATGGCCGCAGCAGTAATCGGATTGTCGCCGGTGATCATAATGGTCTTGATGCCCATTTTCCGCAGATCTGCGAATTTCTCCTTCACACCCTGCTTGATAATATCCTTCAAATAGATAACGCCGAGAATCTTGTGGTTCTTAGCCACAACTAAAGGTGTGCCGCCTTTGGACGCAATAGACTTGACAACTCGATCACAGTCTGGAGAATACATTCCGCCTGCCTGGGTCACATAACTCTGCATGGCATCTGCTGCGCCTTTTCGGATTTCGTTGCCGTCAAAGTCGACGCCGCTCATACGAGTCACGGCCGTAAATGGGACAAAGTGCATATTCTTGTCCTGAAGGCTTCTGCCACGAATTCCAAACTGCTCCTTTGCCAGCACAACAACGCTTCTGCCCTCGGGGGTTTCATCGGCCAGAGAAGAAAGCTGAGCGGCGTCCGCCAGTTCCTGAATATCAACACCATCTACCGGAATGAACTCCGATGCCTGTCGATTGCCCAGGGTGATTGTTCCGGTTTTATCAAGCATCAGAATGTCTACATCACCGGCGGCTTCAATGGCACGTCCACTCATGGCCAGAACATTTGCCTGGTTCAGTCTGGACATACCGGCAATACCGATGGCAGAAAGCAAGGCACCAATGGTAGTAGGAGCAAGGCATACCAGCAGCGCTACCAAAGTTGTTACAGAGGTTGGATTCTCAATTCCTGCCAGCTTTGCAGAAAAAATGGAATAAGTGTAGAGGGAGACTGTCACCAAGATAAAGATAATGGACAAGGCTACCAGAAAAATCTGCAAAGCAATTTCGTTGGGCGTCTTCTTTCGGGCAGCACCTTCTACCATCGCAATCATCTTGTCGAGAAAGCTTTCTCCGGCTTCGTTGGTCACTCTGACAACGATCCAGTCCGACAGTACAGAGGTGCCGCCGGTTACAGCGCTGCGGTCGCCGCCGGCCTCACGAATTACGGGAGCGGATTCGCCGGTGATGGCGCTTTCATCCACAGATGCCGCACCTTCTATGACTTCACCGTCTGCCGGAATCTGCTCTCCGGCTTTGACAATCACCAGTTCCCCCTTTTTCAGCAGGGCGGATGGAACCACAGTCACGCTGTCCTTCTGCGATACGGAGGGAATTTTATGTGCGTCCACATCTTTTCGGGATGCCCGGAGAGAATCTGCCTGTGCTTTACCACGGCCTTCTGCAATGGCCTCGGCAAAGTTAGCAAATAGCACGGTAAACCAAAGTATAATGGCAATCGCCAGTGTATATCCGCTTGGAGCGTCTTTTAACCCGTACAGGGATACCACCCAAAGGATACTGGTCAAGATCGCAGACACAAAAACCAGAAACATGACCGGGTTTTTTGCCTGTGTTTTCGGACTTAATTTCACAAAAGAATCTTTAATTGCCCTGCCGAGCATTTTCCGGTCGGCAAAAGCACTTTTCTGTTTTGTACGCATATCTGTAAACCTCCTTTACGCAATGCTGCCAAAGAACTCAGCAAGCGGACCAAGGGCAAGCGCCGGGAAGAAGCTCAGCGCACCGATCAGCAATACCACAACAATCAGCAGGAAAACAAACATTCCATTTGTGGTAGACAAGGTGCCCGCAGTCGTGGCAATTTTCTTTTTCCCAGCCAGGCTGCCTGCGATTGCAAGTGTGCCGATGATGGGCAGAAACCGGGCAAAGAGCATCACCAGCCCCAGGCTTACATTCAGAAATACGGTATTCGCATTGAAACCGGCAAAGGCAGAGCCGTTATTGCCGCCACAGGATGAGTAGGCATACAGCATTTCAGAGAAACCGTGGGCACCGCCGTTATTCAGGCTATCCATGACAGAGGGTACTACAGCAGCAAGGCCGCTGCCGACCAGAATTGTAATGGGCGTTGCAAGGCAAACCAGTACCGACCATTTCATCTCATAAGGCTCAATTTTCTTGCCAAGGAATTCCGGAGTGCGGCCTACCATCAGACCGGCAATAAACACCGTCAGAATGGCAAAAGCAAGCATACCGTAAAGGCCGCAGCCCACGCCGCCGAAAATAACCTCGCCAAGCTGCATCTGCAGCATAGTCACCATACCGCCAAGCGGCGTGTAGCTGTCATGCATAGAATTTACAGAGCCGTTAGAAGCTGCTGTGGTGAAGGCTGCCCAGGTAGAGGACTCTGCAATGCCGAAGCGAGTCTCCTTACCCTCCATATTGCCGCCCGCCTGTTCTGCCATTGACATATTGACTGCGCCGTTTTGTGCAAGCTGGGATGTGCCAGCCTGTTCAGTGACGGCGATGCAGCTCAAGGCAACAGCCAGACAGAGAAACATTGCCATAAAGATTGCAATACCCTGCCTCTTGTTCTTTACCGCAGAACCGAATGTGAAACACAGTGCCGCCGGAATCAGTAGAAGGGAAATCATTTCGATCAGATTGGTAAAGGCATTTGGATTTTCCAAAGGATGTGCGGAGTTGACGCCCATATAACCGCCGCCGTTGGTGCCGGTCTGTTTGATTGCGACCTGGCTGGCCGCAGGACCCATCGGTACGAACTGCTCGGTGACGATCTGTGCATTCGAAACGATTTCGCCATCTACAGTGACGGTTTCGGTGCCTAAGTCAATTACCGCATCCTTAAGGATTTCGCCTTCTGCACTGACGGCAATCGGTTCTACAAGGGATACTATTTCTGCACCTTTCAGGTTCTGAATCACGCCGCCGCCTACCAGCAACAGAGAAATGACCAGATTCAGCGGGAGTAGGATGTGAACCACAATGCGGGTCATATCCACCCAAAAGCTTCCCAACCCGGAGGATTTCACCTTGATAAAGCCACGGATCAAAGCAAATAGAACGGCGATACCTGTAGCTGCGGAAACAAAGTTCTGAACAGTCAGACCTAAAGCCTGAGTGAGATAACTCAATGTGGATTCACCGGAATATGCCTGCCAGTTTGTATTGGTAATGAAACTTGCAGAAGTGTTAAATGCCAAATCCCATTTCACACCGGAAAGATTCTGCGGGTTTCCGGGAAGAACTCCCTGTAGAAGTTGAAGCAGGAACAGAAAAACAAGCCCGATACCGGAAAAAATCATTACACTTACCGCATATTTTTTCCATGTCATCTGTTCTTCTCTGTCTACACGCATAACCTTGTAAATCAGGTTTTCGCACGGTGTCAAAAATTTGGACAAAAAAGTTTTCTCGCCGCTCATGACGTTTTTTATGTATGCGCCCAGCGGAATTGCCAAAACAACCAGAATGGCAAGGTATAAAACATACTGAATCAGGGTACTCATGCCTGATCATCTCCCTTCATTAAAATATAGACATACCACAGCAGCATTGCTGCCGCACATACACCTATGAGTGCAATTAGAATTTGCATAAGATTCATCCTCCTTTTTTGCTGTCTCCAATATCATAAAACCTTTCCTCTAAAAATGGCATTAGTCATCTTTTGTGCGTTTAAAGATGAAATAAAGATTACAACTAATTCAAAAGCCATGCCATAGGAAAGGCGATAACGATCGCACTGATAGAGACACACGCCAAAACAAGTAATGGCATTCCAACAAAGAGGGAGATGAAGCCAAGTAGTGGATGATGCCAAATAAAGCGCTCCGCTTTTACGTCAAATCTCTGTTCAAATCTTCTCGCTGCATTTGTAATGCTCATAATTGTTCACCTCATTTCTCTCTTGCAAGGCCATAATACCGCTTAAAGTATTAAGTGGGGAAAAGGGTTCTGCAATCGAAACTAAGACTGTATAAGTCTTTAAGAAAAAAGAGTCAGCCCCGGAAGAGGACTGACTCATTCATATAATAATTTTGAAATTGTATTTTCGGGAGAGAATACCCTTGACAAATCTCGTCTTAGAAGGATATGCTTTTGCGGTATGCACGGGAGCACCATTTCCCGAATCCTACATTTTTTGTGGATGATGGCGTGAGCGGCGTGACCTATGACCGCTCCGGTTTTCAAGCGATGCTTGCGGAAATTGAAGCGGAAGTGGCGTTGTTCCTTGGTCATGGTGTCTGAGAACAAAATAATTGGCACAGGCGCATTGTTCCACCGCTGATAGTCCTGCCCACGCAGAAAATCATCCAACAAATCTACGGAAAGTCGCTTCGGATTCAGGATGATACAGCGTGCCTGATCGATCACACGCACGACGGCGGCATGATCCAGTGCTTCCAATGAAACAGGGATGATCCGGAATGTAATTGGTAGAAGAACGCCCAGTGTTTATAATTCCGTCCGTGTCAAGCCGACGCAGAAATATCATTCGTCATAGCAATAGCTCCTCCCTGTCTTTCAGTAGAATCACCTTACGATTCTGGCAGAGTGTCTGCATTTTCTGTGGCGCGTCGGTGTGCATGGGGATGACAATTTCCGGGGCTGCCTTTTCAATCACGTGGCGAAGATCATTCGGCGAGGCATGACCACTGGTGTGAAGCTCTGCCCATGTTCCGGTCAGCGACAGAAACTCTGGGATATTGCTGTCCGGCTTTGTTCGGTAGCCGTCCCACATGGAATAGAGCAGAATGCTTTGCTGCGGGTCAAATTGTCGGATAATGCGTTCAAACTGCCGATTGACACGGACAAACATCAACCCGCCTCGCTCTTGAAAGTCTTGAAGAATAACGGAACCGGGAGTATTCAGCTTTGGCATCTCATAAAATGTCGATAGACTACTCCAATGGTCGGAAACCACCTTGACCAGCGTTTTTTGATACTCGTCACAAATGCAGTATTTTCCACGCGGCACTGCCCGCGCCAGCGCAAAAATCCGGTCAAGGTTCGTCGTTGCACACAGAACAAAGACGTACTTGTACTGCCGCAAATACGCTTTCACACGTTTTTGCAGCTCCCACTCTGTCACGGTCTCATATTCAGAACGAGAAACCGTCGTTCCCTCCGTGACAACCACATCGACCTTTCCAATGCGTCTGTCCAGAATCTTGTCCATGACATTGCCGCGCACACCGTGCAGCCGGAAATCGCCGGTATACAACAGCCGCTTGCCATCCGCTTCGATCAGGAACATATAGCTGTCGCACGCGGAATGGTCAATGCAGAACGGTGTAATCTGAATATCACCGATCAAAAACGGCTTGCCGGGAGAAAAGGCTTGCATGGTTTCAATGCGCTTGCAAAGCGCTTCATTCTTTTTCCCGCCATGCTCTGCGGACAAGCGCATGATATCCTTTGCCAGCGCCCCGGCATAAATGGGAATCTCCGGTCGGATACGCAGCATTTGCCCGGTATGATCGCCGTGATAGTGGGTA
Source organism: uncultured Dialister sp. (assembly GCA_900543165.1). Lineage (GTDB taxonomy): Bacteria > Bacillota > Negativicutes > Veillonellales > Dialisteraceae > Dialister. The sequence continues at coordinate 18,586 of UQQQ01000029.1, read as the reverse complement.
AACAGTACGGCATCGCAATGTCCGTTCCCATCCGTCACACCCGGAATATTCAGCGGTGCGGAGACGAAATTTGGATCAAGAGATAGCTCGTCACCCATATCCATGAGGATGCGCGTGCTTGTCGTGGAGATTTCGGCAGCAATGCCACCGATCTGGTGCGTGCCTCGATGAATACAGGGTTTCATTCCCCTTCACCCTCTTACACATCTCCGTATAGGATAGAGATACCGTGAAACAGCTTCCAGCCCCGGAGCGCACAACGTTTTCCTATCGTGTTTCTTCTGCCATAAAATCGTCCTCCTGTTTTTGAGGACAGTATAGCAAACCGCCGCGACAACAGGGTGGTAGTGCAAAAAATTATTTGTCTTTTATCTGCTTCATCTGTTCGGCATAAAGACCATAGCCCATATATGAGGCATTTGCAACCAGAATGGGGAAGGGATACTTATTCGGCTTAACTTCTTTTAGAACAGCAGGAAGAATTTTGCTCTCTGGATCGTGGTTTGCGAAGAGAAAAATCACTTCCGGGTCCAAGGAACTGATTTTAACATCGTACTGTTTTTCATTAAGGCCGTCTAGCAGTCCCAGTCGGCACTTTTTGGAAAATACCAGAAACATGTCCCGGCAGAAATCACTTACTTTTTCCCTGTCACTGAGAAACGCCTGAAAATCCTCCAGATGCTTCTCAATTCCGGCAGTCCCTTTCAATGCACCGTCCCCATATTTGACTTCGATCAGTGCGAGAGAGATTCGGCTGGTGTCTCTTCGTACGGCGCCATTGGACAGCCATTTCAGTGCTACCATGTCAAATCTGGCGTTGCCGTCTGCAAATTCAATGTCGGCTATGTAATAGTCTGTGCCGCTGGAAATTTAGCCGTGGTTATTGTTTTCACGCGCAATTACCTGTTGGAACTCTCGTTCGTATTTAGGATGCTTGTGAAACCACCAGTCCATCGCCTGCTTATAAAAAGGAAGATCTGCGACTGCTTCTGCGGGAGATGGATTTCCGCTAAGGCTTGTGGAGCTTTCTATACAGTAGTTAATATCAAAAGATATCGAGAACGAGTTGTTGATTTCCTCAATTTTGAAAATACTCCCTCCACGGTAATAGATATTCACGGAGTCTCCACGAAGCTCCAAGTCTAAAGTATCATCTTTTTTGACGGCCACCAGCAAGGAGGACAGTTCTCCGGACAAGAAAGCGTTTAACATTTTCTTGGAAATCTGTCTCTTTTTCATGCAACTTACCTCCAGCAACTTTTTCTCTTATTATACGATCATGCTACTGAATACACAATCATACCCCAGCGCGTCCGCCAGCTCCACCGCCTCGCCATAGCGAAGGGAACCGCGCTTGAGTTTGCCGGAGAGATTGGGAACGCTGCGACTCCAGCCGTGTTCATCGGAGAGGTAGTCCACCACCTCTACAAAACCTGAATACAGCGGCTTTTCGTTGTCCACCCCTGCCTGACAGATGCTCATTTCGTAATTTTGGTCTAAACCTGTTTTACGAACACCTGTCTATGGGCGAGTTGTCCCTTTCGCATAACATATTCTATGCCCCCAACGGATATGGTGCGGTACATATAGGTAAAAAGAGGCTCCGGATTTCTATGATGCCGATGGAAAAAGTCCGTCAATTCACAAAATCAAGAACCCCTTTGAACCCGTCCGCTCCTACCTCTTCTCCACCACGATATGATACCCGGACGCCTTGGCGAGGCGGTTCATGATGGCGAGACCGAGACCTGCGGTATCTGTGCCCTCGCCGATGATGGCATCGACGGAATGGCGATTGAAATAGAGAAGTCCGGAGAAGAGGTTGTGCGCGAAGCTCTCTTTATCCTCCCGATGTCCCCAGACGAAAACAGGAAGTCCCATGGGGAGAAGACGAGCCGTTTCTTCGCTGACGAAGAATCCATACTTCTTATCCGTCTTTTCCGTAAAGGAGAGGATTTCCTCTGCCACCTTCCCCGCCTCTCCCGTATACACGGTGAGCGGCGCAGAAGGCGCATAGTGGCGATACTTCATGCCAGGTGCCTTCGGATGTGCGCCGTCTTTGGCGAGTGCGCTGTCTACCGTCGTCGGTGCGATGGCAGACAGCGCTTCCTTCGTCGTACCGCCGGGTCGGTAGATAACGATCTCATTTCCTTCGATGCCCACCACGGTGGACTCTAGACCGATCTGGCAGGGGCCGCCGTCGATGACAGCGGCGATACGTCCATTCATATCATGCAGCACATCGTCCGCGGTCGTCGGGCTCGGACGGGTGGAAATATTCGCACTCGGACCTGCTATAGGAACGCCGGCTGCACGGATGAGGGCGCGTGTCGCCTCACTCCTCGGGCAGCGGATGGCGATGGTGGAGAGTCCCCCGGATGTTTCCATCGGGATACAGTCTTTCTTCGGGAAAACAATGGTCAAAGGTCCCGGCCAGAAGGTATCCATCAGCCGCCTTGCGAGCGGACTGACCTCGGCTGCGTACTTCTCCACTTCGGAGGGATCCGCCACATGGACGATGAGCGGATTATCCGAGGGGCGGCCCTTCGCAGCGTAGATCTTTTTCGCCGCACCCGCATCGAGCGCATTTCCTCCAAGACCATAGACCGTCTCCGTCGGAAAAGCCACAAGACCGCCCTCACGAATGATGCGGCCGAGCGCCTTTACTTTATCCCTATAATATAGATCATTGACTTCTACTTTTTCAGTCATGCTGCTTCTTCTTTCTGCAATAGATCGCGCGCTCGATATCGCCGTAGTCTTTGATGACTTCGAAATCCTCAAACGCGCCCGTTTCCTTCAAAAGCGAAAGAATCTCTTCACACTGGTGGATGCCGAATTCCACGGCAAGGAAACCGCCCTCCTTCAGATGTGCGGCTGCCTTCTCAGCGAGGCGGCGGTAGAAAACGAGACCATCCTCTCCCCCATCGAGCGCAAGCATCGGCTCATGCTTCACTTCCTCCTGAAGATGGGCGATATCCTCGCGAGGAATGTAGGGAGGATTTGAAAGGATGCCATCATAGAGCACCCCCTCAGGCAGCGCATCGATATAGTCCCCGAGTGTCCACGCCGCGCGTTCCTCCATCGCAAGCTCTTTCCCATTTTCTTTGGCGACAGCGAGGGCTTTTTCAGAAATATCGATGCCGATCCCCTTCGCTTCCTTACAATAATACAGGAAGGAGAGGAGGATCGCTCCGCTCCCTGTCCCAAGGTCCGCGACTTCGATCACGCCGTCATTTCTATGGTACTGGATGACCTTTTCCAGCCATGTCTCCGTGTCCGGACGGGGAATCAGGACATCCTCATTCACATGGAAGGTGAGCCCCATGAATTCTTTCTCACCAATGATGGCCGCTGTGGAAATCCCCTTCACACGCTTCTGGATGAAGGACTTGAAAAGTGCGAGCTCTTCCGGATTCACGATTTCCTCGAAATCCGTATAGAGGAAGATCCGCTGCTTGTGAAGAACCTTCGCCAGCAGGAGCTCTGCATCGAGACGCGGCGACTCGATCTCGTGATGCTGGAAATACTGCGTCGTCCACGCGAGCAGGCGCTGGATCGTCCAGAGCGTATTAGCGGCCATTCGCTTCCCCTTCTTTCATGCGACGCGCCAGATCCTCTTCCATCAGCCGGTCAAGGATCGCGTCCATGTTTCCATTCATGAAATCATCAAGCTGGTAAATGCTCATATTGATGCGGTGATCCGTCACGCGGCCCTGCGGGAAATTGTACGTCCTGATACGCTCCGAACGATCGCCGCTGCCGACCTGATTCTTGCGGTCCGCCGCTTCCTTGCTCTGCGACTCGCGCATCGCCTGGTCATAGAGACGGGACTTCAGGATCTGCAGCGCCTTCTCCTTATTCTGGCGCTGGCTTCGTTCATTCTGGCAGGTGACCACCATGCCCGAAGGCAGGTGCGTCAGGCGGATCGCCGAAGATGTCTTATTGATATGCTGACCGCCTGCACCGGAGGAACGGTATACATCGATACGCAGGTCTTCGCGGCGCACCTCGATATCTACATCCTCCGCCTCCGGCAGGACAGCCACCGTGACCGCCGACGTATGCACACGCCCCTGGCTCTCCGTCTCAGGGATACGCTGCACGCGGTGTACGCCGCTCTCGAATTTCAGGATCGAGTACGCATTCTTTCCTTCGATGGTGCAGGTGACTTCCTTGAACCCACCAAGATCCGTCTCATTCGCATCCGCGATCTCTGCCTTCCAGCCCTTGCGCTCTGCAAATTTCAGGTACATTTTGAGAAGATCCGATGCAAAGAGCGCAGCCTCCTCACCGCCCGTACCCGCGCGGATTTCCAGGATGACATTCTTCCCGTCATTCGGATCCTTCGGGATCAGCATCTTATGGATTTCCAGATCCAGAGCATCCCGCTTCTCTTCATTTTCCTTCAGCTCTTCCTTCGCCAGCTCATGGAGATCGGCCTGCGACTTATCGTCCAGAAGTTCCAGTGCATCCTGGATCCCCTTGAGTGCCTCCTTATATTCTCTATACTTGAAAACGATCTCTCCCAGCTCCGCATGCTCCTTCGAGAGCTCTCTCCAGCGGTTCTGATCGGCGATCACCGAAGGATCGCTCAGCTGATCTTCCAGTGCCATATATCTGGCTTCCATGCCATCTAATTTGCTGATCTGCATTATGCTTTACTCCTGTTATAAATTTGGTCGTTTGTAGTTTGAACATAGGGATGAGTGGCTAGGGATTAGGTGTGACTGGTGACTGAAATCGCGGCGTCGTCATTCTGAGCAGAGTGAAATGCCGTATGTTTGCTCATGCGCAATCAGAACAGTGAGAACTGAGTCGAAGAATCTCGCGCCACGCGGAACCCAGCCCTGAACCCATCAACCTGAACCATAGCCAAAATTTCAAACGGATACTTGAAATATCCATTTCCCCACATACACATCTTTTCTAGTATATCAAAAAAGGGCAATAAAAAACAGGGCATGCGCCCTGTTCCTTATTCTGCGGATTTGCCGTAACGTTTGTTGAACTTTTCGATACGGCCACGAGCCTTACCGAAACGCTGCTGTCCTGTATAGAATGGATGGGATTTGCTGCTGATGTCGATATTGATCAGCGGGTATTCATTGCCATCTTCCCATTTTACAGTCTGGTTGGAAGTTGCTGTAGAACGGGTCAGGAAAGAGTAGTCAGCACCGATGTCGCGGAAAACGACTGGATGATAATCCGGATGAAGTCCCTTCTTCAATTGTTGCACCTCATTTCAACTACATAGATAATTCTTTGCTATTATAACAAACGGGATAGCAGAATGCAAGGGACAAATAGAGAAAGTTTAGAGGGAAAGGGAGCGGATTCAGGGTTTACGGTTCAGGGTTAAGGTTCACAGATTTCCCATCTTTCGTGAATACCGCATATTTTAAAACTCCGCGGCGCTTCTGATTTTTATACGCCGCCCCCACCCTACCCACTGACCCCATGGAACCCATAGAGCCCGCTCCCCCTCTTTCATCCCCAATCAAGGGACAGCACGTCCCCGGGGCTGACCCTGAACCTTGAACCCCTGAACCATTCTGCTCTTATTTATGCTATAATATGTCCACACTCTATATTATAAGAAAGAAGGTCTATTATGCAGAGACTTGTATCCTACAACTACAAAGGCGAACGCCAGTGGGGCGTCCTGTCCGCCGACGGCACTTCCATCTACCCCGCCATCGATCTTGAAGAAACCTACTTCATCCCCCTCGCTGAGACGCTGGGTGATTTCATTGAAAGCGGCGAAGAAGGCCTCCTGAACCTTGCTCACGCGCTCGAAATGAACGGAAAGGACAAAGCCGTCACTCCGATCGCGCTCGCAGACGTCCGTCTCGAAGCCCCCTTCTACCCCAGAAGGAACGTCCTCTGCGTGGGCAAGAACTATCAGGCACACGTCAAGGAATTTGACCAGAACGCCAATGCCAAGAACCCGGAAGATCCGATCTTCTTCACCAAAGCCACCACCTCCATCATCGGGCCAGACGAGGAAATCGACAGCCATCCCGCAGTCACCCAGGAAGTCGACTACGAAGGCGAGCTCGGCGTCATCATCGGCAAACGAGGCACGAACATCGCGGAAGAAGATGCGATGAAATACGTCTATGGCTACACCATCATCAATGACGTCACCGCCAGAGACCTGCAGAAAAAGCACCTCCAGTGGTTCCGCGGCAAGAGCCTCGATACCTTCTGCCCGATGGGCCCGACCGTCATGGTCGGTGACTGGCCACTCCCCTTCACCATCTACACGAAAGTCAATGGCAGCCTGCGCCAGGAAGGCACCACCACCGACCTCATCTTCTCCATTCCGAAACTCATCGCGACTCTCTCCGACGGCATGACTCTCCTCCCGGGCGACGTCATCGCGACCGGCACCCCGCAGGGCGTAGGCATGGGCTTCAACCCGCCGAAATTTCTCAAAAAAGGCGATGTGGTAGAGATCAACATCGACCCCATCGGAACACTGAGAAATCCGGTGAAATAATATCTCTCATAATAAAAGCGCGACCATCCAAACATAGATGGTCGCGCTTTTATTATGAGCCTAAGAAAACGACTGGCAGTTATGATTCACTTGCCACAGGTTCACCAGCCACTCACACCGGTCCCAGGTGAATGGCGGTCGCGTAGGTGAGGAAGCAGAAGGCGACGATCCACCACATGCCGATGAGAGGGAGGATGAAGCGCGCCCATTTTTTGTAGGGGACGTTTGCCATGGCGAGGTAGGACATGGTGGCGCCGGAGGCCGGGGTGATACAGTTCGTGAAGGCATCGCCGAAGGTGAAGGCGAAAACGGCGGTCTGTCTGGTGAGGCCGACGATGTCAGCGAGCGGCGCCATGATCGGCATGGAGATGGCCGCCTGCCCGGAGCTGGAGGGGACGAGAAGATTAAAGCAGTCTTGGATGATGAACATACCGAAGGCGATAATGGAGGATGGGAAGATGTCGAGCATGCCGGCAAGGTAGTAGATGATGGTATCCATGACCTTGGCATTGTCCAGAAGAATGGTGGCTGCCTTACACATAGCAACAGCGAGACAGGGGAGCATCATGCCCTTGCAGCCTTCGAGGAAGGCATCACAGATGTCATTCGGGGAGAGGCGGCAGATGATGCCGGAGAGGATGCCCATGATGAGGAAGATCGCAGAGATTTCATTCATATAGAAATCAAATTTCAGCACGCCGACGATGATGCAAACGAAGTTCAGACCAAGGAGACCAAGGCAAATGGCCTGCCGTGTGGAGAGTTTTTCTGCGGTTGAAAGATCGATCTTGTCTCGTTTCAGCAGGTCGATCTCATAGACCGGGCTGCTCTTCGGGTCTTTCTTCACCTTGCGCGCGTGGTACATGACATAAGAAATGTTCAGCACGAGGAGCAAGACAAAGATACCCATACGGTATGGCAGGCCGGAGAAGATCGGGACACCGGCGATGCCCTGCGCAACGCCGACGGAGAATGGCTGGGTGCATCCGGCGCCATAACCGGCTGCGACCGAGCAGAAGAGCATGCCAAGCGCGGTCAAGGAGTCGAAGCCGAGTGCGAGTGCGACGCTCACGACGAGAGGCGTGAAGGCGAGGTATTCCTCGTTGCATCCGGCGAGTGTCGAGAAGGTGGCAAGCGTGGTCATGAGGACGGGGATCAGAAGGACGCTCCGATTCTTCAGCTTTTCGACGAGAGCACTGAGCCCTGCCACGATGGCACCGGTCTTGGCAAGGATATTGAGGGAGCCGCCCACCATGAAGAGGAAGGCAATGATGCTGATACCGCCCTTGAATCCTTTATTGATAGAAGTAAAGAAATCGAGAAATCCTGTCGGTTTCTGCGCTACATAGTGGAAGGTAGACGGGTCGACGACCATTTTTCCGGTCTGAACATCCTTGACTCGGTCATAAACGCCCGCGGGGATGATGTAGCTCGCAATAGCGCAGAATACGATGACGCACACCAGTATAATGATCGGGCTGGGTGCTTTGAATGCTTTCACTTGATCTTTCATTAGATATGATTCTCCTGTTGTCTTGGTTTGCTGTGAAACGCAGAGGGGCGTGATAGGAAAAAGGGGCAATAGGTTCGGAGGGAAAGGTGCGGCGCATAAAAATTAGAAGCGCCGCGGAATATTGAAATAAGCATAAAACGTCCCCCTGAAGCAGTGATAAAATAGCACACTTAGCGCGCTAACCGTTCTACAAGGAGGAGATGCCGATACGGGTGTAGCTTTATCGCACATGCACTTTCGTTCCGCTTCGTTGAGGAATGCCGCTTTGGGGCACTCTCGATATACGGGATAGCAGGTTTCCCGTTTTGGGAATTGCTCATATCGTCTTTCTGCCACGAACGAAAAGATCCCTCGGCTTCACTCGGGATGACGATACGGGTGTGGCTTTATCGCACATGCCCTTTCATTCCGCTTCATTGAGGGGTGCCCCTTTGGGGCACTGCAATCCGCTCCCTTTGGCGCGGCCCTTCTCCAAGGGTCTACGCAGCTGAGAGGAGAGCCTAGACCCTCATCCCCAGTCACTAGTCCCTAGCCACTAGTCACTTACTCACCGCATACTGATCGATTTCCATGATGGATGCAAGGACGATGATCCAGCGATGGAAGAAGCTTTCTACAGAGGCTTTTTCTTCCATGGTATGCGCGCCGCTGCCTTCTGCGCTCATGGAGCAGACGGTGGGGACGCCCATGCTGGAGATGTAGGAGGCATCCGAGCCGCCGCCGACGTAGATGGCGCCGAAGGGCTCATAGCCGCAGGCTTTTGTGACGCGATTGATATGAGAGAGAAGCTGATGATTGGCTTCTGTTTCTTCGAAAGGAGGCATGGGCGCGACAAATTCGATCTTTGTTGTGGTGCCTTCGATGAAGGTGTTATCACAGATTTCCTGCATCTTTTCCTTCACATAGTCCATCTGCTTCTGTTTTTCGTAACGCACATCGAGCTCGGCATAGCAGTAGTCAGGGACCGCATTCGAGACGGTGCCGCCCTTGATAGTCCCTACGCTGACGGTGAGGCCTTCCTCATAGATGGTGAGTGCCTGCAGGAGCGGGAGCTTCTTGGCCATTTCGACGATGGCGTTCTTGCCTTTGAGATAGTCGTTTCCCGCGTGCGCCGCGACGCCTCTGACCGTGATGTGGCAGTCAAGGCAGCCCTTGCGGCCTACGGTCATGCAGTGGTCGAGGCGTCCGCTTTCCATATTGAAGCAGCACAGCGCGCCCTTCGCTTCGTCTTTCAGGATCCGGTCTGCGATGCCGCCGTAGTGGCTCGTCTCTTCATCTCCGACCAAGACAGCTTTGACGGGACGGTCCCGGTAGCCGAAGTGCTTCAGCGCGACCATCAGGTAGAAAATCTGCGCAACGCCGCATTTCATATCCAGTACGCCGGGGCCCCTCGCAAAGCCGTCTTCGATATGGAAGGGATCCTCCGGATAGCTGCCAGAAGGAAATACAGTGTCACAATGCCCCGAGAGGAGCAGCGGCGCGCCGGGGACATCCGCATTCAGCTCTGCCACCAGCACATCCGCGCTCCCATGGCTATCGACGAGACGGCAGTCAATGCCCTCTCTTTCAAAATGTTTCTTCAGGAAATGCATGATGAGGTTCACGCGTTCCACTTCTTTCGAGCCCGCCTGCCGGTTCACGAGCTGTTCCCAGAAAAGAAGCATCTCCTCTTTGTTACGATCGACAAATGCATTGATTTCTTCTATCGGTGCTTTCATTTCCATTCTGCCTTTCTTCTTTGAAAATACCGATACGGTCATTTTCAGAATGTATCAGCATGTTTCTTTTCACCATTTAAGGATAAACAAATTTATACTACTAAACGAGGGTGCCTTCGTCAAGAGGAAATCGGATGCATTTTCTTCTTTCCCAAAAGCGCCGCCTATAGTAACATGAATAACAAGAGTGGCAGGCAGTCCGCGGCCCTTGTTTTGCCCTTGTCGTTTCCTTAAAGGTTTCGATTTTCTCGGAAAGGATTTTCTCATGCAAAAGCTAAAGAAAAATCTCAATCGATTCGACCTGATTTTTATATGGTTCTCTTTCTCGGCGTCCTGGCCCCCCTCCTCTTCACGGGGTGGCAGATGGGACTTTTCCGAAAGCCGATCGAGGTAGATGCAGCGCCCCTTGTGCGATCGAACAGCCGGGTGCTTCGCGTGGCTGTAGCGAGTGATTTTGCGCCTCATTCCTTCGTGAACAAAAAGGGACAGCTCTCGGGCATGGACGTAGAGATCCTCTATAATTTGGCCAGCCGTATGCAGCGCAAGCCGGAGTTCTTCACGAGCGACTGGCCGACCTGCCAGAAAATGCTATCGAATGGTGAGGTCGATGTACTTTCCGGACTTGAAATCTACTCGAACATGCCGGGCGTCATCAAGACCATCCCGACGAGCGCCGACACCATGCAGGTCTTTGGCAAAAAGCCAGTGGGCCATGTGAGCCAGCTCTCTGGAAAACGGGTCGCTATCATGACCAATTCCGTCCTGATGACCGCCTATGATTTCAACTGCACCTACGTCGAATATCCCACAAATACGGCCATCCTTTCTGCCGTCGAAGGCGGTGACGTGGACTACGGTATCTGTCATGGAGCTGTCGCGCAGGACATCATCCAGAAGAATCACTTCAATATCAAACCCGGCCTCATGCTTCTTGGCAGCTATCCCGCCTTTGGGGTCTCAAAGAATCAGATCGGTCTGCGAGATGAGATCAATAATTATCTTCGCCAGATGTCCCACGATGGCACGCTGGAAAAACTGCAGAAGAAGTGGATGGAGGACTATGCCATGGACCGCTCCCTTCCTGCCGTTTACCATCGCTACCGCATCTTCTACATCGGCTACACGATCGCCTTTCTCGTTTTTGCAGGCGTCATGTGCCTCTATCGCAAGAATGCCAAAAGGCAGTCTGCCTACATCGATGCACTTCTCGCCTACCAGAATAAGCTGAAATCTCTCGTAGAAGATCATTTCTCCCAGCAGGGACCCTCACTGTCTCCGCGCATCGCGCACACCGGAGAGGACGGCATCCGAGGCTTCCACGTGCTCGTAGTCGATGACAATACCTTGAGCCAGGAAATTCTCATCGCCACGCTGGAGGACGCCGGCGCTACAGCCTCTAGTGCCAGCAGCGGCAAGGCAGCCATCCGCGCTTTTGAGAAATCGGATCTCAACATCTTTGACGCCATCCTCATGGATCTCGTAATGCCCGGTATGGACGGCTTCATGGCCGCGAAGGCCATCCGCGCCCTTTCCCGCGTCGATGCCCTCACCCTCCCGATCATTGCCGTCACGGCGAATACTTACCAAGATGTAGAAGAGGAAGTCTACGCCGCAGGGATGAATGCCTGCCTTACCAAGCCAGCTCATGCCAAAGCCCTGATCGCTACGCTCGAGCAATACAAGCTGTGAGAGTTCCAGTCACTAGTCACCAACCTTTTACAGCTCACATAAGAATGCCATCAGGAGTTTGGTGCGTTCATAGAGAGACGCTTCGTCCGCCCATTCACGCTCGGTGTGGTTGAATTCACCCTTGACGCCCAGCGCGCAGAGTGTCGGGATGCCGACAGCGGTGAGATTTGCCGAGTCACTGCCGCCACCGACAGCGATAGCTTTCATTTTAGGAAAATGATATGTCTCTGCAATGGCTTCTGCTCTGGCAAAGAGTGCTTCCGATGCTGGAAGTCTTTCCATGGCAGGGAATACGATAAGCGGCTTCACGGTTGTCGTCGTGTCATTGACATACTGACGGGCAGCGATGTCCTTGAAATCCCGATCAATGCGCTCGATACCCTCGCTTTTGGAAAAACGCACATCGACCTTGCACCATGCATGCTCCGGTACGGCATTGACCACTGTACCGCCGCCGATGACGCCGGCATTGACCGTCGTCCCTTCCTCGTAATCCGTCTCCTTCTGGATATCTAGGATCTTATGGGCGAGCTCCTCGACCGCGCTTCTGCCATCCTGCGGGTTGTTTCCTGCATGTGCGCCGACACCCGTCACTTCGAAAAGGTACTGCGCGCAGCCTTTTCTCTCTATAACGATGCTTCCATACGGGAAAGATGTTTCCAGATTGAAAGCCATGAGCGCCCCCTGCGCTTCCTGCTTGTAGTCCGATGCGCCCTCCGATTTTTGATGCCCCACTTCTTCATCACCCGCCAGAATGATCTTGATCGGATAGCGGTCATAGCCGCTTTCGAGCAGGAATTTCACAGCATAGAGAAGAATGGTGACGCCGCCCTTCATATCTAGGACACCCGGACCGGTGACCTTGCCGTCTTTGATGGTAAAAGGACGAGCCGCCGCTGTCCCATCCGCAAAGACGGTATCCATATGGCCGGTCAGTATGACGAAGGGCTTACTCATATCGCCGTACTCTGCGATAAGCATATTTCCCGCCTTCTCGTAGGTATGAAAACGCACGGCAAAGCCAAGTGCTTCAAGGAAATGCTGAATATCCTTCCCTACTGCATCGACTCCTGCCTTATTAGCAGAGCCGCAGTCACGATCGACCAGCATGCGCCATGTCTCGAGCATGGCTTTTTTATTTTCATCCACCTTGGTGAATAATTCATCCATAGAATGCATCTTGTTTCCTCCGATATGATGATTTTTCTTACCAATAACAAAAATTCTAAAGACTTCTCCCCTATAGAAGCCTTTAGAATTTTTGTTTTTATTCTTCTAGGGAAACACTGATTAAATCGTTGTCAGATTTCATTCTTGGATTTTTATACAGAGCAAGGAATCATCTGACGCGAATAGCGAGCTATGTAAGGAAGATGATGACGAAGCTATGTATAAAAATCCATATGAAATCCGGCTCTGCTATTTAATCAGCGTTTCCCTATATCTTACTTTGTCACCTTCAAAAGGATGGCGATCATCAGCTTGGTACGTGTGAAAAGACTCTCGACATCCGCCCATTCTTCGACGGTATGGTTACGTGCGCCTTCGACGCCGATGGAGCAGAGTGTCGCTACACCGGCCTGTACGGTATACGCCGCATCAGAGCCGCCGCCGCAGAGCTTTGGTCCCGGGACCGGAAGCCCGCTTTCTTTCGCCGCCTCTTTAGCGACTTCCAGAAGCTGCATGGTGGCTTCTGTGCGTTCCATTTCATCGAAGCCGAAGGTATCGGTGATCTTCGTCGTCACATCCGGCACAAAATTCTTTTCTACGATGGCGTAAACCATTTTCTTCAGCTTCGGCAGGTCATCATGGCTCACATAGCGGAAGTCGCACTCCACTTTGCAGTACGCCGGTGCTGCATTGGCGACCGTGCCGCCGGTGATGGTGCCGACATTGACATTATAGCCCTTGGACAGGTCCGACAGGGCTTCGATCTCGATGATCTTGTGTGACATTTCCAGGATCGCACTTCTGCCATTCTGCGGGTCATTCCCTACGTGACAGCCACGGCCAAAGGTTTCGATGATGAATCGCCAGCAGCCTCTTCTCTGTACCGTGATGTCATGATCGACGAAGCCAGTCTCAAAGTTGAAAGCACACTTGGCGCCTTTGGCTTCCTTCTTGATCACTTCCGGATTGTTCGAGAAACAGTGCGCTGGTTCTTCATCGGCTACCAGGATGACTTTGCACGGGAAATCGTAGCCTGCATCATACAGCGCCTCCAGCGAGGAGATCGCAATGGTATCCCCGCCCTTCATGTCAAGGACGCCCGGTCCATAGGCCTTGCCGTCTTTGATCGTGAATGGACGCTTCTCTACTTCTCCTTTGTAGAAAACGGTATCCATGTGCCCCATCAGAATGACATACGGCTTCGAGAGGTCTCCCCTTTCACCAATGATGGTGTCCCCACATTTTTCAAATGAATACCGGCGAATGGAAAACCCCATCTTTTCCAGACGCGATGCACAGAGATTTCCGATCTCCATGCCTCCTTCTTTCACGCCGATGCCGGAGTCGATGGAGACCATCTCTCTCCACAGATCGACCATCTCATCCCGGTGGGCATCCACCCATACAAATGCTTTTTCTTTTGTATCCATAGGTTTGACTTCCTTTGTGTATAAGTTTGAGGTTTTTGGTTAGCCCAAGGGGCGCGCTGCCCTTGGTGCCATTTGAAAGCCTCTCTTGAATGAGAAATGCGAAATGAGAAATGAAGGTGGCAGCATCGCCTCAAATATATAGGAGGAGATGCCTGCTTGGGATGTTAGACCTTAGACCTCAGATATCAGATATCTAATATCTAACAGTCTTCTAGTCCCTAGCCACTAGTCACTAGTCACTTTTATTTCCCAAATTCCCACTTTTCAAGGGTATGTCGTTCGACGACGTCCTGATTCAGTTCAAAACCAGTCCCCGGAAGATCCAGCAGCTGGATCTTCGCGTGAGAATCGATATAAGTGGATGGTGTCACGATGTCATCGGCATAGTAGCGATCGCTTCCCGGGATATCATTCGGATATTTGTAGTACGGAAGAGTCGCGACCGCCATGTTGTGACCTCTTGCGACACCATCATCCACCATACCGCCGCACCAGGAGAATACACCGCGTTCACCGGCAAATTGCTGGATGCGGCGCGCTTCGGTCAAGCCACCGACGCGTGCGACTTTGATATTGATGATCTTGCAGCTGCCAAGCTCGATAGCGCGTCTGGCATCATCGACGCTGTCGATACTTTCATCGAGGCAGACCGGTGTCTGGATCGCCTGCTGCAGATGGCGGTGATCGACAATGTCATCCGATGCAAGCGGCTGCTCAATCATGAGAAGCCCCAGTTCATCCATTTCCTTGAAGAGATCGATGTCATCCAAGGTATAGGCCGAGTTCGCATCGACCATCAGCATGATGTCGCCATATTCCTTGCGGACGGCACGGAGATAATTGATATCATAGCCCGGTTTGATCTTGCACTTCACACGGCGATAGCCCTGTGCCATGTATTTCTCGATGGTGTGAAGCAGCTTGTCAGGCGTATCTTCGATGCCAAGCGATACGCCCGCTTCGATCTCATCTTTGACACCGCCCAGTGCTTTGTATTCCGGAATGCCAAGCTCTTTGGAGTAAAGTTCCCACAGCGCGCAGTCGACGGACGCACGAGCCATACGGTTTCTGCGGATCCAGCTGGTGTGATCGAAGAACCATTCCGGATCCTTGAAGTCTCCCGCATCGAAGAGGGATGGGATCAGGTATTCTTTGATCACGAAGAGCGCACCCATGGTAGTTTCTTCGTTGTACCACGGACGCATGAAGGCAGAGCAGGCACCATAGCCCACATTTCCATCACTGTCATGCAGCTCTACGATGGAAAAATCTTTCGTCGTAGAAAGGCCGAAGCTGGTGCGGAAGCCCACCTTGAAGTCCAGGCTCATACGTCTTACGATAGCTTTTGTAATTTTCATCATATTCTCCTTTGTATCTTCACTCGTAAAGGAATAACAGTGTTTAAATTTGAAAGCAGGGATTAGGGATTAGCGGCTAGGGATTAGGAGCCTCAAGTGACTTGTGACTAAATGCTACCTTCGAGTATCGCCTCATAAGCACCGCGCAGTACAAAAAGAACGATGCCCACAGCCCAGCGGACAGCAGGTTTCCCGTTTTAGATTTCCTGACATAGTCCGCTTGAGCGCGAATGACAAAGATTTCTCGGCAACGCTTTCAATGACGATACAAGAGAGTCTGGTGTCTCCTAGTCTCCAGTCCCTACTTCTCCAGATCCAGCATGTCTTCTTTTCTGGTCGGGATGAGAAGCGCGCTGATGGCACAGAGTGTAGCGACCCCCATCAGGTAGTAGAATACGGCATTGAAGGAGCCATTGAAGGTATAGACCAAGTAGCCCATGATGATCGGCGAGATGAAGCCGGCTACCTGACCGCCCATGTTGATCAGTGTCGAAGTACAGCCGGCAATGGAGCCGGTGACGATCTTGAGGACGATAGCGACAGCCGTCCCCATAATGCAGGCTTTGAAGAAGTACACACCACACTGGAAGATGACGACCCACATGATCGTTTCTGCATTGTACATGAAGTACAGGAAGATCGCCGTCATCGCAGCACAGATGACGATCACCCAGTTTTCCTTCTTATCAAAGTACTTGTTCATGACCCAGCCGCAGATGGCAGTGGACAGGAAGGAAGCAATGAAGGGGATCGGTGTGAGATAGCCGACTGCTTTCAGATTGATGCCGCGTTCTGCGATGAGGTAGGTCGGCATCCAGGCATCGAGGCCTTTATTGATGCAGGAAATACAGAATGCGCAAAGGATGAGTTTCCAGATCAGGGAGAACTTCAGGAGGTGCAGGAAGTATTTATTCTTCTTGCTCTTATCCTCTTCGGTTTCTTCCTGCGGCTTGGTCTGCTTGACAAAGAGCGCATAGAAGAATACATAGACAAGACCGACGATACCAAGGATCTGGAACATACCTCTCCATCCGAACCAGAGAATCAGCGGCACGATGACGACCGGTGCCATTGCAGAGCCGATATAGTTCGAAGAAAGGATCCCCGTGGTAAATGCAGGACGTAGCTCACGCGGGAAGTATTCGGCGATCGCACGGTAGCAGGATCCGGCATACGGTCCTTCGCAAAGACCGAAGACGAACCGAAGGAAAAGCAGGCCCGCCAGAGTCGATGCATGCCCTGTCGTGAAGGTGAAGATGGACCACAGCGTCAGCGCGACAAGGATGACCGTCTTCGATCCGAAATGGTCTGACAGCCAGCCCCCCGGGATCTGCATGATCGAGTAGCCGATGAAGAAGGCCGAAATGACGACACCCATTTCCGTCGGTGCCAGATTGAAATCCTTAGAAACAGCCGGCAGTGCAAGCCCGATCGCACTGCGATCGATATAGGATATACAGAATCCTATATACAGAAAGAAAAATACCACATACCTGTTTTCGCTTTGCAGCTTTTTCAAAAAGCCCATAGAAAACCTCCCCCTACCCTCTTGGGTAATAAAAAAGCTCCATGAAAAGACGGCATTATCCGTTCATTCATAGAGACTCCCTCGCCTCGCGGAACTCTCACAGATCCGCTATTTACTTTTACTTGGCTTACGCTTATCATAAGGAAATACAAGTGTCCTTAATAGACCCTTATCATGACCGTAATTCAGCGATTTTTAATAAACCACACGCTTCACGCCTCATTACACAGAAAGGAGTCCCCCATGCTGCGCATTGGCATCGTCGTCCCCTCCGAAATCATGCCTGACATTCTTTCCTTCATTTCGAAGGAATTCTCTGACATTGCCCCTGTCCCCTTCCCCTATCATTCCATCGTCGATATCCCGGAGCTCATCGCAGGGAGGCAGAGTCAGGTAGATACTTTCCTCTTCCTTGGAAATACGGCCCGCCACTATGCGGAGAAAGCCATCCCTCACAATACGGAATGGGTCACTATCCCCCGCTCCACCTCTGCGCTGCTTCGCCTTCTCTTCCGCGCCGAAGTCGCCGGCTATCCGATGAAAGTCGCGACCGACATGGATCACGTGGACTATTTCCAGCTCGCCTTTCATGAGATCGGCTATGCGGCAGAGGATACGCATGTCGAGGTCATCCCCTTTTTTCCCTACAATGAAGGGCTTCTCATCAAGGATGCCAATAAAATGGAAAAGCTCTACCGCGAGAAGAAGGTCGCCTTCTGCATCACCATCTTCTACAAGGTGCGCGATATATTGAAAGAGCGGGGAGTCCCTGTCTACATTCTTCAGCCCTCCTACGATGACATTCGAAATGGTCTGCAGCGCAGCATCCTTACGCATGAGATGAACAGCAGGGAAGAGAGCCAGATGGCCGCCATGGCGATCCACATCGACCTGCCGCAGGAGACCATCTCCGCGCAGAATGAATTCCAGCTCTCCATGGAACAGGCACGCATCACTCACGAGATCCAGTGCTTCGCCCACGCCCTTCACGCTGCCTGCATCGAGCGGCCGCCCTACGACTATGTGCTTTTCCTCTCCAGTCGCCTGCTCGAAGCGGCAACCAATGAGTACCAGCACTTCCCGCTGCTGGAGACCATCTCCTCCTCCACCGCATTCACCATTTCGGTCGGCATCGGCTACAGTGCCATGGCAGATGATGCCCGCTACAAAGCGGAGATCGCCATGCGCCATGCGAGCCGTGCAGGCGGCAATCAGGCCTATCTCATCAGTCAGAATCTCACGACCCCCGTCCCCATGTCCAAAAGCAGCCTTGATGCACAGATCGCGGGCGATCGCCCCATCGATGAGCAGTTCCTGTACCTGTCCCGGAAATCCGGCGTGAGTCTGCGTATCATCACGCTCCTTTACCATGCCTGCCGGAACCTTGGGAAGCAGCGCTTCACCTCATCCGAGTTGGCCGACTTTCTGGGCGTCACCCCGCGCACGGTGAACCGCATCCTCGCCAAACTCATTGACCACCACCTCGCCCAGGACGTCAGCCGCTCCTTCACGGGTAAAAGCGGGCGCCCCAGCCGCATCATCGAGCTCCTCTTCGAGACGAAAAAGAGGAAAAAGTGACTGGTGACTAGTGGCTGGTGACTGGTGACTGGTGACTGGCGAGCATTGCGCCTATCTATAGTCTGCGGCGCTTCTGATTTTTATGCGCCGCACCACC
>UQQQ01000028.1 GCA_900543165.1 uncultured Dialister sp. | reverse complement strand
GTCACCAGTCACCAGTCACCAGTCACCAGTCACCAGTCACTAGTCACTAGTCACTTGTAGCCCCTAATCCCTGCTTTTCAACTGAGTGACTAGTGATTAGAAATCAGCGTTTCCTTTACCCAAAGAAAAGACTACGCGATAGATTTCATAGAAACGAATCGAGGTACCCATCATGAATAGAGAAGATTTAGACCAGCAGCTGAAAGAGCATGGGGAAGCCATGCAGAAAGAGATCACCGGATCCCGCAAGGGGCGGATGAAGCTCTTCGCCGCAGCACTTGCTCTGCTCGTCATCGGCGGCGCGGGAGGCTGTTTCTTTGGAGAGCTTCCCGCGATTCCGAAGAAAGACGGAGCCTCTTCCTCCTATCAGTTGCCGCAGGGGGCGGATAAGAAGCTTGAGGATCTGCCGGCCATCCGCAATACCGCGATCGTGCAGGCGGTGAAAGAGGTCGGGCCGGCGGTCGTCGGCATCACGACCAAGGTATATGACCGCGACATGTTTAACCGCCGCGTCGAAGTGGGGCAAAGCGTAGGATCGGGGGTGGTCTTTGACAAGAAAGGCTACATCGTGACGAATAACCACGTCGTCTCCGGCAGCAAGGAAGTCAATGTCTCGCTTTCTTCCGGAAAGACAGTTTCCGGTCAAGTGGTGGGGACGGATCCGTCGACCGATCTGGCTGTCGTCAAGATCGAAGGCAGTGACGATCTCCCCGTTGCTTCTTTGGGAGACTCTGATGGACTGCAGGTCGGAGAAACGGCGATCGCGATCGGCAATCCATTGGGCCTTGAATTTCAGGGAACCGTGACGGTCGGCGTCATTAGTGCTTTGAATAGAAGTCTTGATGATATCGACCAGCGTTTCAAGCTCATCCAGACAGATGCGGCCATCAATCCGGGCAACTCCGGCGGGGCACTCGTCACAACTGATGGCAAGGTCGTCGGGATCAACAGCGCCAAAATCGCGAAAGAAGGGGTCGAAGGCATGGGCTTTGCCATTCCGATCAATCAGGCAAAGGGGATCATTTCGCAGCTCATCGACCATGGCAAAGTGACGCGTGCTTATCTGGGCGTGTATGCAGCAGACAAGGACATCGCTGCCCGCTACGGCTACAGCTGGGATCATGAGAAGGGCGTCCTCGTCATGAAGATCGCGGCCAGAAGCCCGATCAGCCTGACTGACATTGAGCCGGGGGACTACATTCTTTCCATCGATGGGAAGGAATGCAATACGATGAAGGAGATGCGGGAAATCCTCGATACTCATAAGCCGGGGGAAAAGATTTCCATCACCTATGAGCATAAGGGGCGCGAAGCAACAACGGAGGTGCTCCTTGCGGCAGCGCCGGCAGTTGACAAGTGATAAAATACGGATTCCGCGTTTCCCTGATCAGTATTTTTTGATCGCGAAAGAGATTCTGCGGGAGCTGTCCGCTCCCCTTCTTTCATCGCAAACACTAAAAAGGAAGAGTTATGAAATTTACACTTCTTGCCATCGGCAAGATCAAAGAAAAATGGATGCGGCAGGGCATTGAGGAGTACGTGAAGCGCCTGAAGCCGATCGCACCTTTGGAAATCATCGCACAGGATGAAGAAAAAATGCCGGAGAATCCCTCTCCTGCTATGAAGGAAAAAGTGATGGAGAAGGAAGGGGAGAAGATGCTGAAGTATCTCTCGCCGGATGACTGTCTCGTGCTGCTTGATCTCAAAGGAAAGCCTATGTCCTCGGAAGGGCTGGCAGATTGGATTTCACGGCGCATGGTCACCGGGACGAGCCATTTCTACTTCATGATCGGCGGTCCCTATGGCAATGGGAAGAATATCCAGCAGCGGGCGGATCTCAAGATTTCCATCAGTGCGATGACCTTTACACACCAGATGGCACGCCTCATCCTCTCCGAACAGCTCTATCGCGCGATGAAGATCATACGGCATGAGCCATACCATTTGTGAAGAGGCTCCCCATGATCCGATGCGCCCTCTTTGACTGCCCTCCTCTTGCAGTTCTGCCTTGAAAGAATTAAAATATAAATAGAGAAAGTATTTCCACATCTGCCTGCGCATGAGCCGATTTTTCGTATATCCTGCAAGGAGGTCTTATCATGAAATCTCTGAAAGCGAAAGACTTTATGACGAAGTATGTGTTCACGGTATCACCGGATACGACCGTACAGGAGCTGGTGGGGCTTTTCGTGACGCACCCGGTGTCTGCGATCCCGGTCGTGGGAGACGATAATGAGCTTCTTGGCATTGTTTCCGAGGGCGATCTTCTGTACAAGAAAGTGAAGCCGAAGATCCCGCCGCATGTCGACGTCTTGGGCGGCACGGTGTACTACTGCGGCTTTGGCCGGTATGAGAAATCCTTCCGGAAGCTGCTCGCAACGACGGCAAATGATATCATGACGACGGATGTGCGCTGCGTCACGCCGGAAACGGACATGGAAGCCATCACGACACTCGTGGTGGATCAGCATCTGAAGACTGTGCCTGTCGTAGAAAAGGCGAAGCTTAGCGTAGAGCGTGAGGGCGAGCAGCCGCCGGCGCGTCTTGTCGGTATCATCACACGCCATGATATTCTGGGGGCTATCGCAGCGACGCAGGTCGAAGAGAATATGAGAAACAGGAAATAGAGCGCTCCGTTTCCTTGCAAGTCAAAGAGAAGGCCGATGGGACTTCTCTTTTTACTTGGGAAACGCTGATTAAATCGCAGAGTCAGATTTTACAAGAATTTTTATACATAGCTTCGTCATAACCTTCCTTAAATAGCTCGCTATTCGCGTCAGGTTATTCCTTGCTATGCAAAAAAATTCAAGAGTAAAATCTGACAACGATTTAATCAGTGTTTCCCTTGCAGGCGTTCTCTGTCAATTCCCTCGCAGGCATAGTATAATAAGGAGAATATATTGTTGGTGACTAGTGACTAGTCACGAGTGACGGGTAGCTGCGAATCCTTGTGTGATTCGCTTTTGCAATGGGAGAGGCACTTCATGATGAGAAAATTATTTAACGCGCTGAGCCAGCTTCATCGAGGCGTCCTCATCTGCGGCGGCTTTGCAGCCTTCATGCTACTCGGGGCGTTCCTCCTCATGCTGCCCATCTCGCAGACAGGGGCGAAGGAGGTCTCCTTCCTGGATGCGCTCTTCATGTCTGTCAGCATTGTCAGCGTGACAGGGATGAGCATGTTTGATCTGAAGACAGACTTCACCATCTTCGGGCAGCTGGTCGTGCTCTTTCTGATGCAGGTGGGCGGTCTGGGGATCATGACGATGATGGCCATGGTCGGTATTTCCCGGGGGCGGAAGATCCGCCTGCAGGAGAGGCTTCTTATCCGTGACTCCTTCAATCTGCAGACACCGTCGGGCATGGTGATGCTGGTGCGGAAAATCATCCTGATGACGCTCTCTATAGAGTTTGGTGCCGGCACCATCCTTGCGGCCTATTTCTTCACACAGAATGGATGGATCGGCATTTATCAGGGCTACTGGCACGCGGTCTCTGCCTTCACGAATTGCGGTATGGATATCATGGGAAATGATGTCGGATTCGCCGGAATGGCAGCCAATCCGCTGGTCAGTACCGTTGTCTGTATCTCGATGTTTCTGGGAGGCGTAGGCTTCATCGCGCTGGATGACCTTTTGAAGCACCATCGCTGGAGCGCGCTGACACTGAACAGCAAATTCATTCTGGTCATGGAAATGATATTGATCCCGTTGGGCGTGATCGTCTATTTTCTTCTGGAGGGGAATAATCCGGCGACGCTGGGACATCTCAGCACGGCCGAAAAGTGGCAGAGTGCCTTCTTCATGTCAATTTCTTCCCGCATGGCAGGCTTCACTCTCTTTGATATTCACGCCATGAGCAATGCGACCGGGCTTATCATCATGCTCTTCATGTTCATCGGAGCGGCGCCTGTCTCGACCGCGGGCGGCATCCGCACGGCCACCATCGGACTTCTCCTGCTGTCGCTCTGGTCGTGGATCCGTGGGAGGAAAGATGTCGTCATCTTCCATAAACGGGTCGATCCGGAATGTCTGGTGAAAGCATCGAACGTTTTTACACTGGCGATGGTACTGACCTTCCTCACCGCGATGATGGTCTTCCTCTTAGAGCCTGCGTCCCACTTCGATTTCGAGGATGCCCTCTTCGAGGCTGTCTCCGCTTTCAGTACCGTCGGCTTCTCGATGGGACTCACGACGGAGTGGAATATCCCCTGTAAAATCGTCATCATGATCGCTATGTTCATCGGGCGTATCGGTGTCATGACGCTCGCCGTCACCTTCGCCGGCCGTCCGAAGAGTCAGATCAAGTATCCGAAGGAAAATATAGTTATAGGATAAAGTTGGGATAAGTGGCTGGGGATTAGTAGCTAGGGAGTAGGGAAACGCTGATTCAATCGCAGAGTCCGATTCGGCATGTATTTTCAGGCAATGCTTCGTCATGCCCCTTCTTAAATAGCTCGCTATTTGCGTCCCCCTTATTCCTTGACTTGCATAAAAAAACAAGAACCAAGTCAAACAACGATTTAATCAGTGATTCCCTGGCGAAGATTTTTAACCCAAAACCAACGGTAACCAACTAATATATAACAGATGAGGTACTTTCTATGGCACAAAAATTACAGTTTTTCGTGGCAGGCTTGGGCTGTTTTGGCATCAGTGTCGCCGTCACATTGGAAAAGATGGGCTATGACGTCATGGCCATGGATGTCGATGAAGAAGTGGTACAGGATCTTTCTGATACACTGGGCTATGTGGTCTGTGCGGACTGCTCGGATGAGAAGAATCTGGCAGCCATCGGCGCGGGCAATGCGGACATCGCTGTCGTTTCTGTCGGCGATCTGTCAGCCAGCCTGATGACGACACTGCTTTTAAAGGAAATGGGCGTCAAGAAGATCGTCGTCAAAGCCTTGGATCCCATTCATGGGAAAATGCTGCAGAAGATCGGCGCAGACAAGATCATTTACTCAGAAAAGGAAATGGGGGTCCGCGTCGCGCATAACCTGATCTCCCCGGGTATCGTCGATTATATCGAGATGGAAAATAACATCACCATTCTTTCCATCCATGTGCCGCAGGAGTGGGTGGATAAGAGCCTGATCGATACTGATGTCAGAAGGAAATACAACATCACCGTCGTTGCGATCAAGCGCGGAGGGGATATGTTCGTCAATCCGCGGCCGGATATGAAGATGAAGGAACAGGATATGCTTATCATTCTGGGAGACTCGGAAAGCGTCAAGCGCGTCATGGAATCGCTGGAGCAGTAAGCGGTTATGAGTGGCTGGTGACTAGTGACTAGTATTGCGATTCATCAACTTCTGGACTTAGTTAGAAGTTAGAAGTGAGAAGTGCCGGAAGGGGCACACAATTCATATAGTGCCCCAATACCCCCCTCATTATATAAAACAGTTTATTCATTATTTATATAAAACTCCGCGGCGCCTCCTCATTTTATGCGCCGCACCACCATTTCTCATTTCTAATTTCTCATTCAATCGAAGCTTTCCAACACAATTGATGGGACGGCACGCCCCAGAGGCCAACCCGGCCCCTTAATCCAATTTTCACATTGAAATCCCTTGTTTTTTTATGGTATCATACATATAATTGACGTTTGTAGGATAGCGCCGCCGCACCTTTTGGCTGCGGCATCATATAGATCTTTGTTTTCAGTATTTCATCAGTACAGGAGTGATTCCTTTTGGAAAAATTAGTAATTCATGGTGGACATCCCCTGCGTGGACACGTCCGTGTTTCCAGCGCAAAGAATGCCGTTCTTCCTATCATTGTAGCGACACTTTTGCCAGAGACGCCAGCATCCATTGTCGATGCGCCAAATCTCGATGATGTGGTGACCATTTGCAGCGTACTGGAGTCTTTGGGGGTCAAAGTCCAGAGAGAGGACAATGTCCTGACCTTTGATGCATCCGGGGTGAATAAGACCGAAGCTTCTTATGAGCTTATGAGCCGCATGAGAGCCTCCTTCCTGATCATGGGACCGCTTCTGGCCAAGATGGGGCATGCGAAGATAGCGCTTCCCGGGGGCTGCATGATCGGCAGCCGTCCGATCGATCTGCACTTGAAAGCCTTTGAAGCCATGGGGGCAGAGATCAATGTAGGCAACGGCTATGTCGAAGGATATGCACCGAAGGGGCTGAAGGGCACGACCATTTATCTCGATTTCCCGAGCGTCGGCGCGACAGAAAATATCCTCATGGCAGCTGCCACGGCAGAAGGACGTACCATCATTGAAAATGCGGCGGAAGAGCCGGAAATCGTGGATCTCGTGACGTTCCTGAATTCCATGGGGGCAAACATCAAAGGAGCAGGGACGAATATCATCCGTGTCGAAGGGGTCAAGAAGTTGGAAGGCGTCGCTCATACGGTCATTCCGGACCGTATCGAAGCGGGGACCTTCATGATCGCAGCGGCTATGGTCGGCGGCGATGTCGTGATCGAAAATGTATTGAATGAACATCTGAAGCCGCTCCTTGCCAAGCTGGGAGAAGCAGGCGTCAAGGTGATCAAGGATGTCGACAGTGTCCGTGTCATCAGCGATGGGCATATCCGCTCTACGGATATCAAGACGCTGCCCTATCCGGGCTTCCCTACAGATCTGCAGGCGCAGTTCATGGCACTCATGACTGTAGGCAGCGGCGTCAGCCGTATCACAGAGACGGTGTTTGAAAACCGTTTCATGCATGCCGGCGAGCTGCAGCGCATGGGGGCTTCCATCCAAGTCGAAGGCCGCTGTGCGATCGTGCAGGGCGTCCCCTTCCTGATAGGTGCCTTCGTTAGAGCGACGGACCTTCGTGCAGGGGCAGCGCTGACCCTGGCAGGTCTCGCTGCGCATGGAGAGACGGAAGTGGGCGAGCTTCATCATATTGATCGTGGTTATGACCATCTTGTAGAAAAGCTGCAGGGGTTAGGAGCAGACATTGTCCGTGTCGATCGAGACTAAAGCACTGGCGGAGAAGGCGGGGCGTCTGGCGGGGCAGAAGACCCTTCTGGACTGGATCGGCTCTTTCGGCTCAGAAGACATCGGCGTCGATATCGGGACGTCGAATGTAGTGATTTACGTCAAGCATAAGGGCGTCGTATTTCCAGAAGCCTCTGTGATCGCCCGCCACGCCGTGACGAAGGAATTCTTCGCTTACGGTACGAAGGCAGAGGAAATGGAGGGCAAGACGCCGCGGGACATAGAGATCGTCCATCCGATGAAGCGAAGCGCGATCATCGACTATAACGGGGCGGCTTATCTTTTGAATTCCATCGTGAATCAGTCGTATCTGAAAGGGATGTTTTTTCATCCGCGTCTCATGATGTGCGTGTCTCGGGGAATGGGCAGCGTACAGAGAAGGGCGCTTTTGGAAGCGGCTGTGGCTATGGGCGCGCGCAAGACAGTTCTCATCGATCAGCCTATCGCGGCGATGATGGGTCTCGGGCTCACGGGAGATACCTGTCAGGGCGCGATGATCGTAGATATTGGCGGCGGCTCGACGAAGGTTTCCGTACTGTCGAAACGTGGGATCGTGGTCAGTCATTTCTCACCGGAGTCCGGACTGGAAATGGATCAGGCCATCATGGCAGCTATCCGTGACAAGTACCATATCCGCATCGGCCGCAAAGAGGCGGAAAGCCTCAAGATCGCGCTGGGCGCATACTGGGATCTGGATCAGGCACCGCGCGTGGCTGAGACGTATGGTCTTTCCATCGTATCGGGATCACCGGTCAAGATCGCCGTGACGGCTGAAGATGTGGCGCATGCCATCAATCCGATCTTGTACAGGATTTTCAAAAACATTCAGGATGTGCTGCAGAGGACGCCGCCAGCGCTTCTGGCAGCGATCCGAGAGCAGGGCATCATGCTTGTCGGCGGGGTGTCTCAGCTGAAGGGAATCGATGAGCTGATCACCCGTATCACCGGCATTTCAGCGAAGGTAGCGGAGAGACCTTCCTATGTGAATGCCATCGGCGCGGGGGCTTCATTGGAATATATCAATGAGTTCAGAGATTCACTGCAGGACCTGCACTAAGGGAAACGTTGCTTCAATCGCAGAGTCAGCTTCCACAAGAATTTTTATACATAGCTTCGTCATCACTTTCCTTAAATAGCCCGCTATTCGCGTCAGGTGATTCCTCGCTATGCATAAAAATTCAAGAGTAAAATCTGACAACGATTGGATCTGCGTTTCCCTTAGGGAAACGCGGACAGATCGCTTTCCATTGTCACATACATGGGGATATAACAATTCATTTGTCATGTCCCTTTTTATTTTCTTCATGCCAAAAGGCAGATAAAATGGTAAAATATAATATACCTATATGTGAATCTTAAAACACAGGGAGGTACATCATGAGAAACGCGATGAAAATCGGCTTGGCGCTGGCAGCGCTTGTGGCTGCTGGTGTAAGTGTGTACAGCGCGTCTGCGGCGGACGTCTCGCAGCAGGCCGTATTGAATGGAACGGTTGTCTCCGTCATAGAGGCAGGCACTCCTGTCAAGGAGGGCGATGTACTGGTCTCTGTGGACTCACTGGTCGGCGGTGTACCGGCAGCAAGAGCCGATCGGGACGGCGTGGTCAAAGAGGTCCGCGTTCAGAAGGGTCAGACAATCGCCAAACAGGATGTCGTGGTGGTGCTGGAAACGAAATAGCGGGTAGCAAGTGTGGTCACGTTCGGCACACTTTAGTGTTTCCGTAGTTGTTTTACATTAGATGATCATCTAATCGGGAGAATCCTATGCCCAATCGTTTGAAAAAGTCTATGAAGCGTCTGGCGGCTGCGGTCTGCCTCACGCTTTCCTGCGTGATGCCCTGCGCAGCGCAGGAATTTCTTCCTGTATCGGAAGTACAGGAGGGTATGCATGGCTATGCCAAGACCGTCGTGCATGGTACGAAGATCGAGACCTTCGATGTCGATGTGCTGGGCATTATGAAAGACAAGGGCGCGACCGGCGGGGATCTGGTGCTGGTGAAAGTATCCGGACCCCTGATCGATCAGACAGAAGGCATCGCGCAGGGGATGAGCGGCAGTCCGGTCTATATCGATGGAAAACTGCTGGGCGCAGTGGCGTATGGATTTCCACAGTCCGGCGGCCGCATCGGTATGGTGACGCCGATCGGTGACATGCTGAAGCTCTGGACCATCGATGACCGGAAGGACACGGGTCTTACCCCGCCACCCTCCAAAGGGCTGATCCCGCTCACGACGCCTCTCATGGCGAGTGGATACACCCCGGAGGCGATGGATTTCCTCACCGGGAAAATGCAGGATTTCCACATGGTGCCATTTGTTTCCGCTTCTGCTTCGCAGGATGATGTGCCGCAGCCGCTCGAACCGGGAAGCGCCGTCTCGGCAACCATGGTGACAGGCGATCTCAAACTCGGAGCCGTCGGGACGGTCACCTATGTCGACGGCGATCGCATGGTGGCTTTCGGACATCCTTTCATGGATCTCGGAAATACCGATTACTTTATGCACAATTCCTATATCTTCACCGTCATCCCGAGCAAGAATATCCCCTTCAAGCTGGGGTCCGTCGGTGCGGAAATCGGCACGGTCAATCAGGACCGAGGAGCCGGGATCGGCGGAATGACGGGAAAGCTGCCACACTCTGTCGCCCTTCATGCGTCCGTGACCGATGAAGATACGAAGAAGAAGGAAGATCTCCATGTACGCATGATCCCGAATGAAGCACTGTTGCCGACCTTGTCCGTCACTTCGGTGTACAATGCGATCAGCAATGCCATGGATCGCAAAGGACAGGGGACGGTCGATTTCACCTATACGCTTTACCCGGAGGATCTGAAGCAGAAGCCTTTCACCCGGAGCAATATGTACTGGTCGTCCAAAGACATCGCAGAGCGAAGCGTAGATGAGCTCTACAATGTGGTACGGCTTCTCGAGCAGAACCGTTTTGAGAAATATCCTCTCCGCAGCATCATGGTCGACATGCATGTGAC
This sequence comes from uncultured Dialister sp., assembly GCA_900543165.1. Classification (GTDB taxonomy): domain Bacteria; phylum Bacillota; class Negativicutes; order Veillonellales; family Dialisteraceae; genus Dialister. Next base: position 18,821 of record UQQQ01000028.1, on the reverse strand, counting down.
GAGCGAGCGAAAGACCGCGCAGCTTCTCGATGCCTCGGCGTCTCCGATCATCGTGAGCCCGGGCGATACCGTTTATGTACGCGCGCGTCTGGCTCCCTACAGGGGAGAAGTCTTCTACAAGGATCTGACATTTACCGTGCCGAAGGATCAGCCATACGGAGACATGATCCTCGAAGTCCGCGGCGGCGGCGTCGTGCCGCTCCCTTACCTCATCCAGCAGCAGAAGTTCAATCTGACGGATGAGATCTTAGACCGCATCCGCACGTACAAGGATTTCAATGATCTGCACAGCCGCCTGATGAAGGAAGACCAGAACAATCAGGTCGTTGTGGAAATCCTGGATCCGGAAGTCAGCATGATTTCCAAAGATGAAAATAGCGGGAAAAAGGCAGAAATTCAAGAGAAAAAAGCGCCGGAAAATCCGGATTATCTGAAAAATAAGGACGGGCTCAAAGAAGACGGGGGAAAAGAAACCCCGAAGAGCGCCGTCGATACGGACTATGTCATCTACGGTGACGGACAATTCACCTTCAAAGTCCTGCCGCAAGCGGAACGCGATAAAGCCCTGAAGAAGCTCGCCAAGAGCAAACAGCAGGCCACCATCGAGATGAGCAATAAGGAAAAAGAGACGCTGGAGAATAAGGATAAGAAGGCCGCTGATGATGAAAAGCCGGCGGAGAAGACGTCGGTGATGATAGCATTGTAAAAAGGTTCAGGTTGATGGGTTCAACGTGGCGGTGCGGCGCATCAAATAATGGAAGCGCCGCAGAGTTTTGAAGATACTCTTCGCATGTACCGCAAAGTCCTTCCTGCGGAATGAGGGCAATACGAGTTTGACGTTAGCCTCAATGACGCACTACCCCGTTGAACCATAGAACCACACCCATAGTTTGAAAGCAGGGACTAGGGATTAGAAGCCGCGAGTGACTGGTGACTTGAATACGACTTTCGGGCATCGCCCAATATATATTCGCGGCGAAGCCGCCACCTTCATTCCTAATTCCTCATTTAAGCAAAGCTTTTATCCACAATCAGTGGATGAGACGCCTCACGGGCTAACCTTGAACCCTGAACCCTGAACCCATCAACCTGAAAGGAGGCCCCATCCCATGTCATTCATAGAAACGATTGGCCGCTATACCATCGGCATCTTCCATCAGCTGGGGTCGGTGATCCTGCTCCTTGCGGCAGCTGTGAAAGAAATCGGAGCATTCCGCGGGCGGGAGACGATGAAGCAGTGCCTGGCATTGGGCGTGCTGTCCTTTCCCATCGTGGCATTGACGCTGCTCTTTACCGGTATGGTGCTTTCTGTACAGATCGCGGGAGAACTCACGAAGTATGGCGCAGACTTCACCGTTGGTGCGATCGTAGCCATCGGCATGGGGCGCGAACTCGGCCCGGTGCTCTGCGGTGTCGTCCTCGCGGGTCGTGTCGGGGCTGCCATCACGGCTGAGATCGGTACGATGCGGGTGACTGAGCAGATCGATGCGCTAAGGTGCCTTGCGGTGAGTCCTGTGGGGTATCTCGTGGTGCCGCGGCTCGTCGCCTGCATGACGATGCTGCCGCTTCTGACGGTCTTTGGCGTCACCATCGGCGTCGGCGGCGGGATGATCGTCGCTTCGCTCACGCATGGCGTCTCCTCCTATACCTTCATGCACTCCATCCATGTGTACTGCGTTCCTTCTGACCTGTACATCGGTGTGCTCAAGTCGGTCATTTTCGGTATGATCGTCGCGCTGGTCGGCTGCGACCGCGGGATGACCTGTACGGCAGGGGCAGAAGGCGTCGGCAAGGCGACCACCCAGTCCGTGGTGTATTCGATTATTATGCTTTTTGCGGCGAATTACCTGCTCTCGTCCATTCTGTTTTGAGGCGTTCTATGATTGATATCAGGCATGTATACCAGACTTTTGGCGATCGTCATATCTTGAAAGATGTCAGTCTTTCCATCAAGGAGGGAGAGACGATGGTCATCCTGGGAGCGTCCGGCTCCGGGAAATCGACACTCTTGAAGCTCATCATCGGTCTTCTGCGTCCTACATCCGGAAAAGTCCTTGTGAACGGGAAGGATATGGGACAGCTCAGCGAAGAAGAGCTGAATGAGGAGCGCCGCTCCATGGGGATGGTCTTCCAGTATTCCGCCCTCTTCGATTCCCTTAATGTGAAAGAAAATGTAGCCTTTGGTCTGCGCATGCACACCCGGCTTTCTGAAGAAGAAATCGATGCCATCGTGAAGGAGAAGCTGCATCTGGTCGGTCTTGACGGGATCGAAGACCTCATGCCGGCCAATCTGTCCGGCGGTATGAAGAAGCGCGTGAGCCTTGCCAGAGCGATCGCGCTCGAGCCGAAGATCATTCTCTATGATGAACCAACAGCGGGGCTGGATCCGATCCGTTCGACCGATATCAGTCTTTTGATCAAAGAAACGCAAAAGGTCCTGCATGCGACGAGCGTCGTCGTGACGCACGACTTGAAGTCTGCGGAAATGATCGCGGACCGCATGGCTTTTTTGTATAAAGGTTCGTTTCTTGCGGTAGGGACAGCCGAAGAATTATATGCATCCAAAGATGAAAGAGTACGGCAGTTCATGAATGGTCTGCCATCGAATCCTGATTTTCTGAAAGAAGGTGATGCCTGATGAAATGGTCGACGGAAGCAAAAGTCGGAGCCTTTGCCCTGGCGGGGATTCTCCTCTTTGCCGGGATCCTGATCGAGCTTTCCAGCCTTGTGATCTTTGGAAAGAGCGGATTTCATGTGACAGGCTATTTCAAGGAAGCGGAAGGCATAGAGCCGGGAAATCCGATCCACTATGCCGGCGTCGAAGTGGGCATGGTCGATGGCATCACGGTAGAGAACGGAGAAGCCGTCGTGAAGCTGCGTTTTTATCATGACGCCAAAGTGCCGAAGGATGCGGACTTCTCCATCCAGACCAGCAGTGTCATGGGCGGGCGCTTCGTGAAGGCGTCCGGCGGACATCAGGAACGCGGCTATCTTGCTGATGGCATGAAGGTCGAGGGCAAGTCAGCACCGGGGATCGATCAGGCGATGGATAAGATGGACAAGCTTATCACATCCGCGCAGACCATGCTCGACGGGATCAATACCGTCGTCGCAGACCCCGCTTCCCAGAAGCATGTGAAGAACAGCATCAATCATTTTGATGCGATTTCCGAAAATCTCGCCATCCTGACCGCGCAGGGGATACAGACAGCGAATGAGATCCAGAGCATCACCTCGCAGGTGAATCAGATGCTGTATCAGTTGAATGGCGACGGCAAAGCCGCCGGTGATGTGAGAAAAATCATGGACAATATGGTCGTGGCTTCGGAGAATGCGAAGGAAATCTCTCAGAATGCCAAAGCGATTTCCGGAAAAATAAATGGATTTATGCAGGGAAATGGTGATTTTGATGTATCTGTTTCCGGTGAATTGTTATATAATACTAAGAAGGACGATTTCTCGCCGAATCTCTTCCTCCGTGTGGGGAAAGACTCCTATGGACTTCTGGGGATAGAATCCATGGGGAATGATCCGGTCTATGATGCGCTCTATGGTCGTATGAGAGGGGACTATGGCGTACATGCCGGCATCATTCGCAATAAGATCGGCGCTGGCGCGGACTATGCATCCGGCCGGTGGAAATTTTCCGCAGATGTGTATGACCCCAATGATCTGTCTGTCCGTCTGCGCGGGCAGTATGCTCTTACGCCGAATCTGTTCCTGACGGGGCAGTCCATTTTCCCGCATAACAACCGCGGCGGCGGAGAGTACATTGGCGTGGGATACAATTATTAAATGAAAAACAGCGCCGCCACAAGGGCGGTCTGGATATAATGACAACAAAGACATCTGTCTAGAAGGGATGAATGTTGAATGAATACAATGACCTGCAAAATTCTGACTGCTTCTATCGTGCTTGCCCTTTCCTGCGGGCTCGGCGCAGAAGCCAAAGGATCTAAGACAAAGATCATGACAGACCCGTCGATCACGCAAAAAGCTATCGAGGCACAGATGAATCAGACGGTAGCCAATAAAGATGTGAATTTCAATAACATGCTGCTCCAGAAGAATCTGGCGTCTTCCATCACCGAAGCAGCAGCTCCGGAAGCGGCTGCGATGGATATCGACCTCAAAGGGGCGGTCACGACGGCTATCCAGAATAACCGCGACATTACCATTGCCGAGCTGAAGCTGAGAGAAGCGGAAGCCGATGTCAGCGCAGCGGCAGCGAAGAAGAATCCGTCTCTCAGCTACTCTTGGCAAAGAAATCAGTATCCGACCCAGAGCGGTCCGGTGACCCAAACCATTATGGAGGGTGATCGGGTAGTTACGAAAATGGTAGGAACGCAGAGTTCCAACCATGGCTATAGTCAGGGGATCAATGTTTCTTGGCCGATCTGGACCTTCGGCAAGGTAGAAGGCGCGATCGATGCTGCTCGCTACCAAAAGAACATCGCTGATCTTAATGTCTACAAGACGGAAGCGGATACGAAGCTCGCGGCCGTGCAGGCATACTACCAGTACCTCGAAGCGATCAAGCTCGCTGAAGTGCAGGCACAGTCCGTCACTGACTATGCAAGCCATCTGAATAACGTACAGCAGCAGTTCGATGCCGGTATCGTGGCCAAGCTCGATGTACTGTCTTCCAATGTATCTCTCGCCAATGCGAAGCAGAAGAGCATCGCAGCGGACAACACCCGTGATGTCGCAGAAGCGAACCTGAACAACATCATGCGTGTCCCGATGAATACGACGCTGAACCCGCTGGATAAGAATTTCCCGGAGCCGGAATTTGACCTCACCATGGAACAGGCCATTCTGATGGCGCAGAAATACCGCTGGGAACTCGTCGAAGCAGACTATGGCGTAAAGGCAGCTGAGGCCTCTCTCCGTTCGGCAAAGGCCGGCTATCTCCCGACGGTCAGCGTCGGAGGCGGATACAGCTGGAAGGAAGCCAGCGTGACGGCGGTCGATAAAGATGACTGGGCTGTCCAGGGTGGGCTTTCCTGGTCGCTTTGGGATGGCGGTGCCACCCAGGCATCGGTGAAGAAAGCGGATGCCGCTGTCAAGACAGCACAGGAAACACTCCTGCAGGCGAGAGAAAAGATCGAGCTCGAAGTCCGTCAGGATTACCTGAATGTCCTTTCTTATAAAGAACAGATCCGCGCTGCGGAAGCGTCGGTCGCTCAGGCAGAAGAAGCGTATAAGATCGCGACCGTCCGCTACAGCAGCGGCGTCGGCATCAACCTCGATGTCCTCGATGCAGAACTCGCCCTCAATACTGCGAGAACGAACTACATCACCGCGCTCTACAACTACAACATCGGTCTCGCTACGCTGGAACATGCGATGGGCGTACCGGCTGTCATTCATCCGGAATTTGCAAAAGCGTAATTTTAGTGGCTGGTGGCTGGTGACTGGGAGACATCAGACTCGCATATCGTCATTTCGAGCGAAGCGAGAAATCTTTGTCATTCGCGGTCAAAAGGATGATGTCAGGAAACCATAAATGGGAAGCCTGTTAATCGCTGACCTTCGGGCATCGCCCTATTTATACTCCGCGGCGCTTCTGATTTTTTATGCGCCGCACCAACCTCCTTTGAACCTTTTGAACTTATAGAACCGGTTTCCACCCTTTCATCCCCGAGCAAGGGGCGGCACGCCCCCGGGGCTAACCCTGAACCTTGAAACTTTATTTTTAATTTGGAGAACTTGACCTTGGCTAGCAGAATCAAATGGTGGATCAATGGTATCGCAGCCTTTATTTTCATCATGCTGTGTATCATTTATCTGCTGATCCGTCCGATTATCACACAGAATCTGGAACCCGTCATCAAAGACGCGGCAGGGGATCGCATCAATGGCACCCTGACGTGGACCCTGATGGATCTGGATCCGAATTATGATCTTTCCTTCACCGACCTTGAGCTAAAGGACGCGAAAGGAGAGGTTGTATTCAAGTCGCCTTCTTTGGAAATCGGATGGTCTGCTTCTGCGCTGTACAACTATGCCTTCAAAGATGGCGGTATCGCCGATGTCGTGAAGACGGTGACCATCGAGAATCCGGAAGTGCACCTTGCCAAGGGGACTGATGGACTCTGGAATGTAGAGAAGATTCTAAAACCATCGGACTCTTCGGACAATGGTACTTTCACTGGACAGGTCATCGTGAAGGACGGGAATGCATCTATCACCGCACCGGATATCGGTTCGTATGATTTCACTTCGCTGGGAGGCACGCTCGGCTGGGATAGCACGGGTACGATCACAGGCTCTTTTGCGGGAGAGGCATTTGACAGCCATTTCAAGGGAGACGTGAAGTACACGAATACCAATAACATGGAAATCAGTCTGGAGACAGATCCGGTTTCCTTGACCTCTCTGAAGCCGCTCTTAGAGCAGTTCCCACAGATTTCTTCAAAACTTGATATAGACAAAGGGACAGGACAGGTGACCAGCGCCAAGATCTGGAAAAGTGATGGCGCTGTCGCTTATCATGTCCAAGGCTCTATCAAAGATGCTGCTCTTCGCTATGATCATTTTATTCTGGCTGACGGGGCAGCCTTTTTTGATATTGAAAATGGCGAAGCCGTCATCACCGAAGTAGCCGTAAAGGTGAACGGGCAGACATTTGCCGGGGATGTGAAAGTTCTTTTTGACGTGGATGATCCGATCCTGATGGGGCATGTGAACCTGAAGGATATCAAGGCGGAAGAGTTGCTGCCGGAGGAAGGCGTCATAGGAGTTGTTTCCGGCGGCGTAGATATTTCCGGGACGATGGGAAATCCTTTCGTGTCCGGCGAAGCCCATGTGAAGGACGGGCAGTATGAGAATCTTTCTGTCAAAGAGGCGAATGTGCGCTTTGTCTATGGAGAGGATCGGATCTCGATCCCTTATCTGAAGGCACAGATGGCGGGCGGTCTTCTGATCGGCGAAGGCTCATATGATATGACAAGCGGAGCCTTCGAAGGCGAAGCAGCCGGAGAGCATATCGACCTTTCTTCTCTTCCGGTCGGGATTTCCGCTTCCGGCATTGTGAGCGGATCGGGGAAGGCGAAGGGCACCTATAAAGAAGGCACACTGTCTTTGGAAATGGCTTCCGGAGAAATGGATGGCGCAGGTCTTTCGTATGAGAATATGGCAGCCGGCAAGGCCTCCGGCTTTGGTAGCTACCGAGATGGCGATTGGCATGGCGTTTTCTATGGCATGGATCTTTCGTATGATGGGATGTCCATGGATACCCTCTCGGGGGAGGTCGCTTCACGCGGCGGCGTGATGGATATTTCGTACCTGACCGGCACATCCGGCGAAGGCGCATTCACCGTGAAAGGGAAGTATGGGCCATATCTCTCGCTCTCAGGCGAAGCATCGTCTATCGACCTTTCCGGGCTTTCCGGTATTTCAGGGATGGATATGGCCGGGCGTCTCTCCGGCCGGTTCGTGGTCAGCGGGAGCAGGGAGGATCCGTCCGGCGCGGCAGATTTCACAGCGCGGGATGGGGAGATCCGTGGCATCTCCTTTGACCGTATCGCAGGACATGTATCACTCGGAAATCAGCTGGTGACCATCACCTCGCTTCGCATGGAAGGACCGGACGGAAAGCATACTGTGAAGGGGAGCATCGGCCTCTTGGCGCCGCACCCTCTCGCACTCACCATCGATACAGACAAGACGCGCATCGAGAAACTGCTCGCACTTGCCGGAGAGGACTACCCGGTGACGGGCTGGATCGAAAATACCTTGACTGTCACAGGCACGATGGAAGCGCCACAGGTGAAGGGCGATTTTCTGGCCTTCGATGGTTCTGTCATGGGTGAGCTTTTCCAGAGCGTTTCGGGCGAATATACCTATGATGGAAATGGCATCACTTTGAAAAACGGACTCGCCTATATCTATGATGGTACAGCCATCGTGAGCGGTACGGTCGAGCCGGACGCAATCGATATGGATGTGTCGCTGAATGACATCAGCCTTTCGCGGATGCTTCCGGGACGCGGAGCAGACGGCAAGGTCAATATGCGCGGGCATGTATCAGGGACAATGGAAGATCCGGTCTTTGAAGGGACGATCTCCTCCAGACAGATCTCTGTCGGCGGCACTGCCATTTATATGGCATCTGCCGGCATCTATTATCAGAACCATGTCGTGAGCCTTGATGACGGCGTATTCAATCAGAAGAATGGCCATTTCGAATGGAGAGGTAGCTATCACATGGATTCCCATATCCTGCAGGGCTTCCTCCGATTTAAGGAATGGAATATCAAGGAGGCCATGCGTCTTTTCAAGCTGCCTGAGTCGGCGGTGGATGGCGCTGTCAATGGCGGCATGCAGATCGGAGGGACGCTGGAGAACCCCAGCATCGACTTCAAAGCAGATTTCTTGGGAGGACATCTGGGGGATACGCCTGTCGGTCAGGGAGTGATCGATTTCTCCTACATGAATGGGGCGTTGTCGATCCGTCAGTTTCATCTTCCGGTAGGAGACGGACTGCTTGCGGCAGAAGGCTCTATGAATAGTGACGGCGATCTCTCTATCCAGCTCGCAGCCAAAGACATGGAGGTATCCTGGCTGCCGCAGGTATTGGGACGAGATGGCATACGGATGGGCGGCCGACTGACGGCCGGAGTCATCCTCAGTGGAAATAAGACATCGCCGGAAGCGGACATTTCGATCGGCATCGACCATCCGAGCTACGGAGATATCGGCTTTGACAGCTTCTCTCTGATGGCGAATGCCAAGAGCAATGTCGTGACGCTGCAAAGTGCGCTGGTATCGAAGGGAAACTATCGTGCGAGTGCCAAGGGCACACTCCCTGGCAATCTTTTCACCGGCAGCACCACAGATGAAGCAGTGCCGCTTGCTGTCGATTTCAATCTTGATCAGGCAGATATGAATATTCTGGCTCTCTTCGGTAAAGCCGTGACGAGTGCGAGCGGCCCGATCAAGGGACATGTACAGCTTGTCGGTGACTATCGTGACCCGGAGCTTATGGGCAGCATCACAGCAAAAAATGGGGCGCTCGGTCTTATGACCATGAATGAAGTCATTCAGCCGATCGATCTGTCCTTACGATTTGATGGACATCGCGTGACATTTGACGGCAGTGCCTCCTTCGGTGGCGGCGGCGTCACGGCGAAAGGCTCCGCCGACTGGAAAGAGAAGGCCATCACGCATTATGATGGGGAAGTGCATATGCATACCCCTTCTATCGACTCTGCCTATTACAAAGGGGCGGTCGATGCTGACCTTTCTCTGGGTGAATTCATGGATCAGCTCGGTGTCACGGGCCAGATCTCTATCCACGATGCGACCTGCGAAGTACCGCTTGCCCTCCTTTCTGAGAGCGGCGAGTCGTCGGCCAATTTCCTGACAAAGATCGATATAGCCATCGGAGACAATGTACGGCTCTACAGCAGCTCGCTCTATGATCTCATGGTCAAAGGAAACATTTCCATGATGGGGCACTTCCAGGAACCGATCATGACGGGCCGTGTCAATGTCGAAAAAGGAACGGTCAAGATCAATATGACGGAATTCAAGATCGATCAGGCCAATGCTGTCTGGGGCGGCATTCCCGGCTCCTTCCTGCCCGTCATCCATGCACGCGCCGATACCAAGGTCGGTCATTACAATATCAAAGCCGAACTGGATGGGCCGCCCGGTGATATGAAGACGATCTTCCACAGCGATCCTGCGCTGAATGATTCGCAGATCATCATGCTGCTGACGCTCCATCAGGATCCGACCAAGGATAAGGATGGCTCGATGCAGGGGGCGCTCTTCAATGCCGGCCTCACTATGCTCTTTGGGAATACGATGCAGGACTTCCTTGCGGATAAGATCGGCCTTGACCTCATCAGCATCACGTCGAACCTGACAGACTACTATGACAACATCGATGACAACAATGACAGCTACTACTACATCAAGATCGGGAAGTACCTCTTCAATGACTTCATGCTGACTGCGACCATGGGTGTGAATAATGAGGAAAAGAGTCTGGGCTTCCATTATGATTTGAATTCGCGCATCGGCCTCTCATCGTGGTATAATAGTAATCACGACAGCTACATCGGCAGCGACTGGAGCTTTAAGTTCTAGGGTTAGCCAAAGGGGCGTGTCCCTTGATTGTGGATGAAAGCTCTGCTCGAATCAGGAATGAGGAATGGCGGTGCGGCGCATAAAAAACAGAAGCGCCGCGGAGTATATAGGGCGATGCCCGAAAGTGGCATTTAAATCACCAGTCACTAGTCACTAGTCACTCGAGGCTCCTAATCTCCAATCCCTAGTCACTACTTTCGAAAACTCGGAAATGTGAATATGGTCAATATCAGTTACATGGAGTATTTCTATGCTTGAAGAATACAAAGCCTGTTTATCCCGTCTGACTTTGCTCAGCCGGGAGGAAGAGCAGGCGCTTTGGAAAGAATATAAAGACGAAGAGGAAATCGATGCGCGCCAGCGTCTGATCGAGAATTACCAGCCGCTTGTCTTTAAGGAGGCCGTCAAGTACGGCTTGCAGGAGGCAGTGACGATGGACCTTATTCAGGAAGGCACTGTAGGGCTCATGGAGGCCGTCGAGCGCTATGATCCCTCGACCGGTGTTGCCTTCTCTCTGTATGCTATCCACCGCATCCGCGGACGCATGCTGAATTTCTTGAATGCCAATAAAAAGGAAATCCTTCTCGAAGACGGAGAAGAAGAGAAAGTCTTCCTCGCGCAGGCCATTCCTGACATGGCTTTTGAAAGTGCTGACCGTGAATCGCTGCATGCGGCAGTCGATGAGGCGGTGCAGAGACTCTCTGCCAAAGAGCAGGATGTCATCCGCTCGGTCTATCTGGCGGAGCAGACCGCTGCTGAGACTGCCGATGCCATGGGTGTCAGCCAGGCCTACGTCTACCGCCTGGAGAAACGCGGCATCCGGCGTCTCCGCGGGATGCTCTCGAAGCTGATCCATGAGAGAAAATAGGGGTGGCTGATGAGTTTAGCAGGCTCTGAAGGGTCAACTGGTTCTGCGAGGACGTTTTTCAAAACCCAAAACTTGGCAGCGCTTTTTATTTTTATGCACTGCGCCGTCCTTTTTGAACCCTTTGAATCTTTTGAACCTATTGAACTTGTAATCCTATCCTGAAATCACTCGCATTTCCACAATAATGCTTGAAAATACAAGAAAATACGAAATAAATAAAAATTTTGGATGTTCACTTGTTCTTCTAAAACGCTGATTATATATAAGAGTCATGTAACCAGTGGTTAACAGGAAATCGGAATGATTCCGGTTTCCTGCGCAGGAGGCAGTATGTCAGGAGATACGCTGAAGAGAGTGAAATCAGTGAAGAGGTGGCTGGAAAAGGCGGAAAATTCCTATTCCAACCATAAAGAACTGACAGGCGAGATGAATCTCATCATGGCACAGGCAGAGATGCAGCGCCTGAAAGAGGTGAGAGGGACTTCGCCGCGCCGGAAGTGGCTGCTTCGCGGCGGCGCGCTGGCTGTGGCGGGACTTCTTTTTCTCGGCGCGTCGCTCCTGAAAGATAGCCTCTTCCCGCCGCCTGTTCCGGCTAAGCCGGCCCAGACAGTGGTCACGACATCCCCCGAGACACCAAAGCCGGTCGAGGAAGCAGTGCAGAAAGCTGAAGAGGTTCCTGCCCCTGTGGAGACTGTCATGACAGAACAGGTAGAAACGAAACAAGCCCCCGAAGCCCCGAAAGCTGCGCCCGTCGTCAGTACGCCAGTGCCGGCTCCCATAAAGGCTGCTGCTCCGAAGCCCGCCGCTCCCGCTCTCTCGGATCAGGAGATCCAGCGTGTCGTAGGCGAAGCGGGAAGAGCCTTGAGAGGAAATAAATGAGAAATTAGGAATGGTGGTGCGGCGCTTCTATATTTTTATGCGTTGCACCACCTCCGTTAAACCTTTAGAACCTGCTGAACCTCTTTCGTTCGCAATCAAAGGGCGATACACCGGGGGGGCTGACACTGAACCCATGGCCCCACATGTTATTTAAGGGAATCACGTGTTTTGGCAAGTACGCCAGACACCCATCTGTATTTCCATAAATAATATATAGGGAAACGCTGATTCCATCGCAGAATCTACAAGAATTTTTATACATGACTTTGTTATAACCTTCCTTACATAGCTCGCTATTCGCGGCAGGTTATTCCTCGTCATGTACCAAAATTCAAGAGTAAAATCTGACAACGATTGAATCCGTGTTTCCATAGAAATTCACCATCCAATACATGAGGAGGAATTTACGATGACAGCAACATATAAGAAAGCACTGCTTGCCTCTGCGATCCTGCTTGCACTTTCCGGCGCAGATGTCTTTGCGGAAGCGCCGCAGATGACTGGCTCCCAGAACGGCATGTCCCAAAGCTCCATGATCGATGTGAAGAGCGGGAAGGAAGCAGGCAAGACAGCCGAGATTTCCGACCAGACGGAAAAAGCGGAACCGTCCATGGAAGTGAAGGAGTCTCACCAGACCGTCGCAGTGGGTGATGCCTCGCTCTATCTTTCGGCGGACGATGACGCAGCCATCGAAGCACATACAGGCAAGACCATCGCGCATGTCGACTTCGACGGGATTCCGGAAGAAGTCAAGACGAAGCTGTCTCCTCTTCTGCAGAGCAAACCGGGCAGCACTGTCACCGCTGAGGGGATCCGCAATGATGTGGCATCTCTTGGATCGACCGGTGTCTTCTCCCAGATCCGTCCGAATTTCAAGGATATCCCCGAAGGCGTGGACCTCACTTATGGTCTTGTTGCAAACCCCATTGTTCGCGGCGTGGAATTCACCGGCAATACCATCTTCACCTCTGATTACCTGAAGTCCATCCTGCAGGTGCCGGAGGGGAGCGTCCTGAACTTCGTCCTCGTGAACCAGAAGCTGAAGGAAATCGAAGATGTGTACCTGAAACAGGGCTACATGCTCGTCTCCATCCCGAATGTCGAAGTGACGCCGAAAGGCATCCTGAAAGTAAATATTTCGGAAGGTGTCATCGAAGACATCCAGCTCGTCGGCAATGATAAGACGAAGGACAAAGTCATCCTCCGCGAACTCAAGATGAAGAAGGGCAAGCCCTTCAATAAATTCCAGGCAAGCCGCTCCATGGAAAGACTCTATAATCTGGGCTACTTCGAAGATGTCAATATGAAGCTGCTCCCTGGCAAAGAAAATGAACACAATGTCGTCATCGAGATCGATGTCGTTGAGCAGAAGACCGGCGTCATCACTGTCGGTGCCGGCTACTCTGACTCCGATGGTACAGTCGGCATCGTCGAGCTCGGTGATACGAACTTCCGCGGCACAGGCGATAAGGTCAATTTCCACTGGGAATTCGGCGGCGCCGGCAACGGTAAGAACTATACCATTTCCTATACCCGTCCGTGGATCAATTCTAATGGCGACTCCCTCGGGGCTTCCATCTTCAACCGCATCTATGAATACGATGACTATGATTCGAACGGCGATACCGTCGCAGAATACGATAAGAGAAGAAGCGGCTGGAACCTCACCTGGGGACGACAGAATGGGGAATATCGCACGAACTACTTCACCTTTGAAAGTGCGAAGGAAGAATACGATGACCATGACGGTTTCGAATGGGGCAGCGTAGGGAATAACCAGACTGATGCAGTAAAAGCTGAGTGGAAAAAGGCTATCATGGATAACTTCGGAACCACGAACAGCTTCACCTTCTCGCACGTTTTCGATAACCGCGATAACTACTTCAATGCCAGCAAGGGCCGCCGCATTTCCTTCACCACCCAGTGGGGCGGACATGGCCTCGGCGGTGACTATGACTTCTATAAGTTCACGACAGAAGGCCGCTTCTACAAAGGCCTCGGCAATGGTCACATCCTCGCGCTCCGTCTGCAGGGCGGCTACATCGACGGCGATGTCTCCTACGGAAACCTCTTCGACCTCGGCGGCTCGAATACCCTCCGCGGCTATGAAGATGACCAGTTCAAGGGCAAGAAAATGTACGCGGCGACACTGGAATACCGTTTCCCGATCGCCAAGAAAGTACAGGGCGTCCTCTTCACCGATGGAGGCAGCACCTGGGGCATCGATGACGGACAGATCCCGTGGTATGAAGATGATGATGGCTTCCAGTGGTCTTGCGGCGTAGGCCTGCGTCTCCAGACACCGATCGGACCGATCCGTCTTGACTATGGCCACGGCGATAAGAATAAATTCCACTTCAGCTTCGGTACACAGTTCTGATTTGAATGCGAAATGAGAAATGGCGTTGCGGCGCCATACATAAAGCGCCGCAGCTCCGATTTCTCCCTCTTTCCGCTGGAAGGAGGTGCCCGCAGGGGCGGGTTCGGGAATATTCTCCGTTGAACCAATTGCACCTCTTAACCTGTGCCGCATTCTGCCGGCTATCCACTGATTTTCCAAAGGAGGAGCCATGCATTCTTCCTTATTTCATTCGATGACTCGAGCAGGTCTTGCCCTGCTCGTTTCGTCATTCCTGCTTCCCGCAGGGGCAGAGGCGGCACCGATCCGCGAAGTGAGCGTCTCCGTCACGGGAGCGGGCGGTATGCCGCCCGCTGTGGAGAAGCGGATCACGGCGAGTATTTCTGCCATAGGAAACCGCATCCTTGTCGGCAAGGATGAGAGTCTCTTTCGCTCGCACGAGAGCGAGTACGATAAGGTCCTTGCAGACATCGTGAATCGTGTGGTCGTGGGCTATGTGGTGGATGATATATCTGCCGCCTATGGCGAAAAGACGGCGCTTCACGTATCGCTCACTCCCGTCGGGCAGATGATCCGCGAGGTGGAGACAGAGATCGACTATGGGAATCTGTCTCCGGAAGCGGCAGCGCTGGTGAAGAAGGATACCGCCGGCGTACCGCTCCTTATGAGCCAGCTCCTCTCCGGGCTTCCCGTCGACTCGGTCGGTTGGGCGGAGAGTGTCTCTGAGTCTGCCGGGCGAGAGCTTCTTAAGGAGATCCTCCCGGAATTCACGGCCAACTTCGAAGTGACCTCGGGGGAGAAGACAAAGGTGCGGATTTCCCTCATTCCACAGGGGACGATCGTCCGCACCGGAAAGCTCACCCTGCACAAGACCACCATTCCACGCCTCCTGATGCTTCGCGCGGTGAATGAGACGGAGCATGCCCTTCGAAGCCTTGAAGGGCTTCCGCTCGAGTTTGTCGCCCGTCATCAGAAAGACTTGGCTGTCTCGATGAATGACATCCTCGCTAAGGATCCCTTCATTGAAAAGTATGGCATAGAGACAAAGGTCTACCTTTATCCTGGGGAGATTACAGAGCTCAAGGTCGATGCACTGACCGATCACTGGATCATCCGCACAGAAGCATGGATGGATGCTGGACGCGATGGAAATCGCAATACGGCGATCGAAGGCATGCTCGGGCATTTCGTGGGCAGGAACAATGTGATTTTCGGCGAGGCCCGCTTCTACCCCGGCCCCGTCGACTGGAATGTCTATGGCGGCTGGTATCATCACTTCGGGCGCGTCATGGATCTGGGCTATAAGTATGATTTCGTAGAAAACAGCCACCATGCCTTTGGACAGATCCCCTTCGGCGAGCGTTTCGCCCTGCGCTATGACCGTGATTGTAAGAAAAAAGAGAATGAATATGGATTTTCCTATAAGATCCATAATTACATGACGCTCGAATATGTGTATAATGATGAAGAAGGCAAGTGGCTCCGCCTGATTGCCAATTTATAAATGAGGAGAGTAACCTATCATGATGACAACTCTTGGTAACAAGAAAAACGTAAAGATTTTTTCCTTCGCCTTAGCTGGCGTATTCATCGCCTCCGTAGCAGCGATGGCGGTGGTATCCATGGGCGATACTGCAAATGCTGCTCCGACCTCTGACATCGGCGTCGTCGACCAGAGAGAAGTGATTTCTGCCAATAGCACCCTCGCAGCGAACTACCAGCAGAAGATGAAAGAAACTGCCGACGAAATGCAGAAAGACTTCGATGCGAAGTCCGAAGGCATGAGTGATGCAGAAAAAGAAAAGCTCTTCACTGACATGCAGCAGCAGTTCAATCAGAAGAGACAGGCCATCGAGAAAGACATGGATGACCAGGTGACCGGCGCTGTGAAGTCCGTCGCATCCAAGAAGGGTCTTGCACTGGTCGTCGATAAATCTGCTGTCATTTACGGTGGCACCGACATCACGAAGGAAGTCACCGACTCCCTCTCGAAGTCCCTCTCTTCCGCTTCTTCCGCAGCATCCGCAGCTTCCTCTGAAAGCAAAAAATAAGGACGTCTTATGAAATATAGAAACTGTGTATACACCATGGCGGCTGCCCTCCTCGTGGCAGGCTCCCTGGCGGTAAGCGGATGCAGCGATAAAAAAAACGAGGAGCCGGCGCCACCTGCCGTTTCCTACGGCGTGGTCGATTTGGAGACCCTTGTGAAAGCCCATCCGAAATACAGTACATATTTCCGCCTCGAGACTGAGTACAACCATCTCCTTGGTCAGTATCAGAATGAACGAAACAAGCTCATTCACATCGCATCGCAGCAGCAGCACATCAAGGCCGCGCTCTCCGATCAGAGCCGGCGCATGGCTGCCGAGAATGAGTGGAAGACGAAGGTCAAGGCGAAAGAAGACGAACTGAATGACGGCCTCGCAAAACTCTACAAAACCATCAGCGAAGCGCACAAGAAGGACAAGACCTTCACGCCCGATGGCCTCACTGACGAAGAGCGCGCCGAGATGGCGAATCTTCAGATGAAGCTCACCGTCCTCGGCGTCACCGGTTCCGAAAAGGAAGACGTCAAGCAGCGCCTCCATGACCTGATGGACCTTCGCACCGAGCGGGCGAAGATGGATACCATCGGCTGGACAGAGGACGAAGTGAAAACGATGAAAGAGGCAAAAGAAAACGCATCGAAGGAGCTCGCTGACTTTTCAGAGAAGACCGCGAAAGACATCAAGCAGAACCTCTCTCAGGATACGAACGTCGATGAGCCTCTTCCTGAAGATCCCCTCGATCCATCGTGGAACGAAGACTGGCAACAGAAGATCGATGCCAAGCAGAAAGAGATGGCCGCCGTCAAGAAAGAAATAATGGAAGACATCCGAAAAGTTGCCGCCCGCGAGGCCTCTGACAAGCACCTTTCCATGATCTTCTCGAAATACAAAGCCAATATCCACGCCGAAGACGTGACGGGGGATATGGTGAATCGTATAGTCAATATTACCAAGTAGGAGGAAATCGAATGGCTATGTGGAAAAAACTGGCCTGTGTAGGACTCATTGGCGCAGCACTCGCCTTTGCCGGCTGTGGCAGTGAACATAAAGTGGCAGTCATCGACTACCAAAAACTGGAAGCTTCCTCTCCGAAGATCCAGTCTATCGAAAAAGAGATCAGTGATAAAGATAAAGAAATCAGAGACCGCCTGAATCAGGACTCCCAGAGCGGACTCTCCGATGAAGACATGCAGAAGAAAGTCCAGTCCGCCCAGCAGGAGCGCATGATTTTCATCCAGAGCAAACAGAAACAGATCCAGTCCATGGTAGAGTCTCAGGCAGCCCAGATCGCGAAAGAAAAGGGCATCGGCATCGTCATGCATAAGAGAGCCGTACCCATCGGTGCCGTCGACATCACCGATGAAGTAATGGCTAAGATCGATGGCACAGCGAAAGCGGCATCCAGCGCTGCCTCGTCCACATCCAAGTGAGGTCCATCATGAAAAAAACAGCAGGTGAAATCTCTGCCCTGATCGGCGGCACCCTCTATGGGGACAGCACGGTCCTGATCGATGACGTTGCCAGCGCAGAAAGCGCAGGCCCATCGCAGGTGACCTTTGCCCGCGGCGTCTATGCCGAGCACATTGAAGAAATGCAGGCCGGTGTCATCCTTGTCGATGAACTCCCCGCCCACTACACGAAGAATCTTATCGTCGTCCCCGATGCCCGCCGCTCCTTTGGCGAACTCATCGAAGTCTTCCGTCCGGAAAACAAATGGGAACCGGGCATCCATGAGACCGCTGTCATCAGCGCAAAAGCCCTGATCGGCAAAAACGTCACCATCATGGCGTATGCCGTCATTGAAGAAGGCGCTGAGATCGGAGACGGCTGTGTCATCTACCCGTACTGCTACATCGGAAAGTATGCGAAGCTCGGCAAAGACTGCGAGCTGAATCCGGGTGCTGTCGTCCACGAGAACAGCATCTTAGGCGACCGCGTCGTCCTTCGTGCGCACGCCGTCGTCGGCGGTCAGGGCTTCGGCTTCTCCACCGATGAACAGGGCCATCACCATCACATTCGCCAGCTTGGCCGCGCTGTCATCAGAGACGACGTCGAGATCGGCGCCTGCTCCACCGTCGACAATGGCGCGATGAACAATACCATCGTTGGAAGCGGTACCAAGATCGATAACCTTTGCCATCTCGGACACAATGTCGAAGTCGGCCAAGACAATTTCCTCTGCGCGCAGGTCGGTATCGCCGGCAGCACCAAAGTCGGCGATCACGTCATCATGGCCGGACAGACCGGCGTGAATGGCCATATCACCATCTGTGACAATGCTGTCTTCGGAGGCAAGACAGGTATCATCGGCACCATCAAGACCCCAGGCACCTACCTCGGCTATCCGGCGAGAACCCACGCCCAGTGGGGGAGAGTCGAAGCTGCTCTCTCGCACCTGCCGGAATTGATGAAAAAGATCCGCCGTTTGGAAAAGCAGCTCGCTGAGAAAGAAGAAAAGTAAATCAGCATCTTATCGCCGCTGGTACAAAGGAGCTGTGAAGAAATGAATCCTCATTTCTTCACAGCCCCTTTTTACTTTGCTTTCATTTGGTTCAGGGTTCAGGGT
>UQQQ01000027.1 GCA_900543165.1 uncultured Dialister sp. | reverse complement strand
TACGCCAGCGGTGAGTGCTGCTACAGCAGCCAGTGCGAGGATCTTTTTCATAATAGTGATCTCCCTTTGAAAAAAATTTTGCTTCTTCTTTTCAAAGTCAACGTCCATGAAAGCTCCGCTCGAGTGACCGTGTTTCCTCTGCTTGCTTTTCATGTCTATTTCCTTTGGACCATAAGCCCGAAGCCTAGACTTTGGTCTAGTAGCAGGATACCACACTTTCGACTTTGGTTCAAGGATGATTTTGGCTCATACTTTTAGAAATTTCATGTATGTTTGCCAATCTTCTCTTCTTCCTTTTTAATCATGAAAATGCACAATCTCTGATTTTTCTTGCATTTATCGATATCTGGAACGATAAATAACATTAAAATCATTTATAGTATTAGATTTTCTCTTCTTGTAAGTATAGATAGGTTTTATAAGGTGCTTTTGCGAGAAGGCGCTTTCGTGAATCGTTGACTTGAGATGATCTTCCCCGCTCTTTTTCATACCGCTAGAAGTTTGAAAGCAGGGATGAGTAGCTAGGGATTAGGGATTAGTAGCCTCGAGTAACTGGTGACTAGTGACTAGTGACTGGCATGCCCACGGGGCTAACCCTATCCGCCCCTTCGGGGCACCTTCCCCTTGAGGGGAAGGCTATTAAATTAAGGAAATCGTTAGCTACGTAACGTCTTGCTTCCCCCTTCGGGGGAAGTGCCGAAGGCAATATGTGCAAGCCCTTCGGGCAGCTCCCCCGATGGGGAGCCAAGAACGTTCTGCCGCTTAACTTAATAGCATTGCCCCCTTGGGGAAGGGGGACCGCGTCAGCGGTGGATAGGGTGCTTTCGCAAACGACATACTTGAGACGATCTTTCCCGTTCTCTTTCATACCGCCAGTACCCTATCCGGCTCGCTCCGCTCGCCACCTTCCCCATGCGGGGAAGGCTTTGTTTCGGGGAAACGGCATCCTCGTTTCTTCATCCATCCCACGCAAAAACGGCCGGCTCTTGCGAGCGGCCGTTTTTATGTGTTGTATTACTTGCTTAGGGAAACGCTGATTAAATCGCAGAATTCGATTTCACATGTATTTTCATGCAATGCAAGGAAATATAAGAGTAAAATCGAATAACGATTTAGTCAGTGTTTCTCTAGTTTTTTCAGGCAGTCAATGGCGAATCGTGCGTAGATGGCACTGCCATCCGGGAAGGTGTCTTCGTCGACGTCGAAGGCAGGGTGATGGTGGACGCAGTCGATGCCTTTGTCCCGATTTCTGGCACCTAAGAAGGCGAAGAGGCCGGGGATGGTCTCAAGGTAGACAGAGAAGTCTTCTGCGCCCATCTGTTTTTCCATGGGAACAAGGGCGTCCTGCCCCATGATGTCAGAAGCGGCCTTGCGCGCGATGTCATTCAGCTCTTTGTGCTCATTGATGAGAGGCGAGGGGCCGAAGCGGTAGGAGCACTCGGCACTGCATCCATAGCCTTCGGCGATCTTTGCGGCGCATGCTTCGATGAGCTGGGGAAGGCTCTTGCGAAAGGCTTTGTCGAAGGCACGGGTGGTGCCGACGAGCTCGACTTCGTCAGCGATGATGTTGCTCTGGGTGCCGCCATTCATCATACCGACGGTGAGGACGAAGGTATTCTGCGGATCGTTCACGCGGCTGGATAGTGTCTGCAGACCCATGACGACGGCTGCGGCAGCGACGATGGCGTCTTTGCCCTGGTCCGGCGCACTGCCGTGGGCGGATTTTCCATGGATCTTGATGACGAATCGATCGCTCGATGCCATGCGGGGGCCGTCGTCGATATTGACGGTGCCGGACTCGAGGGTCGCCCAGATGTGCATGCCGAAGATGGCGGAAACGTCAGCGAGCGCGCCTTTCTCGACGTAGTGGCGGGACTCGGTGCCGATTTCTTCTGCCATCTGGAAAAGGAGCTTCACGGTGCCGTGAAGCTCTTCCCGATGCGCGGTCAGGATCTTCGCCGCGCCAAGGAGCATGGCGGTGTGGCAGTCGTGGCCGCAGGCATGCATGACGCCGGCATTCCGGGAGGCGTAAGACTTTGTGAGGTCGGCTTCCTGAATGGGGAGGGCATCGATGTCGGCGCGAAGGGCGACGGTCTTGCCGGGGTATTTCCCGTGGATGATGCCGACGCAGCCGGTGATGTCATCCCAGGAGAGGATCTCGTCGACGCCCATCTTCTGAAGCTCGGCCATGATGTGCTTCGTGGTATTCACTTCATGATTTCCCAGCTCGGGATGGGAGTGGAAATAGCGGCGCTCGCCCACGATGTAGTCTTTTTCTGCGAGTGCCAGTGCTTTCGTGTCGATCATGCTTTCTCTCCTTTCAGGAAATCGGTGGCGAACTGGGCGAAGAGGGCGCTGCCCTTGTCCAAAATGTCGTCATTGACGCAAAAGTCTTTCGTGTGAAGCGGGAAGGTGGTGCCGTCTTCTTCATCGTGGTAGCCGAGGAAGCAGAGGACGGAGGGGACTTTCTCCATGATGACGGCAAAGTCTTCGGAGCCCATCTTCTGCTTCATGGAAGCGAGGACGTCTTCGCCGTAGAGCTTCACGGCAGCCTTGCGCGCCGTCTTTACGAGGAGCGGCTTGTCATTGATAGCGGCAGGCTCGCTGGTCTGAATGGTCATGTCCACGGTGCAGCCGAGCGCTTCGGCGGTGGCTTCTGCAAGTTTCTTCAAGGAAATCGGCATTTCGCGGAAAGTCTCGGGATCGAAGGTGCGGATGGTGCCGGTCATCTCGACTTTGTCCGCGACGATATTGAACTGGCCGCCGGCGCGCACGGTGCCGATGGTAATGACGAGCGGACGGAGGGCATTATTCACGCGGCTCTCAAGGGTCTGCAGGTTCATGATGATGGCACTCGCAGCGACGATGGCATCTTTGCCGAGGTGCGGCATGGAGCCGTGGGTGGATACGCCGTGCACGGTCAGTGTGAAGTCGGTGCAGGAAGCCATGCGAGGGCCCTCTTCGATGCTGAAGGTGCCTTTCGGGATCTCATTCATCACATGCATCGCCATCGCGCCGTCGACGTCTTCGAAGCAGCCATGGTCGACATAGTAGTTCGAGCCGTGACCGGACTCTTCGGCGGACTGGAAAAGGAATTTTACAGTGCCTTCGAGCTCGTCTCTTTTGCGAGCGAGGAGCTTCGCCGCACCAAGGAGCATCGCGGTATGGCAGTCGTGGCCGCAGGCGTGCATCACGCCTTTGTTTAGAGAGCAGTAAGGAAGATCATTCTCTTCCGTGATAGGAAGCGCGTCGATATCGGCGCGCAGCAGCACGGTCTTCCCTTTCTTTCCGCCGCGCAGGGTGGCGATGAGGCCGTAGTAGTCATCAAAGCGGGTGACTTCGATGCCGAGGGCTTCAAGCTCCTTCTGGATGTATGCGGTGGCCTTTTCTTCCTGAAAGGACAGCTCCGGATGCTGATGTATCATGCGGCGGTGGCGCTGGATCTCAGGGAGCAGCGCGCTCGCTTCGTCTTTGAAATTCATAAGTTCTCCTTTATAGTACAAAAAGTGACTGGACTCAGGGTTCAGGGTTGTGGTGGCGGCTTCGCCGCAATATAAATAGGGCAATGCCCGAAGGTCGACGAAGAGCAGGTTTCCCGTTTGGAGTTTCCAAACATCAACCGCCTGACCGCGAATGACAAAGATTTCTCGCTTCGCTCGAAATGACGATACGGGCGTCGGATATCTCCTAGTCTCCTAGTCACCAGTCACTAGTCACTAATCACTTATAATCCCTAGCCACTCATGACCGATCCCATCATCCCAGATGAATGAATCCGCCAGGGCCGAGCGGCAGGTCAAGGATGACCCAGACGACCAGCATGACGAGCCAGACGATGGTGAAGGAGATGGAGTAAGGAAGCATATTCGCGATGACCGTCCCCATGCCGGTGTCTTTTTCATAGCGGCGAACGAAGCCTAAGATCAGCGGGAAGTAGTAGAAAAGTGGCGAGAGCGGATTCGAGATGGAGTCACCGATGCGGTAAGCGACCTGTGTGACGGCCGGGTCATAGCCGAGGATCATCATCATCGGGACCATGACAGGCGCGAGGATCGCCCATTTCGCAGAGGCAGAGCCGATGAAGATGTTCACGATGGAGGACACGATGACAAGGCCGATGATGAGCGGGACGCCGGTGAAGTTCAGGTCCTGCAGAAGGCCTGCCCCTTTGATGGCGAGGACAGCACCGAGGTTCGACCACGCGAAGTAGCTCGTGAACTGCGCGCAGAAGAAGCAGAGAAGGATGTAGGAGGAAATGTCTTTGAATGCCTGAGAAATGTCGGCAAACATATCCTTATCGTTTTTGTATTTCCCGGAAGCAAAGCCGTAGACAGCGCCCGGGATGAAAAGAATGACGGTGATGGTCAGAATGATGCCGGACATGAAGGGGGATTTCCCGTCCATGATGGAACCTGTCTTCGGATCGCCCAGGATCGGATGATCGCCGAGGCACATGAAGAGAAGAACGGCAAGACCGATGGCAGTCGCGATAAGTGCTTTTGTGACAGCGGCTTTCTTCTTCGGCGTGAGCTCGAGGGTTTCCTTATCGAGCTCATACTTGGAAAGATCCGCACCCGCAAAGCGCGGTGCCATGAATCGTTCGGTGACGAAGGTACCTACGAGAGAAAGCGCGATGCAGGATGCCACGAGAAAATAATAGTTGATCGCCGGAGATCCGGTGTAGTTCGGGTCGATCATACGAGCTGCTGCTTCGGTGAAGCCATAGGCCAGAGAGTCCGACATGCCGATCATCATATTCGCGCAGAAACCGGCTGCGACGCTCGCAAAGGCGCAGAATACGCCAAGGAGCGGATGACGCCCCATACTGAGGAAGATAACGCCGGCCACAGGCGGCAGTACGACGAATGCCGCATCGCCTGCGACATTGCCATTGATGCCGACGAAAATGATCGCAAAGGTGACGATCGCCGGAGACGCGCTTCCTAAGATCTTCTGCATGAAGGCGGCGAGGAAACCGCTCTTTTCTGCGACGCCCGCGCCGATGACGCAGACGAGTACCATGCCGAGCGGAGCAAAGCCGGAGAAGTTGCTGACGGCTTTCGACCAGATCATGCGCAGTCCGTCGACGGTCAGAAGATTCACGACTTTGATGACTTTGTGTGTGCCCGGATGCACCGCTTCGGCCCCCATGAAGGCAAAGACGGCAGACAGCACGAGTACGATGCATGCCAGCAGGATAAAGAGCGTGGCCGGATCAGGCAGCTTGTTTCCCGCGACTTCGACGGTGTTCAGGAACCTGTCCATCAAGGATTTCTTTTGGGTTTCTTCCATAAGTAACTCTCCCCATTTTGAATGCCCATAAAAAAATTCTGCACACCAAAAACTTCCGGTTGCAGAATCTTCATCGATGGGTTTGTGAAATTATTCCGATTAAGTATACACTAATTTCTAATAAAAAGCAAGTTTTCACAAGAACGCCCCCGCCGTCTTCATCTCCGTATCGCAGACGGTCGAAAGGAAACGGTCGAGGTAGCGGGCACACTCCGTGAAGAGGGATACGGAAATCGAGCCTTCGAAAGGGCTTCCCCAGCGGTAACCGCGAAAGCGATTGAGTAGATCTCTCGCTCCGTCGGAAAGGGCGAGCGGGTCTTCTATGGCTTCCGTAGAATCGTAACCCGCCGCGGCCAGCAGCTTGACGGCGGCGATGAAGGCAATGACACGAGGATTTCTCTTTTCCGCCGCGCGGGCAGCAGCCATGAGGATGTCATAGGCTTCATCCTCCTTCTGCCCCACAGGATAGAGGGCAAGCACCAGCTCGATCACATAGTACCAGCAGGTCATGTCTTCATAGGAAATCTTCATCATGTCAAAAAGAAGGCGACCCTCATACTGGCTGATGACACCATACTCGGGATACAGCGCCGCTGAAAGACGGACGTGGGCAAAGGAAAGGAGAATGCCTGTCCCGCACCGGTTCATCACGGCGCGCGGAAGCGTCAGACGAATGAGCCCCATCTCGCGAGTAAAGAGCGAGAGGCTCCGCCCGCCTTCGCCGCCTTTGGCAGCGCGCAGGACGATCCCTTCGAGATTTCGTATTTGGGGTATTGGCATAGTCGGGTGTTCCTTTAATGATAGATACGTGTGATGGTTCGGGGGTAGCCCATGGGACGTGTCATCCCTTGATTGCGTGCAAAGAGGTTCGGCGGGTTCAACAGGTTCAGAGGGTTCAACGGGGGTGGTGCGGCGCATAAAAATATGGAAGCGCCGCGAAGTTTTGATAGCGCTTCGCGCGCATCGTCATTTCGAGCGTAGTCGAGAAATCTTTATTGCAGAACGTTCATCGTCGCATATGAGGCAGCGCCAGGACATCGTTTTCCCTCGGCGCATACCCACTGATTCCCGCAATGCAGTAAAGATCCCTCGGCTGCGCTCGGGATGACGATGCCGGAGAATCCCAGTCACCCCTAATCCCCAATCCCTAATCCCTAGCCACTCATCCCTGCATTCAAACTTCAGGGTTGTGGTGCGGCGCTTCGCGCCGATTTTTTTTGTAGAGGCGATGCCCGAAGGTCTACGGAGCGCAGGTTTCCCGTTTACGCTTTTCTGATATCATTCGTTTGACCGCGAATGACAAAGATTTCTCGCTTCGCTCGAAATGACAAGGAGAGAAAGCTACTCATCCCTAGCCACTCATCCCTAGCTACCAGTCACCAGTCACTAGTCACTAGTCACTAGTCACTAGTCACTAGTTCCCAGTTACTTTCTCCGCTTTCACGCGAACGATGCGGAAGCCGGAAAGGCGCAGGACGGTGAAGCGCCAGCCAGAGAAGTCGACGTGGTCGCCCACCTTCGGGATACGTTCCAGATTCGAGAATACGAAGCCGGCGATGGTGGCGCTTTTATTTTCTCCCGCGAGATCAATCTCCAGCCGGTCTGATACGTCTTCGAGAATGACGGTGCCGTCAAATTCATATGTCCCATCTTTCTGACGGACGATCTCATAGGGGACATTCTCCGCCGGCTGCGGGATCTCACCGATGAGCTCTTCGACGAGGTCATTCAGCGTGACAAGGCCGGAGGTGCCGCCGTACTCATCTACGACGACAGCGAGATAGATGCGTCGGTTCTTCATGAGCTGGAGCAGCGCCGGCGCAGGCATGACTTCCGGCACGGTCAGGATCTCACGATTGATCTTCTTCAAAGACAGCTGGCCCGAAAGACAGCCCTGCAGGAGATCTTTCACATGGATGAATCCGATGATCTGATCCCTATCCTCGATGCAGACCGGATAGCAGGTGTGGTGGCTCTTCGGCAGCACGCGCCGCATGGCCTCGGACAGATCCTCATCAAAGTGGAAGACGACGATCTCATTTCTGGGGATCATGACATCGCGTGCCATGAGGTCGAAGAAATCAAACGAATTCTTGATGAGGGTATTTTCGAGCGCATTCAGGCGGCCGCTCCGGTGGCTCTCTTCGACGATACAGCGGATCTCGTCCTCGGTGTAGGTGAAATTGACTTCATTACGGAAGGGGGTCCCCCGCAAGCGGAAGATGCGGCGCGTCACAAAAAGGCCGGCCTCGACGAAGAGACGGTACAGGTGGCGGTTCAGACGGATGACCCATGTATGCGAAGCAAGGATGGGCAGCGGATCGACCAGCGCATGCGCCCCGGGGAGAAGAATCGTCCCCACCCAGTACGCTAAGAGAAGCCCCATGACAAGAAGTGCAAGGAACGCATATACCCCCCATTTCCATTCGGCCCAGAGTTCCCACCCCAGAAGCAATTCCGAAAGGACGAGGCTATGGCTCACCAGCGCAAGGAGAGAAATCCCGAGCACGGCGCTGCACAGCACGAAGGAAACCTGCGTACCGCCAATGATCTGCGACGTGCGCTGGTAGAAGGGCGCGACTTTTTCGATGAGCGCCGGATCCTGCTCGTCATTGTCTTCGATGTATTTCTTCCGCATGCGGGCAAAAGAAAAGTTCACCATCGTATTGTTGTAATTGATAAAGGAAACGACCAAGATGACGAAAAGCCAAAGGCCGATCCATTCTATCTCTGAAGAAATAAGTCATCCACTCCTTTTTAGGTTGTCAGGTTGATGGGTTCAGGGTTCAGGAAAATGAGGAATGAGGAATGATGGTGCATCGCATAAAATATAAATGCGCGGAGGTTTGAAACTAGCGGTTTTCTCGTATCGCAAACCTAATCCCTAGCTACTAATCCCTAGTCACCAGTCACTAGTCACTCCTAGCCCCTAATCCCTAGTCGCCAGCCGCTACCTGTGTTCCTTATACCCGAGTTCCCGCAGGATATAGTCCTTGTTCTTCCAGTCCTTGCTGACCTTGACCCAGAGGTCGAGGAAGACGGGGGCGCCGATGAGACTTTGGATCTCTTCGCGAGCTTCCTGTCCTGCTTCTTTGAGGACGGTCCCCTTCTTCCCGATGATGATACGTTTCTGCGAATCACGCTCGACGTAGATCGTGCAGCGGATGTAGACCTTGCCGTTTTCACGTTCATGGAATTCTTCTGTGAAGACGCCGATGGCGTGCGGCACTTCATCGCGTGTGCGCGTGAGAAGTTTTTCACGGACGATTTCCTGCACGATGTTTCGCTCCGGCTGGTCGGTCACCATGTCATCGGGGAAGTACTTCGGGCCTTCGGGCAGGTACTTTTCCACCATCTTCATGAGGACGTCCAGATTATCTCCCGTCTTGGCAGAGAGCGGGACGATCTCGGCAAACTTGTAGATCTTATCGTACTGCACGAGCTTCTTCAGGAGTTCGTCTTTGGAAATCAGGTCCGTCTTCGACAGCGCAAGAATGACAGGCACCTTGCGGTCTTTCAGGAGGGAAATGATGTAGCGGTCGCCTGCGCCCAGAGGATCGTTCACGGCGCAGAGAAATACGATGAGGTCGACTTCGTCCAAAGCGTCCATGGTATTCTGCCGGATCACTTCGCCGAGCTTGCTCTGCGGCTTGTGCATGCCGGGGGTGTCGAGGAAAACGACCTGCGAATTCTCACCGTTCCATACGCCGGTGATCTTATTTCTGGTCGTCTGCGCATGAGCGGATACGATGGAAATCTTTTCCCCCAGAAGGGCATTCATAAGTGTGGATTTACCGACATTCGGCCGCCCGACAAGAGCGACGAAGCCGGAGTGAAATTTGGTTTCGTTATTCATAGAGTCTCCTAAATAAAAGATGGCAGGGTTCAGGATTAGACCACGGGGCGTGCTGCCCCTTGATTACGCTTGAAAGCTTCAATTGAATGAGAAATTAGAAATGAGAAATGCGAAATGGTGGTGCGGCGCATAAAAATATGGAGGCGCCGCAGAGTATACATAGGGCGATGCCCGAAGATGGCATTTCAGCCACCAGTCACCAGTCGCTAGTCACTCATTCCCGTTTCCCGTTCGATCTCCCCTTCGGTCATCATGCGGATGATGCCGCAGGCGGAGAGGATATCTTCTTCCGCCTTACGCATGGCTTTCTTTTCTTCGGGGTCATAATGGTCATAGCCGAGGATATGGAGGAAGCCGTGGACGGAGAGGTAAGCCACTTCGCGTTCCGTACTGTGTCCGAATTCTTTGGCCTGCTGGATGGCACGATCCAGATTGATGACAATATCTCCGAGTTCTGTTTCTTCCTCCGGAATGTCCTCCTCCCCTTCGTTCAGCGCAAAGGAGAGAACATCGGTCGGTGCATCAACATTGCGGTAGTCGCGATTCAGCTCGTGGATGGTATCCGCATCACAGATGAGGACGCTGATTTCTGCGTCTTCCGGCACCTTCTGCAGCTCGGCGCCCTTGGTGAGGACGGTGTGAATCAGCTTTTCATAGTTTTCGTCATAAAATTTCATATCACTGTAATTGATCGTGATTTCCATGGTAACACCTCCGAGATCATGGATTTTCGAATGGAAAGTCGTGGGTTCAAGGTTCAGGGTTCAGGGTTGTGGTAGCGGCTTCGCCGCAAATAAAGATGGGCGATGCCCGAAGGTAGTATTCAAATTACAAGTTACAAGTTACAAGTCACTCCTAGCCCCTAATCCCTAGCCGCTCATCCCTAGCTACTAGTCACTAGTCACCAGTCACTAGTGACTCTTTTTCTTCGCATCTTCTTCATAGGCATGAATGATCGCCGCCACAAGATCGTGTCTGACGACGTCGTCTTCATTGAAATAGACATGCCCGATGTCTTTTACGTGCTTCAGCACGCGCTCGGCATCGATAAGGCCGCTCTTGACATGAGGCGGGAGATCGATCTGCGTGGTATCGCCATTGATGACCATCTTCGAGCGGTGCCCGAGACGTGTCAGGAACATTTTGATCTGCTCGATGGTGGTATTCTGCGCTTCATCAAGGATGATGAAGGATTTCTCGAGCGTGCGTCCGCGCATGTAGGCAAGCGGCGCGACTTCGATCTGTCCCTTCTGCTGCAGCCGCATGAAGTCTTCCGGGCCGAACATATCCAGCAGTCCATCGAAGAGAGGACGAAGGTACGGATTCACCTTTTCCTGCAGATCCCCGGGAAGGAAGCCCAGTTTCTCACCGGCTTCGACCGCCGGACGTACGAGGATGATGCGCTGGACATCGTGATTTCTAAGCGCAAAGGCAGCGAGTGCGACAGCGAGGTACGTCTTGCCTGTCCCAGCGGGGCCGATGCCGAAGGTGATGGAATTTCTCCGGATGGTATCGACGTAGATCTTCTGTCCCACAGTCCGGGGGCGCAGCGGCGCGCCCTGCTTGGTGAAATTGATGATGTCGTCTTCCATGTCTTCGAGCAGCTGTTCTTTGCCTTCATCCAAGAGGGACATCACCATCCTGACCTGCCGCGCAGAGAGACGGATCCGCTGACGGATCATCCGCCGAAGTCTCCCGATCACGCGCATACTCTGATCGACTGCCTCTTCCTCGCCCTTGAGCCGGATGAGATTGCCGCGGGCAAAGATGTCTGCGCCGTAGTGCTCGCCGATGATGGCAAGGTAGGAACTGTCCCGCTCCAAAAGCGCGCCGGCCTCCTCGCGGTCGTTCACCATGATCTGTTCTATTTTTTCTGCCATGAAGATCCTTTCATTTGTATATGATGATTCCCATCTTTTGGGAACCGTATTTCTCATTTCTCATTGCACAAATTTTCGCACGGCCTTCCCGCCTATATAGTCGCAGCAAGCGCCCTGCAGGATGCCGCGCTCTTCCATCAGGGCGTCGATCCTTTTCTTGACGTCCCACCACGGAGAGCCGCCATTGACGGTGAGCGTATTCCCGCCCGAGGCGCGGCCGACGATGCGCTGGATGACGATGTCGGGACGAAGATAGGAAAGGAAGAGAATGACGCGCTCCATGTATTCCTCCATCGAAGAGAGTGTGACCTCGCCGGCTTCATACATATGCGCGAGTGCTGTATCCTTCACGATATATAAGGAGTGCAGCTTCACCTCTGTCACGGGAAGGACGGAGATGAGCTTCGCCATCTCGATGACGTCCAGCCGGTCATCCCACGGAAGATCCGCGATGACATGCGTACATTGTCCGAAGCCATAGCGTCCGATACGGAGCGAGGCATCGACGTATTCCGCGACGCCGTGGCAGCGGCCGATCTTCTCGAGGGTATGGGCATTGCTGCTCTGCAGCCCCAGCTCGATCGTCGCATCCTTGCCATATTGTTCAGAAAGCTCTTTCAGTATGTCAAGGTAACGCTCGTGAATGCAGTCCGGACGCGTCGAAACGTCAAGCCCCACCACATCGGGATGCTGCATGGCTTCCTCCATCCAGCGGCAAAAATCATCCGGCGGCGCGTAGGTATTTGTGAAATTCAGGAAGTAGGCGATGAATTTCTTCGCCTTGTACTTCGGCCCCACATGCGCGATGCTCCGGTCCAGCTGGCGGGTGATCCCCATGCCGACTGCCTTCGTCTCATAGTCCGCACCGATCGAGCCGCAGAAAATGCAGGGCGCTTTTGACAGTGTCCCATCGCGGTTCGGACAGGTCACGGGGAGCGAGATCGGGATCTTGTAGACCTTCTCGCCGTATTTTTGTTTCAAGAAATCAGAATAGTTGCGATAATGTTCCATAGTTAAGAGGTTCTATAAGTTCAATGGGGAAGGCGGGTTCAACAGGTTCAGGTGGCAGCTTCTCCCATATCGATGCCCGAAGTGTCTCCGGATGACAGGTTTCCCATATTCCTTTTCCTTCCAGCCTCCGCCTGACCACAAACGGAAAAGATGTCCCTTCGTCACCAGCCACCAGTCACCAGTCACTAGTTACTAGTTACTAGTTACTAGTGACTAGTCACTATTATATGGTCATTATATAACAAATCTCGCCGCCGTGCATTTACAATAGAGAAATGCTTTTGTAAAATGGAAGAAAAGCAAGTGGATGCAGGAGCCTCCTTTCTACAGCATTGCACCTGTTATATCCTCATCCCCAGTCACTAGTCACTTCCATTCACGAAAGAAGCCCAACCATGCTCACTATCCGCACCGCCCAGCTCGACATCCTGCCTGGGAATATCCGCGCCAACTGGGCGCTCATCGAAAAAGAAATCGAACTTGCCAAAGAGGAAGGCGCTGACCTTCTCGTTCTTCCGGAGATGTGTCTCACCGGTTACCTCATCGGCGACCTGTGGGACCAGAATGCCTTCCTGCGCGAGGCAGAGCGATACAATGACCGTCTCCGCGAAGCGGCGCAAGGCCTCGCGATCGCATGGGGAAATGTCGCCATCGACTGGACAAAGACGAATGACGACGGCCGCCCCCGCAAATACAACGTTGCTTTCCTCGCGAAAGACGGCGCATTTCTCTCTCCGGAAGGACTGCATCGTCCCTATGCGGTGAAAGCGCTGCTGCCCAATTACCGCTGTTTCGATGACCGCCGCTACTTCACTTCTCTCCTCGCCCTCGCGCGAGAAGAAGGCTCGACCCCCGAAGAAGCACTCGCGCCCTTTGTGATCTCTCTTTCAGGCGAAACGATCCGCCTCTCGCTTCTCCTCTGCGAAGACAGCTGGGATGAAAACTACAGCTTCTCGCCCATGGATGTCCTTTCCGCCAAGGGCAGCGATCTTTTTCTGAATCTGTCTGCCTCCCCCTTCACGCTTTCCAAAAATGAAAAACGCCACCGCATGCTCTCCGCCAAGCTCTCCCGTCTCCACGTCCCGATGCTCTATGTGAACCGCCGGGGGCTGGAAAACAATGGCAAGACCTGCTACACCTTCGATGGAATGACCGCCGCGTATGGAAAGGACGGCGGGCTTCTCGCCGAAGCCGCTCCCTTTGAAGAGGCCCGCAGCACATTTCATTTCGAGAAATCCACGGACGCACTCCTTCCCGCCTCCCCCATGCCGCCATGGCAGAAAGACCTGCTCCTTTTCGCCATGCGCTACGGCGTCGGGAAATTTCTCTCCGCCATCGGCGTCTCCAAAGTCGTGATCGGCGTCTCCGGCGGCATCGACTCTGCGGTGAATGCCGCGCTCTACCGCTCCGTCCTTCCCGCAGACCACCTGCTCCTCGTGAATACGCCGACGCGCTACAATTCAGAAATGACGAAGGGGCTCGCCAAAGACCTCGCGACGCGTCTCGGCTCGCCCTACCTCACCATCCCCATCGGACAATTCATCGATGAGACGGCAAAAACACTGGAAGGTCTTCCGATTTCTTGCGGACGCGAAATCCATCTCACGAGCTTCATGAAAGAAAACATGCAGGCGCGCGACCGGAGCAGCCGGATTCTTTCCGCCCTCTCCGCTGCCTTCGGCGGCATCTTCACCTGCAACGCCAATAAAACAGAAACGACCGTCGGCTACGGCACACTTTACGGAGACCTCGCCGGTGCCTTTGCCGCGACTGCTGACCTCTGGAAATACCAGATCTACCACTTGGGCCGCCTTTTGAACGACTGGTACGAGAGCCCCGTCATCCCGGAAGGCATCTTCACAGTGAAGCCCTCCGCCGAGCTTTCCGAAAAGCAGGACGTCACCAAAGGCATGGGCGATCCACTCATCTATGAGTACCATGACTACCTTCTCAAGAGCTTCGTCGAGCCATGGCAGCGCCCCTGCCCGGAAGACCTCCTCACATGGTACGCAGAGGGAAGTCTCGAGACGCATATCGGATGCCATGTCCGCGTGCAAGACCTCTTCCCGACCGCCAAAGCCTTCACCGAAGACCTTGAACGCTGGTGGAATCTCTTCTCCGGCTTCTCCGTCGCCAAGCGCATCCAGACCCCGCCGATCCTCGCCATGAGCCGGCGTCCCTACGGCTACGACCTCAGAGAGTCCCAGCTCAAGCCGTACTATACGGATGCGTATCTCACGCTGAAAAAGAAGCTCGGAGTGTAAGGATAGGGAGACTTTGAGACTTTAGACTTCGCCTCTCTAGTATAGCGATTTGTTAACTTCTGGACTAAGTGAGAAGTGGTGGAATGTCTTGGCTCCCCATCGGGGGAGCTCCCCGAAGGGGGAAACAAGTCGCTGCGACGCTAATTCGGACTGCATTTGTATGTCGATTGAAAGTCCTCTTCATCAAAATACGCAATGCTAGTCTCTCAGTCTCTTAGTCTCAACAAAAAGGAGATGGAGCCAAATGCTTTTGCATTTGACCCCATCTCCTTTTTTGACCTGAGCGGGACGAAATATCACTCACAGCGCCATCATCCGTTCCCGGATCTCTGCGAGCCTTTCCATTTCCTCTCTTTTCGGATGGGTGATCAGGAGCGAGACAGGATCCTCGATGAAAGGCGTGAGCTTCGCGATATGCTTCTCTACGGTCTGAATGTTCCAGTACGTATGGAGAGAATGGTCCGTATCGAAACGGATCGTGCATTTCCCGTCCAGATCCACGAAGATGTCGTGAAAAGAACCGAGATGCACATAGCCAAGCCCGGGCGCCTCTTTGGAGAGTTTTAACTGGACGAAAAGGCTGTCCGCATCATCGCCGAATTTCACCGCCGTCCCGCGCCGCTTTCCGAAAAGTTTCCTCTGTGTTCTCATGCACTCGCCATAGGAACGCGACAGCCGTCCCATCGCGGTCTCAACAGGGCAGGGCATATGGATCCGTCCCCAGTCATTCCGAATCGCCAACGTATCATCCACACCGCCGATCTTCACCGGCACCAGCGCTCTCATTCCAATATTGCACATGCTGCTTCCTCTCTTTAAGCACGAACGTCTCTTCTCTCGGAAATATTGTTCCCTGAACATAAGTATAGCAAATGAGTGTTTGATCGTCAAGAAAAGCAGGAACGTTTTTTCGTTCCTGCTTTTTGGTTGGCCAGGGATTAGAAGTGACTGGTGGCTAGTGACTGGTGGCTAGTGACTGGTGGCTAGTGACTAGTGGCTGGTGACTAGGGACTAGGGACTAGGGACTTTCTCGTATCGTCATTGAAAGCGTTGCCGAGAAATCTTCCTTGCAGACCGATAAACGATGCATGTGTGAAAACAGAAATCTGACTCTGCGATTGAATCAGCGTTTCCCGAGGATAAATCATCCGCGATCAAGCCCCTTACTCCACGATTTCAAACTCCGCGCGGCTTCCCTTCTCCGCCGGACTGACTTTGAGGCGGGCGTCGATGCGCTCCTCGAGTTCAGGCACATGGGAAATGATGCCGACGAGACGGCCTGTGCTCTGCAGATCGATCAGTGTATTCATCGCGCTGTTCAGTGCTTCCGGATCCAGCGTGCCGAAGCCTTCGTCGATGAACATGGTATCGAGGTGTACGCCGCCCTGCCTTGCCTGCACGACATCGGCAAGCCCCAGGGCGAGTGAGAGGGAGGCGAGGAAGGTCTCTCCGCCGGAGAGGGTATTCGCCGGACGCGAACGGCCGGTGTAGCTGTCAGAGACCTCAAGAGAGAGGCCGCCCTTATTCGCTGCGCCTGTCTCCTTCATGCGATGAAGCGAGTAGCGGCGATGGCTCATCTCAAGGAGCCGGTGATTTGCCGCCTCCGCGACCTCGTCTAAGAGAACGCCCAGTACATAGCGCTCGAGTGTGATCTTCGTGCGGCTGCCACGGGTGAGGTCATAGAGCCCCTGCGCAAGAGACAGTTCTTCCGAGAGCACGTCAAGCACCTGCGCCATGGCTTCGGTGTCCTTCGCGACTTTCTGCAGATTCTTCAGCTGGTCAGCGAGCGAGCGGCTCTGTCCCGCCGACGTAGTGAGACGGTGCTGCAGCTGGTTATCTTCCTGACCGAGCGCGGTCATGTCGGGGCGTTTCGCCCCGCCTGTCACGCGACGCTCATCCGCGATGGTTTTCTCCGTCGCTTTCAGCTCGGTTTCGTAGTCGGAAATCGATTTCTCCATCCGCTCTGCTTCTTTGACGCGCGCATACCAGACCTTGCAGTCATTGCGGTCCGCAAAGCCTGCCCCCCTGGCTTTTTCATCCAGCGCATCCGACTGCGCTTTATAGTCGGCTGCCAGCTTTTCTCGCCTGGCCGTGGCGTTCTGGAAATTTGCCTCCGCGCCGCCCAATGCGGAAAGGAGCGGCTCTTTTTTCTCCTGCAACGCTTTCAGGGCTTCTTCCCATGCCGTCACGGCCGCAAACAGCCGCTTCACTTCGTTTCGAAGGAAAATGGGACTGCGGTAGGCTTCCGGCAGATCGGAGAGGCTTGCGAGCTTCGCCTGGGCATTCCCCATCTCGGTGATGGCGCTGACGTATGCCCCCGCTGCATAAGTGCCCGCCAGATTTCTGGAATTCTCGTAGTCTTTCGCCGCCGTTTCTGCTGCTTTCTGTGCCTTTTTCAATTCGGTTTCCGTCGGCAAATTTTCCTTCGAAACCGCTGGATGCGGGTGATGCACGCTGCCGCAGACCGGACAGGGCGCGCCCTCTTCGAGCTGGCTCGCCAGAATGGCCGCCTGCCCGAAGATGTAGCGCCGCCGGACGTCTTCGGCTGCTTCGCGCGCGGCTTCCGCCGCCATTCGGCATTTCTTCTCCGTCTCCTGCAATCCGGCAAGCTCCGTTTCCGCTTCCTTGTATTTCTGCGTGTAACGCTCCACATTGCGCCGCGCCGCGCCGTACTCCTTCGCCTTCGGCTCCCAGCCCTTCAACTGCGTGATGGTTGTCTTCGCCCTTTCCATCTCCGCGCGCTGGCCTTCGAGCTTCGTTTCAAAGGCGAGCAGCTGCTCCTTTTCTTTCGCATAGCGATTTCGCTCTGCCTCGGCGGTATCCCTCGCGGACTTTGCCGCCTTTCCTTCTGCCATGATGTTGTCAAGCATATCAAAATACGCCGCAAGCTCCTTCGCCCGACGGATGCGGACCAGATCCTGCTTTTTATGCTCGATTTCCTCAGCCTTCATAAGGAGCGACGCCTGCTGCTTCTCAGCCTTGTCCAGTGCCTGAAAATGGGAATTCAACTGCGCGGCCTCGCTGTACACCTTGCGGAAATCCTGCATCGCGCTTTCCGTTTCCGCGTGTACTTTCTTCGCGTCCGCGAGCTGCTGCTCCGTCTCCGCGGCAAGGCGGGCGAGCTCCGCCGCATCCTGTGCGCCGACCGTATGATATGTGGTCACGAGCACCGTTTCCTGCTCCTTTTTCTTCCGATACAGCGCATCGGCACGTCCCTTCAGCTCGTACTGGAAATCCGAAAATCGCTGCGTCTTGAAGAGCTGCTTCAGGATGCCCTCACGCTCTTCGGCTTTCGCGACGAGGAGCTTTC
Source organism: uncultured Dialister sp. (assembly GCA_900543165.1). Classification (GTDB taxonomy): domain Bacteria; phylum Bacillota; class Negativicutes; order Veillonellales; family Dialisteraceae; genus Dialister. Next base: position 12,736 of record UQQQ01000027.1, on the reverse strand, counting down.
GAAAATCCCCCTGCGGCAGAAGGATGACCTGACAGAACTGGTTCGCATTGAGCCCGATCAGTTTCCCCGCCGCCGCCTCAATATTCGTGCGAAGCGTAGACATTTCCTTCCCGTCGACCAATTCCGAGAGCGAGGCCTGCATCGCCGTCTTCGTCTGTCCCGTGCCGCGCTTCTTATCGATGAACTGCTCAGGCGAGCGGCAGGCACGATACGTCTTCTCGCCGATCATGAAATCAAAAATGACTTCCGTCTTCTGGTCCGTCCCCGCATAGTCGCTTCGCATGCGCGCGCCGCTCCGATCGCCCGACGTCTTCCCATAGAGCGCATAGCACATGGCATCGAGGATCGTGGTCTTGCCCGCCCCCGTCGGTCCGCAGATGAGGAAGAGATGACGCCCCTCCAGTTTTTCGAAATCGATGGTCACTTCGCCCGCATAGGGGCCGAAAGCACGCATCGTCAGCCTCAAAGGTTTCATCGCTCTTCCTCCTTCTTGTACACCGCTTCCCAGCAGACATTGGCAAGCGCCTCTTCCTTGTCTGACAGCTCTCTCTCTCGGAATTCGCTGACAAATGCACGGAAAATATCCTGATCGCTCATGTGCTCCAGCTCGATATCGCGGCGGCCGCTGTCCTCCTTATAGCCCATGTTCTGCTCGACGCCCAGCGCATTCTTGTACTTCTCGCGAAGCTTTGGCATCGCATCGATCACAGGCAGCTCATCCGTCAGGATGACCTGCAGGTAATCCTCCGAGGCCTCCCTCTTTTCGCTCATGAGCTCGGCGAATGTCCCTTCCAGCACACGGACCTGATGGAGCGGCGCGAGCTCATGGAAATCCGTCTCGACGCTGCCATCCTCTCCGATCGTTCCCACGATGACGCCCTTATGCTGCTCCGCCTCATCGAAGGAATACCGCATGAGGCTGCCGCTGTACTGCACCCTTTCCGACTGCTTCTGCGTCCTCTGGTGCCGGTGCAGATGCCCGAGCGCTGCATAGTCGTAGGCATCAAAGACCCCATCCGAGATCCTGTCATATCCTCCGATCGAGAGCGGCCGCTCCGACTCAGAAGGCGTCCCGCCCGCGGCAAAGACATGGGCGAGTGCCACCTTCCTCATCGAAGGATCGGGCAGGGCAGAAAGAAGGATATCCGAGAGTTTCTTCTCCGCCTCCTCGTAGCTGTGAATGTCTTCCGCGCCGGAAAGCCCCTTCTGATTCATCATGACACGCACGCGCGCCGGCTCGGCATAGGGAAGCGGCACGAAAGCCACCTTCCCCCACGCATCCTCTAAGATGACGGGATGCACACGATCCAGCGGCCCGAAGATATAGAGCCCCTGATGCGACAGGAGACGGCTCGCCACCGCGAGTCGCTCCGCGCTGTCATGGTTCCCGCTGATGACGATCAATGGAGTATGGCGCTTCCCTACGATCTCCTCTGTCATGCGGTCAAAGAGCTCCACCGCCTCCTCCGGCGGGTACGAACGGTCATAGACATCCCCCGAGAGCAGGATGACATCCGGCCTCTCTTCATCGACGAGCGGAAGGAACCGGTGCATCAAAAGCCACTCCTGATCCTCCGTCATGGCATGCTCTTTCAAAAGCTTTCCCAGATGCCAGTCAGCCGTATGGATAAATTTCATGGTACCTCCTTTGAAAAACGAGGAAAAGGGGGACTGAGAGACAATTAGACTTTAGACATCAGACATCAGACATCAGACCTCAGACCTCAGACTTCTCCCAGTCACCAGTCCCTAGTCACTGTCCCCACATACTCTTCCAGTTCTTTCTTCTCAACCAATCGCAGCGGCTGGTGCGCGGCAAGTGCGCGCATCCGGTCCGTAAAACCGAAGAAGGAACAGATGACATAGCAGGCCTTCGCACCTGACAGCAGCGGGTACTTCATCTGCAGCTTCTGGTACACGTCGATATCAGCCGCCTCGTGGCGATACTTGCACTCACCCAGAAGGAAATGTTTCTTCTCCCGGTCAAAGGCCATCATATCGATTTCCTCTGTGACCGTCCGCTTCCGGCCCTCCACCTGATGCACCACCTTGTCCCACCAGCGACCGACCCGCACGAAATGGAAAGGCAGTGCGTCCCGACGGTTCAGCGCACGCATGTACTCGATGCAGACATCTTCAAACGCATGCGAAATAAATTCATGCAGCCCCGGTTCGACCTGGTAGCGGTACACGCCCTCCACGTCATTGTTCTCAAGCTCCGAAAGATTGCCGTACACAAAAGTGTACCAGAATTTGAAATAGGCATCCTTCAGCCGGTACAGCCCGCGCTGGCTCCGCGTCTTCTCTTTTTCCGACACCAACACAGAAAATTCCCGCTCGATGATGCCGAGTTCCATCAGATTTTTGAGATACACGCTGATCTTGCTCTTGTCGAGATCCGTCTTGTCGTGAATCAACGCGAGCGTATTATTTCCAAGCGCCACCGCCTCGATGATCACATTATAGATATGGCTCTCCCGAAGCTCCTGACGAAGTAGAAACTCCACCTCACTGTAGAGCACACTCCCCTTCTGCAGAAGCTCGCTTTTGATATTCTCCGCCAGACTTTTCTTCGGCTGGAAACGCGACAGATAGTACGGCACCCCGCCCAGAATTGCGTAAGCGGCGAGCTTGTCTTCCAAGGAATACCCCGGAAAAAACTGTTGTGCCTCCTGAAATGACATGGGTGCGAGCTTGTAAATCCCCGTCGCCCGCCCATAGAGTGGATTTTTTTCTCCCAGAATCTGCTTTTCGATGAAACTCATCGCGCTACCGCATAGAATGATCATCACATTCTCCCGCTTCAGCTGCTGATCCCAGAGCGTCTGCAAGATAGAAGGAATCGCCGGATTTCCGCGGCACATATAAGGGAATTCATCAATAATCAGAATCTTCTTCCCCTGCGAGGGTACATCGACGACGCTGCCAAGCGCACTCTCCCAGTCTTGGAAACTCTGGATGTAGCGCGCCGCCGGAATCCCAGACGCCAGAACGCGCTTCGAGAAGCGCTCCAGCTGCTCCCGGTCCGGCGTCTCTGTGCAAGTATAGAAGACCGCCTGCTTCCCTTTCATAAATTCATTCAGAAGCTCCGTCTTCCCTACTCGCCGCCGACCATACAGCACGATCAGTTCCGCCTCGCGCGAGGCATACCGTTCTTCTAAAAACTGCAACTCCGCTTTTCGTCCGATAAACATAGTCTCACCTTCTAATCGTGATTATACAAATCTTGATTATAATAATCGTAATTTGTAATCATTATAGCTTTGTTAAATATGCTTCACAAGAGAATGGACGTGCGCCAGGAAAACATGAATCATAAAACCAGTCTTTACTCCCTTTCCCCCACGCAAAAAGAGGCTCCTAGAGCCTCTTTTCATGATTTCGTATTTCTCTCTGTCAGGTAATGCGCGATGGCTTTATAGAAATCCTGAGCGCGCTCATACTGCTCTTCCGCTTCCCCCTCTGACACGACAAAGAAATCTGCGTAGTCCGTATTGTTTCGGATCTGAAAAGCCTGACTCAGATATTTCGAATACTTCACATCAAAAATTTATGTCTTGACATATTCCCGTTGGAAATAGGAAATCACGCCTGCGTGTTTTTTGAAGTCCACCCCATCTAGGGTCAAAATAGCACGAACAGCAGTAAACATCGCGTAATAAGACCGTCCAATGGAGTCTTTATAACTCGCATGTTCCAGTAGCAACTTCGACGAATCAAGCCGCTCTTTTGCCATAGAAAGACGATAGCGCATCAGTGCCTATCGATTTTCAGGAAGCAATCGGGATCCCCTCCTGACTGATATTTCTATAATACGGCAAGTCAGCTTTGTACTTCATATACTCCTCATACGGGATCACCGTGGGGGAAATGATGATGCCATACTCCAGCTCCAGTTCTGAAGAAATGTCCCAAACCTTTTTCAGCTTGTCTTGCAGTTCCCGACGATCCCCATGCACAATAGCAACGAGATCAATATCCGACTCCTCATCATTCGTTCCCCGTGCATAAGAGCCATACAAAAGAATCTGCTCAATATGGTTGCCAAAACCCCTGTGGTATGCTTGGGCCACATGGTAAAGGATCGTCTGTAATTCTGATGCACTGCACATGGTATCCCCTCCTTTTCTGTATTATAGCATGGGTAAGACCTAAAGGGTATGGGACTATGCTCATGCATCCACGCAAAAAGAGGCTCATCGAGCCTCTTTTTGATATGCCTTATTTCAGCACGCCGATTTCCTTATAGTACTTGGCAGCGCCCGGGTGGAGCGGAATGTCCGCGATGTCCTTCACTGCATTTTCAGCGGTGAGACCTTTCAGATTTTTCTGAGACTGTCCGAGCTCATCCATGTGTTCCCAGAGGGTCTTCGTCAGCTGATAAACCACATCCTCCGGCAGATCGCCGCGGCAGAACATGAGCATCTTGATCGCCGACGTCTTGACGTCCTTATCCTGATTTGGATAGGTGCCGGCCTTGATCGTATAGCTGGTGTACCACGGATACTTCGCCCTCAGGTCTTTGATGAGGTTGTCATCGATCTCTACCAGATGTGCGCCGCCTGTCAGTGCCTGCGTCACAGCGGAAGCCGGAGCGCCGGACATGATCCATGCACCTTCGATGGAACCGTTCTGCAGCATGTCCGCCGCATCGGTGAAGGTGATGTATTCCGCTTTGATGTCATCAGGGAAAGAAAGACCTGCTGCCGTGAAGTGTGTCTCGCATTCATTATAGACAGAAGAGCCTGCCGATGCCACGGCAAAGTGCTTCCCTTTCACGTCCTTCAGGCTGTTAATCCCGGAATTTGCCGTAGCAACGACCTGATTCGGATTCAGGTACAGGCCGCCGATCGCTTTCAGATCCTTGTAAGCGTGATCCTTGAAGCTGTCCGTACCATTCAGACACTGGTAGACATTGGAAGAAATCGCAATGGATACCTGTGCTTCACCTTCGGATACCATGTTCAGGTTTGCGATGCCGCCGGCCGATGCCTGGCTGGAAGCCTGCACGCCCGGTACCTGGCTGCTCCACATATTCGTGATCGCTGCGCCCACCGCATAGAGCGCACCCGAAGCTCCCGCCGTCGGGAAATTGATCTTGATCGTCTGTCCAGCCGCCGGTTTCGCCGCGCCGGAAGCTGCTTTCTTGTCATCCCCGCATCCGGCCAGAGCTCCAGTCAGGGTCAGCGCTACCAGAGACAGCGCAATCGCTTTTTTCCATTTTTTTGTCATGATGATTCCTCTCTCTTTCTTCTATCCTACTCTTCTCCATAGAGAATAATAAAGTTGTGATTATTATACTATAAATGAGCGGGCATTGGTAGGTGGGGCTCAGGGCTCAAGGTTCAGGGTTAGCCCGTGGGGCGTGCCGTCCCATGATTGCGTGCGAAAGCTTCGCGCTCTCTAGTTAGGAGTTAGGAGTTAGGAGTTAGGAGTGGTGGTGCGGCGCATAAAAATATGGAAGCGCCGCGGAGTATAGATAATTGCATGCCCGAAGGTGGTAGTCAGTCACTAGCCACTCCTAATCCCCAGCTCCTAATCCCCAGCTCCTAATTCCTGGTCACCAGTCACTAGTCACTAGTATCCCATCCCTATTTCCTTCTCATCCACTGGAAGACGCAGACGGCGGCAATGCCCGCAATGCCTGCGATATCCGTCAGGCTGCCCGGGAAGAGGAGCAGCGGGGAGACGGCGATGAGGATCACGCGCTCAATCATGCTGGCCTTTCGGATGATCCAGCCCTCAAGCCCGGCCACAAGAGCAAAAGTCCCGATCATCGCGGTGAAGATGCTCCAGAGAGACTCCCAAAGTGTCGCTGTCTTGTCGACGCCGATCAGGAGCACCGGATTATCTAGGAAGAAGAACGGAATGATGAAGCCAATGAGCCCGAGGCGGACTGCCCACAGGCCGGTCTTCGTCTGGTCAGAGTCGGCAATGCCGGATGCCACATAGGCGGACATGGCGACCGGCGGCGTGATATTCGACAGGCAGGCATAGATGAGGCAGAAAAGGTGCGCGATGAGCGGAAGCGCGCCTGCCTTGATGAGGACCGGCACGGCAACGGCCTGCACAATGACATAGGCAGCAACGCCCGGGACACCCATGCCAAGGATCGCCGACATGATCATGACGAGGAAGCCGGCGAGATAAATGTGATCTCCCTGTACGATAGACAGGATGAGGTAGCCCATATTGAGCCCCATGGATGTCAGAGTGACGGTGCCGATGATGATGCCGATGATGACGCAGCACACGCCGACCGAGATCGCGCTCTTCGACCCTTCGATGATCGCTTCCAGGATCTTGGCGGGGCCCATGCGGGTATCCTTACGAAGCCAGCTGGCACCGATAGTGACAAAGATGGAGATCACGGCCGCATAGAGCGGGGTGAAGCCGGCAAACATCAGCCCGATGAGGCTGACGAGCGGAAGCACCAGATGCCCCTGCTCTTTGATGACGACCATCGCGTTTGGAATATTTTCCTTCGCGATGCCGGAGAGCCCGAGGCGCTTCGCTTCGAAGTGGACCGCGAGCAGCAGACCGACGTAGTAGAGGAGCGCCGGTGTGATGGAGGCAAGCGCCACATAGGTGTAAGACAGATTCAGAAATTCCGCCATGACGAAGCCGACCGCGCCCATGATCGGCGGGGTGAACTGACCGCCTGTCGATGCCACGGCTTCGACAGCGCCGGCAAATTCCTTCTTGTAGCCCGTGCGCTTCATGAGCGGAATGGTGATGGTGCCCGTCGTCGCGACGTTTGCGATGGCCGAACCATTGATCATGCCCATGAGACCGGAGGCGATGACCGCCACCTTCGCCGGGCCGCCGGATGTGCGGCCGACAAGCGTCAGAGAAAAATCATTGATGAATTTCGAGAAGCCGCTGTGCTTCAAGAAAGCGCCGAAGACGACGAAAAGGAAAATATAGGTCGCCGATACGCCGATACCGGTGCCGAGCACGCCCTGCGTCCCCCAGAATTGGGTGATGAGCACGCGCTTCAGCGTGAATCCATTGTGTCCGAAGTAGCCCGGCAAGTACGCGCCAAACCAGTTGTACGCCAGAAAAACCGCCGCGAGAATCGCAAGATTGCCCGATGCGCGGCGCGCCGCTTCAAAGACGCAGACGATCGCGACGAGGGCGATGCCGACCTCCATATCAGAAATACGGCCGCCGGTCTGCGCGATGCGCGTATAATTCAGGATCAGGTAAGTGAAAGAGCCGATGGAACCCAGAATGAAAACCCAGTCCCAGATCGGCGGCAGCTTCCTTCTGCGCTTCTCCTTCTTATACGTCGGAAACAGCAGAAAAGTAAACAGTAGTAAAAATATGCAGTGAATCGCACGCAGATTGATCGCGCTGATCGCACCGATGGTCGTGAAATACAGCTGGAACGCAGTCCACACGCAGAGAAGCACAATGATGGCCTTCCCCAGCGGTCCTTCATAAATACGCATGCGGGAGTCTGCGTCCTTATCCTCCAGCATCTTCCGGGCTTTGTCATCCAGCTCGGCCTTGCTCGCCGCCATATCCTCCAGGCGGACGTCTTTCTCTTGACTCATAATTTCCTCCTATCCTTCCATTTCGGGTTCTTCCCGAAGAGTCGTATTGGTACAGTATAGCAGAGAATGGGTTCAAGGTTCAAGGTTCAGGGTTCAGGGTAGCCTAGGGGGCGGCTCCGTCCACTGATTATGAATGAAAGCTCTGCTCGAATGAGGAATTAGGAATGGTGGTGCGGCGCAAAAAATCAAAAGCGCCGCGGAGTTTTGATAGCGCTTCGCGCCGTCGTCATCCCGAGCACAGCCGAGGGATCTTTCTTGCACTGCGGTCAGTATCACATAAGCACCAGCAGGGAAACGACGCCTTGGTGCTACGTATTTCTGCTTTCAAACATCCTTCGTTTAGCGGTCTGCAAGAAAGATTTCTCGACTTCGCTCGAAATGACGATACGAGAGCCTGATGTCTCCTAGTCTCCTAGTTACCAGTCACTAGTCACTTCTAATCCCTAATCCCTAATCCCTAGCCACTCATCTCCGCTTTCAAACTTCAGGGTTCGCCCGTGGGGCGGCTCCGCCGCAAATATATATTTTGCAGCGAAGCTACCACCACAACCCTGAACCCATCAACCTGAACCCTGAACCCAATCAAAAAGCGCCAAGCTCAACATCTGAGCCTGGCGTTTTTTCCTACTTATTTACTTTCAAAGAACGCTTTGTACGCGAGGTAGGTCTCGTAGGCATCCGCCTTGGAGAGAAGATCGTACGGCGCATGCATGGAGAGCATCGCAGTGCCGCAGTCTACCACTTCTGCGCCCCAGTCCGCCATCATGAAAGCGATGGTGCCGCCGCCGCCCTGATCGACCTTGCCGAGCTCGCCGATCTGCCAGCAGACACCGGCTTCATTGAAAATGGTGCGGATCTTCTGCAGGAATTCCGCATTCGCATCATTGCTGCCGGACTTGCCGCGAGCGCCGCCATACTTGGTGAGATTGATGCCATAGCCGAGGAAGGAAGCATTGTCCTTTTCGGAAACTTCCGCAAACATCGGATCCAGACAGGAGTTCACGTCAGCAGAAAGCATTTCACTGTTTTCCATGGTTTCATAGAAATCAAGGATGGTATTCTTCCCCTGCAGCGCGAGGAGCTTCATGACGAATTTCACGAAATAGGAAGACTCCATGCCCGTATTGCCGTAGGAGCCGATCTCCTCTTTATCAGTCAGCAGTGCCGCCTGCGTCTTGACACCCGGTTTCGCCTGAAGGATCGCTTCGAGGTTCGCATAGGAGCAGACACGGTCATCCTGCCCATAGGAAGCGATGAGGGAGCGGTCGAAGCCGACGTCGCGGCTCTTGGTAGCCGGGACGAGTTCGAGCTCCGCAGCGGCGAAGTCTTCCTCTTCGATGCCGTAGGTATCCTTCAGCATTTTCATGAAGACTTCTTTCGGCTTCAGGTCTTCTTCCGCATTTGTCCCTGCGATGGCCTGGAGCTGTTCACCCGTGATGCCTTCTGCGAGCGTCTTCTTCATCTGGTCCTGTGCCATGTGAATCAAGAGGTCGGATACGTAGAAGATCGGATCGTCATCTTTGAGACCGATATTGATATCGACCTTCTTGCCGTCCTTCGTGTATACGACGCCGATCAGCGCGAGCGGGATGCAGGTCCACTGGTACTTCTTGATGCCGCCATAGTAGTGTGTGCGGAAATATACGATGCCATCCTGCTCATGCACCGGATTTGCCTTGAGGTCGAGGCGCGGGGAGTCGATGTGGGAACCGACGATCTTGATGCCTGCATGCACCGGTTCTTCCCCGATGACAGCCAGGATCACAGACTTGCCCTTCTGGTTCCAGTACACCTTGTCACCCGGCTTGAGGGAGTCCATATTATAGACCGGCTTGAAACCGGCAGTCTCTGCCTGACGAATGATTTCATCCGCTGCCAGACGCTCCGTGCGCGCGGTGTCTAAGAATGCCTTGTACTTTTCACCATAGTCCATGACAGCCTGACGTTCATCGGCGTCCATGCGCTGCCATACAGACTTGGTTCTGCTATATGTTTCTTTCATCATAAAACCTCCTTTAGAGAATGGTTATCATGTAGCTATTATAAACGGCGGGAACGGGAATGACAATAGAAAGTTCGAGGTTCAGGGTTCGGGGTTCAGGGTTCAGGGTTCAGGGTTGTGGTGGCGGCTTCGCCGCGAATATATATGGGGCGATGCCTGAAGGCAGCATTCAAGTTACAAGTCACTAGTTACCAGTCACTCAGCACCCCTAATCCCTAACCACTAATCCCTAGCTACTCATCCCTGCTTTCAAACTTCAAGGTTAGCCCCTGAGGCGCGCTACCCCTTAATTGCGGGGAAAGCTCTTCTCTCTAGTTGGAGTGAGGAGTGCTGGTGCGGCGCATAAAAAACAGAAGCGCCGCGGAGTTTTGATAGCGCTTCGCGCCGTCGTCATCGGAAGCGCAGCCGAGGGATCTTTCTTGCACTGCGGTCAGTGTCACATAAGCACCGGCAGGGAAACGACGCCTTGGTGCTACGTATTTCTGCTTTCACGCATCCTTCGTTTAGCAGTCTGCAAGAAAGATTTCTCGACTTCGCTCGAAATGACGATACGAAAGAGTCACCAGTCACTAGTCCCCCGGGAACAGCTTATTCAGATAGTAGGTCAGCACCGCAAAGACCGCCATGACCACGAAGACCATGGGATATGCGATGACCGTCAGCATGATGGAAGATTCGATACTTGTCATAGTGCCTCCTTACGAAAGGACAGGAATCAGCGCGAGGACGAGGCCGCCGGACACGACGGATGCCACCTGGCCTGCCACATTGACGCCCATGGCGTGCTGGATGATATAATTGGTCGGGTCCTCTTTGAGCGCCATCTTCGCGATGACACGCCCGGACATCGGGAACGCGGAAATGCCGCATGCGCCGATCATCGGATTGATTTTCTTCTTCAGGAAAAGGTTCACGACCTTGGCGAAAAGGACGCCGCCTACCGTATCAAAGACGAAAGCCACAGCCCCCAGTGCGAGGATCTTCAAAACATCCAGCGTGAGAATATTCTCTGCTGTCATGGTCGCACCGACTGTGATGCCGAGGAAAAGGGTCACGAGATTCGAGAGTTCATTCTGCGCAGTGTCAGAGAGCGAGTCGCAGACACCGGAGACCTTCAGCATATTGCCGAACATCAGCGCGCCGATGAGCGGCACGGAAATCGGCGCGAGGATCCCTGCGAAGAGGACGACCATGAACGGGAAAAGGAACTTGGCTGTCCATGACACCGGTTTCTCTTCGCGGTACGCCATGTGGATCCGACGCTCATGCTTCGTCGTCAAGAGCTTCACGATCGGGGGCTGGATGATCGGGACAAGCGACATATAGCAGAAGGCCGTCACCGTCAGAGGCGCGAGAAGGTTCGTTGCAAATTTCTGCGCGACGAAAATGGTGGTCGGGCCGTCCGCTGCCCCGATGATACCAATGGATGCAGCTTCGTTGAAAGGAAATCCGACGACAGACGCCAGCAGCGTCGCTGCGAAAATGCCGAAATGAGCCGCTGCGGCAAAGAGCATGACATACGGCGCGCGGATCAGCGCATCAAATTCACACATGGCGCCGACCGCGATGAAGATCAGCACCGGGAAAAGCTCATTGGCTATGCCCGCCTGATAAAGGACTGAAAGAAATCCTGGTTCCCCTCCATCTGTCGGGATGACCGCAAAGTGTCCGGGGATATTCGCCAGGATGCAGCCCACCCCCATCGGGAAAAGCAGCATAGGCTCATAGTCCTTCTTCACGCCGAGCCAGATCAGGACTGCGCCGATGACAAACATGATCCAGACCGTAGGGTCGGACATGCCCATGACGCCGGTGAATAATTCTTCTAAAACTTTTTCCCAGTTCTCCATGAATACCTCCTATATTGAAATAATGAATTGGGACTATGTGAAAAGCGATAGACGCTTGGAGTTGGTTCGGGATGGCTCATGGGACGTTCAGTCCCTTGATTCCGTTGGAAAGCTTCGCTTGAATGAGAAATTAGAAATGAGAAATGGTGGTGCGGCGCATAAAAATATGGAAGCGCCGCAGAGTATAGATGGTAACGATGCCATGAGCTGGCATTTCAGTCACTAGTCACTCGAGGCTCCTAATCCCTAACCACTAATCCCTAGCTACTAATCATCCCTGCTTTCAAACTTCAGGGTTGTGGTAGCGGCTGCGCCGCGAATATATCTGGGACGATGCCCGAAAGCAGTATTCAAGTCCCCAGTCACTAGTCACTTCTCCCCTAACGAAAACAGGACCTGACATTTTTCAATGCCAGGTCCTGTTCTTTATTTCCTGCCCCCGTGCCATCCGCAGGAAATGCTATGCAGTTTTTTATACCTCATACCCCAGAAGAGGGAGAATGACGAAGACGACCAGCGCCCAAATGACGCCTGCTCCGGCAAAAATACCGAAGGTGATCGCAAAGCCCTCCTTCGTGCGCGGCACACCGAGAAGGCTGTAATTTCCCATCACGCCACGGCGCACCATGAAGCCATTGTCTTTTCTCTGACGAAACCACTTCATTTTGTGCTGATAGCTGATGCTGTAAGCAGTAAGCACGGCCACGACCGAAGCGATCAGCCAGTAAATCAGGAAACGGGCCGCATGAAAATCCTGAACATCTGATAAATCTATAAGTTGTGGCATAGATGCACCATCCTTGTACAAAGTTTTATGTTACCTATTATAAAGCACGGATAGGATTTTGGCAATGAGGGAGAATTGTTCAAGGTTCAAGGTTCAGGGAAAATTAGGAATGGTGGTGCGGCGCATAAAAATCAGAAGCGCCGCGGAGTTTTTATAACGCTTCGCGCCGTCGTCATCTCGAGCGTAGCCGAGAGATCTCTATTGCAGTACGGAAATCAGCATGCATGCGCCATTTCATCAACGATGTTTTTGTTCTGCATCTTTCTGTTATCTCGCACTGACTTCTTGCCGTTGCGCAAGAAAGATCGAGGACTTCGCTCGGGATGACGATACGTGGGAAGCGGTACCAATCACAAACACAATCCCTGCTTTCAAACTTCAGAGTTCAGGGTTAGCCCACGGGGCGTGCTGCCCTTTGAGCCACCCATGAACACAAGACGCAACTAGAAGGCGATGTGAAATAACGATCATCTCATTTTCGCATTCAATCTGCCGCGGGGGACTTGCAGCTCTCATAGGAGTGACCGGGAAACCTTAT
>UQQQ01000026.1 GCA_900543165.1 uncultured Dialister sp. | reverse complement strand
GATGCGGGACAAAATCATTTATGGCACAGTGAGACAATATCATATATGGTTCATAAGCTAACCCTGGATCCCATATTTCCCTCTTGACAACTCCCCCGCCCCGTTCTATAATCCAATCATACGAAACAAGCGATGATGAAGAAGGGTGCTTGAATCTTTTTCAGAGAGACAGCGGTCGGTGTGAGCTGCCAATGAGACAAGGACTTTCCACTTCGGAGATAAAGATGAAGAATCTTTCGGGATCTGCCCGTTACAGGAGACTAAAGATGGCCGGAAGGCAATTTGGGTGGTATCGCGGGTGCTCTCGTCCCTTTGAGGATGGAGGGCGTTTTTTATTATCCGTATACTAACTGATGCACCGGTTAAATTGGGTGGTACCGCGAGAAAAGAGAAGCTCGTCCCATGGGACGTCTTCTCTTTTTGTGTTTTTTAAGGAGCTTTTCATGAAACGAGTCTACAACTTTAACGCCGGTCCCTCCCCTATGCCTTTGGAAGTGTTGGAGGCGATGAAAAATGACCTCACCGATTTCAAAGGAACGGGCATGGGCATCACAGAGATCAGTCATCGTTCGAAGGAATTTCAGGACATGCTGGATGAGACGAAGGCTCTTCTCCGCGAGCTGATGCACCTCGATGATAATTACGAGATCGTATTCATCCAGGGCGGCGGCACGATGCAGTTCCTGATGACGGCGTATAATTTTCTTCATACCCGCGCCGCCTATGCCGACACCGGAGTGTGGGCGCACAAGGCAAGAAATTCTGCCGCCTTTTTCGGAGAAGCCTATGATGCCAATTCCGCAGCGGACAGAAATTACTCCTACATCCCTGACACCTATGAGGTGAAACCGGGAACCGACTACCTCTACCTCTGCGCGAACAACACCATCTACGGTACAGAGTACTGGAAATTCCCGAAAGTCAATGTGCCTCTCATTTGCGACATGTCCTCTGATATTCTCTCCCGCGTCATCGATTTTGGCCAGTTCGATATGATCTGGGCAGGCATCCAGAAGAATCTCGGCGCTGCGGGCGTGGCGCTCGCCATCCTGAAGAAATCTCTTCTCGCCACGGCGCGGACGGATATACCGGAATTCCTTCAGTATCAGACCTTCGTCAAGAAGGACTCCACCTTCAATACACCGCCCGTCTTCTGCATCTACTCGCTGAACCGCATGCTCCACTGGATCAAAAACATGGGCGGCCTTCCTGCCATCGAAGAAAGAAACAAGGTCAAGGCACGGCTCATCTATGATGTGATCGATACGAGCGATGGCTTCTACAAAGGTCACGCAGAGAAAGACGCCAGAAGCCGCATGAATGTGACTTTCAATCTGGCGAATGCTGAAATGGAGAAAGACTTCGTAGCAAAAGCGAAAGAGAATGATTTCATCGGCGTCAAAGGCCATCGCCTCGTAGGCGGCCTCCGCGTCTCTCTCTACAATGCCGTCACACCGGAAGCGGCAGAGGCTCTATCTGACTTTATGAAAGAATATATGAGAGTGAATGGGTGAGTAGGGAAAAGTGACTGGTGACTCGTGACTGGTGACTGGGATTCTCCAGCATCGTCATCCCGAGCGTAGCCGAGGGATCTTTACTGCACTGCGGGAATCAGCATGTATGCGTCGAGGAAAAACGATGTCCTGGTGCTGTCTCGTCTCACATCAGGCAATGAGCGTTCTGCAAGGAGGATCTCTCGACTACGCTCGAGATGACAACGGCGCGAATAGCTATCAAAACTCCGCGGCGCTTCTGATTTTTATGCGCCGCACCGCCATTCCTAATTCCAATTCCTAATTCCAATTCCTAATTCCTAATTTTCCACCTGAGTCCGCAACAGTACACCTAAACGTTTGATAAAGATAAAGGAGAAAAAACTATGTTTAGAATTTTCATCACCGCAGACGTTGCCAAAGAAGCAAAAGAAATCCTGGAAAAAGAATTTATTGTCGACATCCAGCCGAACATGAAAGAAGAAGAGCTGTGCCAAGTGATCGGAGACTATGATGCCATCATCACAAGAAGCCAGACGAAAGTCACCAAGGCCGTCATCGATGCAGCCAAGAACCTGAAGGTCATCGGCCGCGCCGGTGTCGGTATCGATGGCATTGATATCGCCGAGGCCACCAAGAAGGGCATCACTGTCGTGAATACGCCGGAATCGAATACCATCGCAGCCTGCGAGCACACCATCGCCCTCATGCTCTCGATGACCCGCCATATCCCGCAGGCACACCAGTCCATCATGGAAGGCCGCTGGGACAGAAAGAGCTTCACCGGCATCCAGCTCCTGAATAAGACCGTCGGCATCATCGGTGTCGGCCGCGTCGGTTCGAATGTGGCCAAACGCCTGCAGGCATTCAATATGAAAACCATCGGCTACGATCCCTATATCACCTTAGAGCGCGGCAAACAGCTCGGCGTCGAACTTGTCGATCTGGATACCCTCCTCAAAGAATCCGACTACATCACCCTGCATACCCCGCTCACGGACGAAACGCGCGGCATGATCGGCGAGAAAGAACTCGCAAAAATGAAAGACGGTGTCCGCCTTGTCAATGCGTCCCGCGGCGCCGTCGTCGACATCAAAGCGCTCGCCGACGCACTGAAATCCGGCAAAGTAGCCGGGGCTGGCATCGACGTATGGCCGAATGAACCGCTGAAACCGGAAGATAATCCATTCCTCGGCATGACGAATGTCGCACTCACCCCGCACCTCGGTGCCTCCACGAAAGAAGCCCAGGCCGGCGTTGCCACTGATGTCGCTGTCGGCGTCGCCCAGGCGCTCCACGGTGAACCCGTCGCTACCGCCGTCAATGCCTCCCCGATCACCAAAGCCACCCTGCATGTCATCCAGCCGTACTTCAATCTCTGCGAACGCATGGGCAACATCGCCATCGATCTCGCAGGCGGCCGCATTTCCACCGTCAATATCGAATACACCGGCGAACTCACAGACACCGAGACCGCACCGCTCACCACAGCTGTCCTGAAAGGCCTCCTCTCGCCGGTTCTCCAGCAGACCGTCAACTTCGTCAATGCCCGCGGCATCGCAGAAGAACGCCACATCGATGTCCGTGAAGTGAAAGCGAAAAAAGGTCACTACTATACGAATACCATTTCCCTCACCATCGACACCGACAAGGGCACGCACCGCATCACCGGTTCCCTCTTCGACCGCAAGGATGCCAAGATCGTCTCCCTCGACCACTTCCGCGTAGACTTCGAACCGAAAGGCTGCATCATCATCGCCCCGCATGAAGACAAGCCGGGCATGATCGGTCAGGTCGCTTCCGTCCTTGGCAGTGCAGGCATCAATATCAACGGCATGCAGGTCGGTGCCTCCGCAGACAAAGGTACGAATGTCATGGCTGTCGCCGTCGATAAAGATATCCCGACTGCGGTCCTCCCTGCCCTCATGAACATCGACGGCATTCACGACGTAAAAGTCATTCACTGCGAACATTAAGGGGAATGGGTTCAGGTTGAAAGCGGGGATAAGTGACTAGTGACTAGTCACTGGTCACTGAAATGCCACCTTCGGGCATCGCCCCATATATATTCGCGGCGAAACCGCCACCACAACCCTGAACCTTGAACCCCCAAAAAGGAGAGTCTCTCATGATCCGTATCATTCTTCTTCGTCACGGAGAAACCACTTGGAATATCGAAGGCCGCTACCAAGGGCAGGAAGACACACCGCTTTCTCCTCGCGGCATAGAGCAGGGAAAGGCTGCCGCACTCGCGCTCAAGGACATCCATATCGACCGCGCGATTTCCTCCCCGCTCTCCCGTTCTTACGACACCTGCCGCTTCGCTGCGGACTACCATCACCTCCCTGTAGCCAAAGACCCGCGCCTCACGGAAATCAGCCACGGCCTGTGGGAAGGCATCCACGCGGATGAGATCGAAGCGCGCTATCCGGAAGAATTTCACCTCTGGCACACCCGCCCCGAACGTGTGCAGATGCCCGAGGGGGAAAATCTTGAAGACGTCAGAAAACGCGTCCGTGAAGCCTTCGACGAGTACACTGAGAAATATGATGGAGAAACCGTCCTCGTCGCTGCACACGACGCCGTGAATAAAGCCATCCTCTGCGACCTTCTGGGCCTTCCGATGAGCCACTTCTGGCAGATCAAGCAGGACAATGCCTGCATCAATGTCGTCGAATGTGACCACGGCATCTGGCGTCTCGTCACTTTGAATGCCACGACCCATCTGGGCTACCTCGTCAGCGGCATCGAGCAGAAGGGGCTGTAGTGATGGTTCCGGTCGTCGGGTTCAGGAGTTCCAGGGAAACACTGATTAAATCGTTGTCAGATTTTACTCTTGAAGTTTTATGCATAGCGAGGAATAACCTGACGCGAATAGCGAGCTATTTAAGGAAGGTTATGACGAAGCTATGTATAAAAATTCTTCTAAAATCTGACTCTGCGATTTAATCAGCGTTTCCCTAGGAAAAAGACGAGGAGATATCAGACTCCCGTATCGTCATTGAAAGCGTTGCCGAGAAATCTTCCTTGCAGACCGATAAACGATAGATGTGTGAAAGCAGAAATACGTAGCACCAAGGTGTCGTTTCCCTGCCAGTGCCTATGTGCTACTTTCGCGCATCGCCGTTTACAAAAATCAGCGCTCGCCTGCTGCCGTAAATCGCCTGCTTGGAACGCATTTCCCCACTCTCTTTCATACCGCCAGTGCCCTATCCGCCCCTTCGGGGCACCTTCCCCTCGAGGGGAAGGCTATTCCTATCAAGCGGCGAAGCCGCCGCCTTCATTCCTCATCCTCATTTTCCCTGAAATTTGAACGCAGGGATTAGGGATTAGGAGCCTCAAGTAGCTAGTGACTTGTGACTTGTGACTTGTGGACTTAAATACTACTTTGGAGCATCTCCATTATTTATACTCTGCGGCGCTTCCATATTTTTATGCGCCGCACCAGCACTCCTCACTCCTCATTCCTCACTCGAAAGCAGAGCTTTCATCCCCAATCTCAGAACGGCCCGCCCCGTGGGCTACTCAAACCGCAGCCTTCGCTGCGGTTTTTCTTGACTTTCTCCTGAAATAGTGTAATATGTAGGAAGCATTAAAAAGTATATACTTATTAGCGAGGCACAAGCGCTCGCAGAAGGAGAATCATATGGAATTTTTTATCGATACCGCTGATGTGAAAGCCATCCGCAAAGCCAATGATATGGGATTTATTTCCGGCGTCACCACGAACCCGTCTCTGATCGCCAAGGAAGGCAAAGACTTCCACGCCACCATCAAAGAAATCGCCTCCATCGTGGATGGCCCGATTTCCGCAGAAGTCCTCGCCGATGATGCAGAAGGCATGATCGCAGAAGGCAAAGTCCTCGCTGCCCTTGACCCACATGTCGTCGTCAAGATCCCGATGACCGCAGAAGGCATGAAAGCGGTGAAAGGCCTCGCAAAAGCTGGTATCCGCACCAATGTCACCCTGATCTTCTCTGCGAACCAGGCCCTGCTCGCTGCACGCGCCGGTGCTTCCTTCGTTTCTCCCTTCGTCGGCCGCATTGATGACATCGGATGGGACGGCGTCGAACTGATCCAGACCATCTCCGAGATCTTCGAGCTTCACGGCATCGAGACGAAGATCATCGCTGCCTCCATCAGAAAACCGCAGCATATCACCCAGTGCGCTCTCGCCGGTGCTGACATCGCGACCGTCCCCTTCCAGGTCCTCATGGATGCAATGAAGCACCCGCTGACCGACAATGGCATTGCCCGCTTCAAGGCTGACTGGGCTGCCGCTCACATGAAATAATTGAGAATTTCGGTTATAATAGAAGGAGTTGCCAAGAGGCAGCTCCTTTTTTCGTACTCTTTTTTACTGGTCTCAGCCAGCAAGGATTTTTCAAATATACGATCCCCTATGTCTATCAATCTCTCTCATCTCCAAAAACTGATCGCGACCATGATCCCGATCCTGATCGCCCAAGTCTCCACCGTCGGCATGAATTTCATGGACTCGACCATGTCCGGTCATGTCAGTGCAAACGACCTTGCCGGCGTCTCCATCGGCGCCAGCCTCTTCCTTCCCATCCAGACGACCGCGATGGGCCTCCTCACCGCGGCGACACCGATGGCCGCGCAGCTCATGGGGAAAAAAGAAAAGGAAAGCATCCCGATGGTCATCCGCACGGGACTTTACCTCGCACTCCTGCTCTCTTTCATTTTCGCCCTGCTCTACTATCTCCTCATCGATACGGTCCTTGCAGGACTCTCTCTTGCCCCCGCAGTTTCCTCCATCGCGAAAAACTACATGCTCGCACTTGTGGGCGCATTTCTTTTTGAAATGCTCGCGATGCCGCTCCGCTCACTGACCGACACCGTGGGAGCGACGACGATCTCCATGCGTCTCTTCCTCCTCGCCCTCCCGGTGAACGGCCTTCTGAACTATGCCTTCATCTTTGGGAAATGGGGAGCTCCCGCCTTAGGCGGTGTCGGAGCCGGCATTGCAACTCTCCTCACCTACGTCTTTCTCGTCCTGCTCTTTCTTGCCGTCATCCTGTCTCAAAAGCCATTCATGGGCCGCGCTCTCTTTTCCTCCCCGGAAAGCCGCCTCTTCGTCTGGAAAGAGTACATGGCTCTCGGCATCCCGAATGCGCTCGGCATCTTCATGGAAACAAGCCTTTTTGGCTTCATCATCATCTTCATCACGAAATTCGGCACAGAAACCATCGCGGCGCATCAGGCGGCACTCAATTTCTCCGGCATCATCTACATGATCCCCATGAGCTGCTCCATGGCGATGACCATCCTCGTCGGCTATGAGGTCGGAGCGCGCCGCTATGACCTTGCCCGCGAATACTCCAGACTGGGGCTCCTCACCACGCTCACCGGCGCAGCCATCACCATCAGCGCAACGCTCCTCTTCCGAAAGGAAATCATTTCTCTCTACAGCGCGGATCCCGCCGTCATTGCTCTAGGCAGCCTCTTCCTCGTCTACTGCGCCGGCTGGCAGCTCTTCGATGACATCGCAGCTCCCATTCAGGGGATCCTGCGCGGTTATAAGGATGCGAAAGTCCCCTTCTTCCTCATGCTCATCGCCTACTGGTTCGTCTGCTTCCCCTCCGGCCTTTTCTTCGACTATGTGCTCTCCCACGGCCCCGAGTCCTACTGGCAGTGCATCGACCTTGGCGTCGGCACCTCTGCCCTGCTCCTCATCGGACGGCTGTGGTGGATCGAGAGGAAAGTGACTGGAGATTAGGGACTGGTGACTGGTGACTGGTGACTAGGGGCTAGTAACTAGGGACTGGTGACTAGTAGCTAGTGGCTAGGGATTAGAGATTAGGACTCTGCGCTTGAATCAGTGTTTCCCTAGCCCTGTCCTCTCCTTTGGTGCTACAATAGTAACAAAGGAGGTCTTTTTATGAAACGAATTTTTCTTTTGCTCATGAGCCTTTTCTGCCTCATCGGCTTTGCATTCACCGCCCGGGCGGCTGATCCGGCGGTGAATCGGAGTCTGGGATACTTTGAGAATACGCGCGCCGTGCTCCTGCTCCCAGCGCGATACAGAAGCGGTGATGAAGCCGCTGCCTATGTGGACCGCGAAATGGGAAGGATCTTCCGCTATCCTTATTACCGCACGCTGGATCCGGTCGAGTACGATGTTGCCCTCTACTCCCCTTCGCAGCTGAAGGAGCTCGCAGAGAAAGCAAATGCAGACATCGTCGTCATGCCTGTCATTACCGAGTGGCGGCAGGTCGTCTACCGCCGCTCTTTCTTCTCTGACGCCGATGACATCGTAGAGACGCGCGCTGTCTTCGATATCTACTCCTATAAGAAAGGGGAGCCGTCCGTCCGCGATGACCGCGCGACCTACTGGAACAGCGAAGAAGAGGGCACCGTCAGAAACCGCTACATCTTCGATGACCTCATGCAGGATATCCTGAAAACCTTCCCCTACCGCCGCGTGCCAACGGATATCGCAAGGAATCTCTCCGGTGAACCGGACAGGACGCCGGTGAATAAGGACTTGTGACTGGGGACTAGTAGCTAGAGATTAGTGATTAGTGATTAGAAATCTAAAGTGACTAGTCACTAGTCACTGGTCACTGGGGTTCTCCGGCGTCGTCAGAGGGGCGAAGCGCTATCAAAACTCCGCGGCGCTTCCTAATTTTATGCGCCGCACCACCATTCCTAATTCCTAATTCCTAATTTTCTGAACCCAAAAGAACCCAGACCGTTTGGTCTGGGTTCTTTTGAGCTATTTAAGGAAGGTTATGACGAAGCTATGCATAAAAATTCTTGTAAAAGCTGACTCTGCGATTGAATCAGCGTTTCCTTTATACTTCAAAATATTTTTTCATATAGTCCACGAAGATCTTGACAGGCGTAGACTGGAGCATGGCCTGCTTGAAGATGAGATGGCTCGGGCGCAGGATCGGACGCTTCTGGCGGTCGTAGATCATTTCGCGATTGACATTCGGCGTACACTTCGGGAGAAGATCTGCCGGAATGAGCGACTGGCCGAGGCCATGATTCACGATTTCTACGCAGGTCAGGCAGTCCGATACGGTCAGAAGGAAATGCGGAGATTCCGAGAAATTCTGACGCCACCAGCGGCTTCTCAACTCATCCAGCGACGGGTCACTGCGATAACGGATGGACGGCTGGTTCGGCAGGGTATCATAGTCGATCTTCTGTGCAGAGATGAGATAGAGCGGCGCATCCTCGAGAAGGATATCCGCATCAGGCCATTCCTGATTGCCGCGGACGATGGCGAGATGGATATCTTCCTTCTTGACCAGCTTCGTCAGGCGGTCACTCGTGTCCGTCGTGAGCGAGATCTCGATGTCATTGTACTCATCGACAAAGCCCTTCAGAATGGCTGGCATGTGCGACTGCGCGAAGGACTGGCTCGCACCGATGCGCAGCACGCCGGAAATGGTATTCGGCTCATGTGTCACGAAGTTCTTCATATCCTGATACTGCTGCAGTTCTTTTTCGGCAAAGGAGAAGAGGCGATTCCCCGCATCGGTGAAATGGACGCCCTTATTGGTGCGGATGAAAAGCGGACAGCCGATTTCTTTTTCCATCTGGCTCAGGCGATACGTCAAAGACGGCTGGGTCATAAACAGCCGCTTGGCAACCTTATTGATGCTGCGTTCTTCTCGAAGATAGATCAGAATCTTCCAATCCGTGTTATTCATGGCACTTCCCCTTGCGCGGTATGCGCGCCTACTTGATATAAAATAATTTTATTACAGTATATCACGTTGGACGTTTGATTGCTATAGGGGAATGGGATCGGAATGCAGGTAAACAGTTCGGGGTGAGCCCGTGGGGCGTGTCACCAGTCACTCGACGCTAGTATTGCATTTGCTAAATAACTGGCATTTAGGTCAACTTCTAAATCAAGTTAGGAGTTAGGAGTGAAGGTACGGCGCATAAAATCAGGAAGCGCCGCGGAGTTTTATATAATGAGGAGGTATTGGGTCACTATATGAATGGTGTGCCCCTTCCAGCACTTCTAACTTCCCACTAAGTCCAGAAATTAACAAATCGCTATACGAGTCTCTAGTCACTAGTCACTAGTCACCAGTCACTAGTCACTAGCCCCTATACCAATTCCCGCGGCAGGCTGGAAAGCAGTCTGCCCCTTTCTTTATAGTCCGGCAGATATTTCTCCATCAGTGCGTAGAAATCGGCGCTGTGACCGGCTGCGAAGAGATGGCAGAGCTCGTGCACGACGACAGCCTCGATGCATTCCTTCGGCTTTGTGACGAGGTCAAGGGCGAAGGAGAAGCGCCCCGTCACACTCCGGCAGGAGCCCCAGCGGCTTTTCATGACGCGGATGGTAACGCCGGTGATCCGGCTCTCCGGAATCGCCATGCGCTTCGTCCATTTTTTGAGGCACTGCACGATTTCCAAAAGCAGGATACGCTTCATGCCTTCCTTGAATATAGCCTCGCGATCACTTTGCTTCGTCCGGAGGACCAGCTGCAGTTCTCCGAAAGAAGAGATGCCTGCCTCGTCGCGCGGGCCAAGTAAGACCTGCAAGGGATACGCCTTTCCGAAGACATGGTGAATCTCTCCTGTGACATATTGAAATTTGATTTTCTCCGGCACCAGCGCCATGTACTTCGTAAGCCATGCGGTCTTTCCCGCGACAAAGTCACGGATTTCCCGCTCCGAGACCTTCCGCGGCGCCGTCACCTCGACCGATTTCCCCTCCCGCACGCGAAGGTAGATGCGACGGATGGGTTTCCGGATCACCCGCACCTCATAGCCTGTCGCAGGGTCGATGAATATTGTCATGATGCCCTCGTCTCTATAGCTCAGAAAAAAAACTCATAGGTTCAACAGGGATGATAGGTGGAACAGGCGCAACGGGGATGGAGCGACACATAAGGAAACGCCGCGAAATTTTCGTTGAACCTGTCACGCCTTCAAAGCCTGATGAACCTATGAGGTCAGATGAAATCCATGAGATGACCTTTGGCGTTTTTACACTTTCGTGCTTTCTCCCAGAATGTGATCCTCTGTCTCGAAGAGGGCTTTGGCAAAATCATCCGGATGGAAACGGTCAAGATCGTCCTCGCGTTCGCCGAGACCGATCCACTTGATCGGCACATGCAGCTCTTCATGGACAGAGAGGACCACGCCGCCTTTGGCCGTGCCATCGAGCTTGGTCAGGACGACCCCTGTCAGCGGCACGATTTCCCCGAAATTCTTCGCCTGGCTGATGGCATTCTGCCCCGTGGTCGCGTCAAGGACGAGAAGCGTCTGATGCGGCGCATCCGGGATGACTTTCTTGATGACGCGGGAAATCTTCGCGAGCTCTTCCATCAGATTCACCTTCGTCTGCAGACGGCCGGCGGTATCGATGAGGACGACATCGACGCCGCGCGCCTTGGCTGCGGAGACAGCATCGAAGGCCACCGCCGCCGGATCCGCGCCTTCCGCATGCTTCACGATATCGGCGCCGGTGCGCTCCGCCCAGATGGTGAGCTGTTCAGAAGCCGCCGCGCGGAAGGTATCCGCCGCTGCGAGAAGAACCTTCTTGCCCTCCTTGTGGAGCTTGCCGGAGAGCTTGCCGATGGTCGTGGTCTTGCCCACCCCATTCACGCCGACGACGAGGATGACTTCCGGATGGTGCGTATTCTCCTGATCGATGGTATCATCCTTCAAAATCTCTTTCACGGTCTTTTCCATGAAAGGCATGACTTCATTCGTATTGTGGATCGTACCCTCAGTGACGCCGCGGCGGATCTGGCGCATCAGGTAGTCCGTGGTGCGCACGCCGATGTCTCCGGAGAGCAGGACCATTTCCAGATCTTCCAGAAAATCATCGTCGATCTCCGCATAGCCGATGACGACGCTCTCGATATTGCGGATGAGGCTTTCTTTCGTGCGGGTGAGTCCCCGTTTGATCTTATCAAAAAATCCCATGTCTCTTTCCTCCTAAAGAATGTATATGTTTATTGTATATAAATAGGCGTGAAGTGTCTACAGGAAAAGGTTTAAGCCGTCGGGTTCAGGGTTCGCCCTTGGGGCGAGGCGTCCATGGATTGAGGATGAAAGCTCTTCTCGCCAGTTAGGAGTTAGGAGTGTTGGTGCGGCGCATTAAAATCAGAAGCGCCGCGGAGTATAAATCATGGCGATGCCCGAAAGTCGTATTCAAGTCACCCGTCACTTGAAACTCCTAATCCCTAGCCACTAATCCCTAGCTACTCATCCCTGCTTTCAAACTTAAGGAAACACTGATTAAATCGTAGAATCAGATTTCATTCTTGGATTTTTATACAGAGCGAGGAAACAGGGGGCGCGAATAGCGAGCTATTTAAGGAGAATGTCGACGACCCTATGAATAAAAATCCATATGAAATCTGATTCTGCGATTTAATCAGCGTTTCCTTACCCCTTGATTGCGTGCGAAAGCTCTGCTCTCGAGTGAGGAGTGCTGGTGCGGCGCATAAAATATAGAAGCGCCGCTTTTTTATAAAATTGTTTCCCACGTATCGTCATCCCGAGCGAAGCCCTCGATCTTTCTTGCACACCGGTAAATAGTAAGTGCGAGATAGCAGAATGACGTAGTACCAAAACTTCGTTTATGAAATAGCACATACATGCTGATTTACGCACTGCAATAAAGATTTCTCGCTTCGCTCGAAATGACGATACAAGAGTCTACCAGTCTCCTAGTCACCAGTCACTAGTCACTTGAGACTCCTAATCCCTAGCTACTAATTCCTAGTCACTTGCTACTAGTCACTCCACATAATCTTTCATCTTCACGGTGATGAGGCTCGAGACGCCCTTCTCTGCCATGGTGACGCCCTGCAGGGTGTCGGCAAATTCCATCGTCTTCTTTCTGTGCGAGATGACGATGAACTGCGTTTTCTTTTTATACTCGCCGATCATGCGGCTGTAGCGTTCGACATTCGCATCGTCCAAGGCCGCATCGATTTCATCGACGAAGCAGAAGGGCGCGGGGCGGTACGCCATGAAGGAAATCAGAAGAGCGATGACCGTCAGGGCTCTTTCGCCGCCGGACATGAGCGAAAGCGGCTGGCGCTTCTTGCCGGGGAGCTGCAAGTACATCTCGACACCGCCTTCCAAAGGATGCGTTTCATCGGTGAGCTCGAGGCGCGCTTTGCCGCCGCGGAACATGAGCTGCATGATGCGGCCAAATTCTTCATTGATTTTTTGGAAGGCTTTGGCGAACTGACGCTCCATCGTCTGATCGATATCGCTGATGATGGTCTCGAGCCCTTTCCTCGCTTCTGCGAGATCCGCCACCTGATTTTCATAGAATGTCCTTCGCGCGAGCTGACGGGCGTATTCCTCCTCGCCCTCCGGATTCACACTGCCCAGCTGCGCCATGCGGCGGGCAAGGTCCTTTCCCTGCCGCTCCATATCCGCCATAGAACCGGAAAGGCGGAGCGCTTCTGCCTGCTGACGGGTCATGTGCCATGCTTCGAACTGCCGCAGCACTTCCGCCTCCTCGGCTTTGAACTGCGCGATCTTACCCTCGAGCTCGGCTCTGTCCCGCTCGATTTTCGCTGTAGCAGCCTGCGCTTTCTTCCACGCCTCGTCCACCTCGCGCTGCCGGATGACAAATCCATTCGCATCATCAGACAGGCTTTCCTGCCGGATGCGGGTCTTCTGCCAGTGGGCCTCCGCTTCCTTAAAAGCAGCCCCTACAGAAATCAGCTCTTCAGCGAGTGTCTTCCGTTCCGTTTCGTTGTCATGCACGGCCTTTTCAAGAGATACCCGGTCTGCTGCCAGCTCTTTTTCCGCGCGGCTGCGTTCTTCGAGCATGCGTTTCCCGAAGCTCACGCTCTCTTCCGCCTTGGTCAGGGCGACGTGGGAAGCGAGAAGAGCTTCCTGCTTCTCTTCCAATGCCTTCCTCAGGCGCTCGCCCTCTTCATTGCCTGCTACGGCCGGAAGCTCGATAAAGTAGGACAATGCCTTTTTCAAACTTTCCACCTGCGACTGGGCCTCCGAGAGCTTGTCCCTCTCCTCTTTCAGCTGCTTCTTGGCAAGAGAAAGGCGGCTCTGTCTTTCAGACATCGATCGCTCCGTCCCTTCGCGGCGCGCAGAGAGGGCAGCCAGCTCTACCTTGAGCGCCTGCCATTCTTCCCGCTCACGGCTGACCTTTTCAGCGAGCGCATCGCAGGCAGCCTCCTGCTCCTTCCTCCGCGTCCGGCAGAGCATGAGAGCCTTCTCTCCCTCCGCTTCCCGCGCATAGAGATCCGCGATCTCTTTTTTGCGGCCGAAATAGGTATTCTCCTTTTTCTTCATCGAGCCGCCCGTCATGGAGCCGCCTGCATTGACAAGCTGCCCGTCCCGCGTCACGATGCGCAGGCGGTAGCCATACTTTTTGGCGACCCGCCGCGCCGCGTCCAGATCTTCTGCGATGAGCGTGCGCCCGAGAATGGTATCGAGAAGATCCTGATACATCGGCTGACAGGAAAAAAGGTGAGAGGCGATACCGCAGATCCCCTGCTCCTTCGATGCCATCGCTTCCGTTCCATTGTTGTAGCGCGGATGCATGGACTCCAAGGGATAGAAGGTCGTGCGGCCTAAATGCTTCTCCGAAAGCCAGCGGATGATCTCTCCCGCTGACCTCGTCGTATCCGTCACGATATAGGAGATCTGCCCGCCCAGCGCCGCTTCCGCAGCCTCCGTATATTTATCCGGCACGCGGATAAGCTCACCGAGCGCCCCATGGATGGCCTCTCCGAAACGGTCTGCCTGCTCCATGATGGTCTTCGTCACGCGAGAAAAGCTCGCATATTCCTTGTCCGCCCGTTCCAGATACGCTTTCTGCGAACGGATCGCTGAAAGCAGCGACTCCTGCTTCCTTTCTTCTCCGCCCAGACGGAAACGCACATTCTCGGCGTCTCGCAAGGCTTCGCTATCCTTCTTCCCTTTCTCCGAAAGGGTAGCAAGTCGCTCCGTCTTCTCCTTCTCTTCGCGAAGGAGCTCGGACAGCGCGCGCGAGGCTGCGTCTTCCTCTCCCGCGAGGGTCGCTTCCTCCTTCTCATGGCGCTCGATCTCCGCCGTCAGGCGCTCGATGTCTTCTCTCGCATGCACAAGCTGCTGGCTCACCTTCTCCTTTTCCTTCTCTTTTTCCTGCGAGAGAGCCAGCGCCCTTGCATAGGCATCCTCAGCCGCTGCCAGCGCCTTTGAGAGAGACTCCTTCTCCGCTTCTTTTGCGGAAATATCTTCCTTCGCCGCCAGGCAGGACGCCTCCGCACTAGAGAGCTCCTCCTTCGCGCTTGCGATTTCTTCCGCGATTTCCTTCTCTGCTTCCGTCTGATCTTCTGCGGACTCCCTAAGCTCCTCCCCTTTCTCCTTCGCATGAGAGAGCGCCTCTTCCTTCACGCGGTAATCACCGCGCAGCCGCTCCATTTCGCGCTGGGCATCTGCCATCGCCTCTCCAGCGGCGCGGAGCGTCTCCTGATGCGCGAGGCGGTCTTTCTCCAGTGTTTCCTTAGCCACGCTCGCCTGCGAGAGCTTCGTCTGCCATAGAGAGCCTTCATCGAGGAGTTTCAGCGCTTCATTTTCATAGCGTGCCGTCATACGTCCCGAAGAGGTCAGCTTCAGAAGTCCCATCGTCGCATCGATCGCCCGCTTTTCCTGCGTCAGACTTTTGTACTGTCTGGCCTTCTCTGCGCCTTCCTTCAAGGGCACGAGCTGCTCATCGAGAAGCGCCATCATATCCTTCACGCGCTCCATATTCTCCGCCGTCTTCTCGAGCTTTCGGAGCCCCTCCGTCTTTCGCATGCGGTACAGACTGATCCCTGCCACGTCTTCAAAGATCACGCGCCGTTCATCCGCATGCGCTGTCAGCACCTGATCCACCCGGTTCTGTCCGATGATCGCCATCGAGCCCTTGCCGAGCCCCGTCGGCGCCAAAAGCTCCTGAATATCTTTCAGGCGGCAGCTTCGCTTATTCAGATAGAAATCACTGTCCCCATTTCGAAGGAGCCTTCGCGTGATCGCGACCTCTGCCGTATCAAGCGGCAGCTCGCGGCCGCTGTTATCCAATACGAGCGTGACCTCCGCTCCATTCTTTTCCCGCCGCGTCTCTGAGCCGGAAAAAATCATATCCTCCGCCTTCTGCCCGCGGATCTGGCGCACATTCTGCTCCCCCAGCACCCAGCGGACCGCATCGGAAATATTGCTCTTCCCGCATCCATTCGGCCCCACAATGACCGTCATGCCGTCTGAAAAATCGATCGTAGTTTTATCTGCGAAGGACTTGAAGCCCTGCAGTATCAATCGGAGTAGTTTCATAAGTTCTCCTTCTTTGCATAATATCGTCCTTATTATAGCATAGAGAAAGGGTTCGGGGTTCAGGGTTAGCCCATGGGGCGTGCTGTCCCTTGATTCTTTGCGAAAGAGGGGGAGCGGGTTCTATAGGTAGGGCGAGGGTGGTGCGACGCATTTCGTCATCCTGAGCGGAGAAAAATGTCGTATGTTAAAAAATGGCTTATCTGAAACAGGAGAACTGAGTCGAAGGATCTAAGCGCCGCGGAGTTTTAGAATATATGGTATTTACGAAAGATGAGAAACCGGTGAACCTTTTGAACCTCTTAACCTATGAGGATTCATATAAAGGGAAGACTGTTATTTTCTGCTTTCACACATCCATCGTTGATTGGTCTGCAAGGAAGATTTCTCGCTTGCGCTCGAAATGACGATATGAGAGTACCATCAGCCTTCCTTGCGGGGAAGGTGCCCCGTAGGGGCGGATAGGGCACTGGCGGTATGAAAGACAGATGAGGAAAGCGGAGAAGTGCGCGGCACATGTAGGGAAAGCGTGAGTCCCTGACCACGAATGACAAAGACTTCTCGCTTCGCGCGAAATGACGATACGGGAGTCTGATGTCTCCTAGTCTCCCAGCCTCCTAGTCTCCAGCCTCGCAAGTCACGACAGCTCCCCCCGCATTAAAAAATTTCTGCCCTGTAGGCAGAAATTTTTTGTATTGACGTGAGACTTTCACCATTCCTATAATAACGTAGTTTTTGTGACTACACCGCAGGTGAGGCCTTCCATGATGATGCGCCCCGCCGGCATTTCTCATTTCCTTGTGCCCATTTCCCATAAAGGAGCTGATCCCCTTGAAACCTTTGAAAATCGCTCTGACGGACAGAGCCATGGCCCTTCCCCTTGCACTGGACGCTTCCCGCACGATCCCCCTTGCCAGCGCAGACCTTACGGAAGTTTCCGCCGTCGTCATGACGAGTCAGGATACGATCCCCGAGCAGTATGAGACCATCCATGCCTTTGCGATCCCGCTCTTCCTCTTAGAAACAGGCACCGCAGCTGCCAAGAATGTCTCCGATATTTCCTGTCAGTCACTGGCGGTCAAGGACAAGGCTTCGTGGAAGAAGAAAATCCTCCGCGCCGCCGCCCAGTACGAGAAGGATCTACTCCCGCCCTTCTTCGACACGCTCGTCAAGTACACCGCGCGCCACAATGACCAGTTCGACACGCCAGGGCATCAGGGCGGCGCCTTCTTCCGCAGGCATCCCGCCGGAAAGGCATTCTATGACTACTACGGCCCGAATGTCTTCCGCAGCGACCTCTGCAGCTCGGACGCAGACTTAGGCGATCTGCTCATCCATGAAGGGCCGGCACTCGCTGCGCAGAAACATGCCGCGAAAGTCTTCCACGCAGACAAGACCTACTTCGTCCTGAACGGCACATCCACGTCGAACAAGATCGTCCTGAATGCCGTCCTTGCGCCCGGCGACTTCGTCCTCTACGACCGGAACAATCACAAATCCATCGACCTTGGCGCGCTCGTCCTGGCCGGTGCCATCCCCATCTATCTGGAAACGGCAAGAAATGCCTATGGCTCCATCGGCGGCATCCCCTCCCATTGTCTCGAGGAAGACTACATCCGTGCCCTCATCGCGGAGAAAGACCCCGAGCGCGCGAAAGCAGAGCGCCCCATCCGCCTCGCAGTCATCGAACTCGGCACCTACGACGGCTGCATCGGCAATGCAAGACAGATCGTCGAACGCATCGGCCACCTGTGCGACTACATTTTCTTCGACTCCGCATGGGTCGGCTACGAAGCATTCATCCCCATGATGAATGATGCAAGTCCCCTCCTCCTCGACCTTGGCCCGGATGATCCCGGCATCTTCGTCACGCAGTCCGTCCACAAGCAGCAGGCCGGCTTCTCCATGACATCGATGATCCACAAGAAAGACACGCACATCCGCGGACAGGACCGCTACGTCCCGCACAAGCGCATGAACAATGCCTTCATGATGCACGCGACGACATCGCCCTTCTACCAGCTCTTCTCCGCGCTCGACATCAATGCGAGGATCCACGAAGGCGATGCCGGCAAGAAACTCTGGCGAGACGCACTCCTCCTCGCCATCGAAGTCCGAAAGGAAATCCTCTCCCGCTGCCACCACATCCGACCCTTCATCCCGGATAAGATCGGCATGAAGAAATGGCAAGACGGTCACACCGAGCAGATCGCCTCCGACCGCCGCTACTGGATCTTTCAGCCGGGCGCAGCCTGGCATGGCTTCCATGGCTATAGCGGAAACCAGTATTTCTTGGACCCGATGAAGCTCATGCTCATCACCCCCGGCATCGACATCCGCACCGGTGCCTACGAAGACTTCGGCATCCCGGGCGCCATCGTCGCCGAATTCATGCGTGAGCACCGCATCATCCCTGAAAAATGCGACCTGAATGACATCCTCTTCCTCCTGACGCCCGCTGAGTCAAAGGAAAAGCTCGACCGCCTCGTCGATACTCTCGTCGCCTTCGAAGCCTTCATCGACGCCGACGCGCCGATGGAAAAAGTCCTCCCCCTCGTCTACGAGCACTATGAGACACACTACGAAGGCTACACCATCCGAAGACTCTGCCAGGAAATGCACGACTTCTACAAGGAGAGAAATATCTCGACTCTCCAGACGCGCCTCTTCCAGAAGGAGTACCTGCCGCCTTATGCCATGAGCCCGATTTCGGCAGAGGGAGAATACATCCGCGGTCATGGCGAGCTCATCGACCTCACCGAAGCCGAAGGACGCATCGCGCTCGAAGGTGCGCTCCCCTATCCCCCCGGCATCCTCTGCGTCCATCCCGGCGAGGTCTGGACAAAAACGGCGGTCGACTACTTCCGCGCCCTCGTCGAAGGCATCAACCAGCTCCCCGGCTTCGCCCCCGAGCTTCAGGGCGTATACGTCGAGGATGGTGAAGACGATAAAAAACACGCCTATGGATATGTACTGAAAAACCAGTAACTGGTGACTGGTGACTGGTCACTAGTCACTTAAGGAAACACTGATTAAATCATTATCAGATTTAATCAGTGTTTTTAACAATGGAAAATGGTATCCTGCCCTCTTTCTCTTGGGAAACACTGATTAAATCGTTGTCAGATTTCATTCTTGGATTTTTATACAGAGCAAGGAATCATCCGACGCGAATAGCGAGCTATTTAAGGAGGGTGATGACGAAGCTATGTATAAAAATGCATATAAAATCTGACTCTGCTATTTAATCAGCGTTTCCCTTGCATTTCCTCATGGCACGCTCCATAATAGGGTCAATGCATGTATCATCTATTTCAAAAAGTTTGAAAGCAGGGATGAGTGACTAGGGACTTGTGACTGGTGACTAGGAATTAGTAGCCAGGGATTAGGTTTACGATACGAGAAAATCGCTCATTTCAAATCTCCGCGGTGCTTCTGATTTTTTTGCGCCGCACCACCATTTCGCATTTCTCATTTCTAATTTCTCATCCAAGAGAGGCTTTCACTCCCAATCAAAGGGCACCCCGCCCCACAGGCTAATCCTATATTTTAAGGAGTCCCCATGACCAAAGATTTCGACTTCACCCAAGGCAGCATCTCGAAAAAGATACTGCTTTTTTCTCTGCCCCTCATGGCCGGCAATATTTTCCAGCAGCTCTACAATGTCGTCGACACACTCATCGTCGGACGCTTCCTCGGCGAAGCACCGCTCGCCGCGGTCGGGAGCGCCTACACGCTCATGATCTTCCTCACCTCCATCCTGATCGGCCTCACGATGGGGAGCGGCGTCTACTTCTCCATCTGCCACGGACAAAAGAACACCGCGCTCATGAAGCAGTCCATTTATATTTCCTTCCTTTCCATCGGCGTTCTCTCGCTCTTTCTGAATGCCCTCTCCTATATATTTCTGGAAGAAATCATCCGCTTCATGCAGATCCCCCAAGAAGTCATCCCCTACTTCCGTGACTATCTCCTCTGGATCTTCGCCGGCATCATCGCCGTCTTCTTCTACAACTACTTTGCCGCCCTCCTGCGCGCCGTGGGAAACTCACTCATCCCGCTCGTCTTCCTTATCGTCTCTGCGGTCATGAATATCGTGCTCGACCTTCTCTTCATCTTAGTCTTCCAGTGGGGCGTCGCCGGCGCGGCTGAGGCGACCGTCATCGCACAGTATGCTTCGGGCCTCGGCATCCTTTGCTACTGCCTTTTCTTCCGCAAAGACCTTCTGGTGGAAAAGAAATACCGCTGCTGGGACAGCGCCATTTTCCGCGACATCTCACGACTCTCGCTTCTGACCAGCCTCCAGCAGTCCATCATGAATTTCGGTATCCTTCTCGTGCAGGGACTCGTGAACAGCTTCGGCACCATCGTCATGGCCGCCTTCGCTGCCGGCGTCAAGATCGACACCCTGGCCTACTCGCCGCTCATGGACTTCGGGAATGCCTTCTCGACCGCCATCGCGCAGAACTATGGCGCAGGAAATCACAAGCGCATCAAAGAATGCGTCATCGCCTCGGCGAAGATGGTCGTCTCTTTCGCTCTCCTCACGAGCGTCATCATCTATGCCTTCGCTCCTGAACTCATGGCCTTCTTCGTCCCTGAAACAGCGACAGAAACCATCGAAATCGGCACAGGCTATCTCCGTATCGAAGGAGCCTGCTACATCGGCATCGGCATCCTCTCCATGCTGTATGCCTACTACCGCGCCATCAAAGAGCCCGGTATGAGCGTCATCCTGACCATCCTCTCCCTCGGCAGCCGCGTCATCCTTGCTTACGCCCTCTCCGCCCTCCCCTTCTTTGGCGTCACCGGCATCTGGCTCTCCATCCCTATAGGCTGGGCGATAGCGGATGTGTATGGAGTGTGGGTTGGTGTCCATAAAAAGAACGGCACTTATAAAAATGAAGACTGAGAAATGGTGGTGGCGGGTTCGCTGCAAATATGTATGGGGTGATGCCCGATGATGGCATTTAGTCACCAGTCACTTGACGCTCCTAATCCCTAATCCTCGAAAAGTCCTGTGCTGCGGTGTTTCATATAAATCGCTTCACGCCAGAAGTGGGAAAACGGCTGTAACAAAGATCCCTCGGCTCCGCTCGGGATGACGATACGAGAGGACGGCCTATCTTATGTTTCCAAAGAGCGATCTCCCCCCTTCGGGTAATGCCATATATATATTCGCGGCGAAGCCGCCACCTTCATTCCTCATTCCTCATTTTTCCTCCCTAGCCATTCCCCACTCTCCTATAGTATAATAGAAAATATTTTAACGTAAGAGAACGGGGGAGCTTGGGAATGAAGAAATACGTGGTCATGATCCTGATCGCGATCGTGCTGATCATTGGCGGCGGTACATTTGCCTATTTCCACTTTGCCAATGGCGGACCATGGCAGGGGACATGGTGGGGCGTACAGGACGCGGGCGTGAACTGGTCTGGAGATAACATACGAAATCTGGAGACCGTCACCTTCACACCGAATGACGACAAAACCATCACCGTAGACCATAAAGTCCAGCAGGGCAGCCGTGAAGTCCCGGGCAGCCTCACCGGCACCGGCCGCACCGATGGCGGCCGTCTGGTCATCACACCGAAAAACGGTGGCAAAGAGCTGGCGCTCTCCTACAGCGCCGTTTCTAAATCCATCGATACCCCTTTCACGAATGCGGACAAGAGCACCGTCACACTGAAAGCACTCTCTCCGGAAAACAATGAGGAGATGGAATCCATACGGAGCGAGATCGTCCAGATCTCTCAAAAGCCGGAAAATAAAATCGATACGACTTTGTCGAAAGCAAAGAGCTGATAAAAAAGCGAGAGCCACGTTTGTCGAACAAACGTGGCTCTCGCTTTTGGCTTGTCAGGTTCAGGGTTAGCCCGCGGGCGGGGTGCCCATGGATTGCGAATGAAAGCTTTGCATGAATGAGAAATGGTGGTCCCATGAACTGGCATGCCAGTCACTAGCCACCAGTCCCTAGTCCCTAGTCACCAGTTCCTATTTCTCGCTCTTCGCTTCGATCGCCGCCGTCTCTGCTTCTTCTGCCATGGCCTGCTTTGCTTCTTTGAGCGCCGCCTCTCTCACTTCTTCCTGCTTTTCCTTCTTCTTGGTGAAATGGGAGATGACCTCCGGGACCATGTTCAGCACCTTATCGATGGTACCATTCGATCCTGCATTCTTGATAGAGAAGAGCTCGACACGTTCCCCCTTCATGATGAGGACAGCGGTCGGTGTCACCTTGCCGCCGCCGGCACCGCCTGCGGCGTTCGTGCCTTGGCTGCCGGTGCCGAATCCGAAGGAAATATCCACGAACGGCACGATGGTCGCATCGCCCAAGTAGATCGGCTGACCCACCACAGACTCGGTGGTGATCATTTTCTTGAAATCTTCAAAAATCTGCTTTCTAACTTCATCATCCATGGTTCTTTTCCTCTTTTCTGAAATGCCAGAACTCTCTGGCGGGTCTCGACAGGAGAAGCCTGCCGGCTATATAGATCATCGTCAAAGGAATGATCCGCCCCTTTGCTTCCCCCGATAAGGTATTCACAGGTTCCAGATAATTCCATCGGATTTCTTGTGTCTCTTTGGCGAGGAATGCCATCGACATGCCGCAGGCGATGCCCGTCGTCATAGGGTCGCCTGTCCCAAAGTCTCCGCGAATGCAGCACTGGCGTGGAAAGCTGTGCGACAGGATCTTCCCTGCCGCATGGAGGACGCGCTCCGCCAGACCATTCTCCATCGCGAAACGGATCTCTTCCCAAAGGGTATGCCCCTTCTTCTCCTCTGGCTCTCTCTCGACTGCCGCCTCGCCAGAATCCGGCAGCCTCTCATGCACCTCTGCCTTCTCTTCTGCCTGTGCGAGCGTTTCTTCCATCCAGTCTTCTTCAGGTTCTTCTGTCATTTCCGCTAAAGCCAAGGGCTCTTCCTTGGCGGGCGGAAGCTCGATTTCCTTCCGCCAAAGACCCAAAAGCACAGAGACCGACAGGATGAGCCGCCAACGCACGAGCGTCACGGTATAACGGATCGGAATCAGGAGCAGAATAAGAACAGCGGCGAGGAAAAAGGCAAGCATGCCTGCGATCATAGGCCGTAGAGGCGCGCCAGACTCTGGGCCGCCTCCTTCACCTCCCGCACCAGGTACGACGGGGAGAGCACCTTGACGAGCGGTGCCTTCTTCAGAGCCCATGCCTTCATGGCCGCTTGGGGGAGCGTCACTTCCATGGTCACCTTGTCCGGACTTGCGGAAATGAGACGAGCTCTCTTGCCGAAATCCGTCTGAATATCTGTCAGAAGGCGCACATCTGCCTCGAAGGTGATCGCCACCGGATTTCCTGTATAAATATCGCGGCTCGCCATCATGAGCTCATCGAGCTTCGCGGAGGCATCTGCACCTGCGAGACTTTTCTGCCCCCGCGCCGGCGCGGAAAGGAGCGCGATGTCCGCCATGCGGTCTACGAAAAAATAGGAAATATCCTCCCGTCCTTCCACATTACAGAGAAGGCAGTACCGGTCATCCGATGCGACCACCTGAAAAGGATGTACGATATAGCAGCGCGCCTCTCCTGACGGGCTCACACCGTGATGCCGTTTGCCGTCCACTTCATAGTGGTCATAGAAAAAGGAAATCTGCTTCTTTTCGCAAAGTGCCTGCGAGAGCAGGACAAGCGCCTCTCGCACATCCGGGAGATTCTGTGAGAGCGGCAGATTTCGTATGCATTCCTTCCCATCTTCAAAAGAACGGCACTGCAGCCGCTTCAGCTTCTCGGTGAGCTGCCGAATCTGCATCGCCGGAAGATGCGAGAAATAGAGGAGATCGATCACCGTCTTCAGATCTTGCGGAGAGAGTACGTGATCCCAGTACCAGTCAAGCGAAAGCGGCGCTTCCTTCCCATTCACCATGCGCGGCACCTCGCGGCACATCACAGGCAGCCCCGCCTCCTTCAGGCGGAGCAGATTTCTGGATACAGACTTCCGGCTCACGACCATCCCATACTTGCTCTCCATCAGACGAAGGATGTCCTGCTGCGACAAAGGGTGATTCTTGTCAGACTCACGCAAAAGCACCTGCACGATGCGGATGATGGAGAGCTTGCTCCCCGTCTCGCTCACTGCCATAGGATCACCTCCTCTTGAAAATATGTGTTATTTGTTGTTTGGAAATCCACACCAAACAAAGCAGGGGCTAGAAATTAGGAGTGACTAGTGACTAGTGACTAGTGACTGGTGACTAGTATTGCGTTTTCTAAATAACTGGCATGTAAGTCAACTTCCGAATCAAGTGAGGAGTTAGGAGTTAGGAGTGAAGGTACGGCGCATAAAATGAGGAAGCGCCGCAGAGTTTTATATAAAATAATGGACGAACTGTTTCATATAATGATTGGGGCACTATATGAATGGTGTGCCCCTTCCAACACTTCTCACTTCTCACTAAGTCCAGAAGTTAACAAACCGCTATACAAGTGACTAGTGACTGATGACTCGATACCCCTTTGACCCATCACCACGATACATACTCCACAGCGCATTCCTTATTTCTTAAATATCCAATCGCTCACCGTCGAGCCGAAAGCCGCCAGCGTGCTTGCAAGCGAGGCAAGCGCCGTCCCGTAAATCAGACGGTGCACAAGGCCTGCGATGGCGACGCCACCCAAAAGATCCGTCGGATAATGCACACCGGCGAAAATGCGGGAAAAAGCGAGAAGCCCGGCAAAGGCCGCCAGCAAGTGAGATCCCGGCATGCGCATGCGGAGAAGCTCCATGACGACGATGGCCCCATTCATCGTGTGATTGCTGGGAAAAGAGGCATTGGCCTTATGCCCTGTAAAATTCCAGATGCGCCAGTCGCGCTCAAAAGGCCTTCTCCGTCTCCACACCTTGCCGATGGCAAAGGAAAGGAGAGAGGCGATCACGACGCCCAGAAAGGCTAGGACGCAGCAGAGCCTGCGCTCTTTCCGGTTTTCCCCGGGCGCCAGCCAGAGAAGAAGCCCGTAAATCACAAAAGCCCAGTGTCCGTAGCGTGTGACGAGGTCCATGAACAGACTCGCCTTGCGCGAGATGGAGGTGGCTTCATTCACCTTCCTTACGATATAAAGATCCGGATTCATCAGCTTCCTCCTTTGCTGCTTGTTGCTTCTCATTTTAGCATAAGGAAGGGAATTTGACAAAAGCAGGGAACGCCTGCGAGGCAAATAAAAAAGAGCCGCATGGCCCTTTTTATTTGTCCTGCTTTTTTTCTTCCGCTTCCTTCTTCTTTCTCTCTACCGTTTCCAAGTAGCCGCTCCGCCGAAGCACCATGGATAAAATGGCAACCAGCGAGCCCAGAAGGATGAAAATATTTATCGTCGTGAATCCCTCGCCCCAGCCGATACGAAAGATCGCATAAGCAAGCACGACAAAAAGCAGTGAATCTTGAAATTTGCCAAACATAGCGTTCCCTCCCGTCTTTTCTCCTACAATAACGGAAAGCAGTGCCCTCGTCAAGTAAAAACTTCTCATGTGCATGACTAGTGGCTAGTGACTAGTGACTGGTGACTGGTGACTGGTGACTAGTGAATTGAAAGGTGCTTTCGAGCACCGCCCCATCCATACTCTGCGGCGCTTCTATATTTTTATGCGCCGCACCACCCCCGCTGAACCCTCTGAACCGGTAGAACCCGCTCCCCCTCTTTCGCAAACAATCAAGGAGGGGCAGGCAGCACGCCCACGGTCTAACCCAAAAAGCAGTCCCTCGCGGGACTGCTTTTCATCAGCATGTATGGCATTCGTCATAGAGCCCTTCTTTTTTCAAGAGCTCGATGACCGTCTCACCGATATGCGCTACCGTTTCTGCGACAGGGATCCCTACCGCATTCAGTGCTGCGATCTTTTCTACCGCAGTCCCTTTGCCGCCGGAAATGATGGCGCCGGCATGGCCCATACGCTTTCCTGGAGGTGCCATGCGGCCGGCGATGAAGGCAGCGACCGGCTTCTTCATATGTTCATGAATCCATTTTGCAGCCTGCTCTTCCGCAGTCCCACCGATTTCGCCGATCATGAGGACCGCCTTGGTATCCGGGTCGTCGTTGAAAAGCTCAAGTGCATCGATGAAGTCCGTACCTTTGATCGGGTCGCCCCCGATGCCGATCGCACTTGTCTGCCCGATGCCCGCATTGGTCAGCTGGAAGGTCGCTTCGTAAGTCAGCGTACCGGAGCGGGAAACCACGCCTACGTGGCCTTTTTTATAAATCTGTCCAGGGATGATGCCGATATTCGCTTCATCGACAGAGATGAGGCCCGGGCAGTTCGGTCCGATGAGGCGGGTCTTCTTGCCCACCATGTAGCGGTGTACCTTGACCATGTCTTCGACAGGGATGTGTTCCGTGATGCAGACGACGAGCTCCAAGCCAGCTTCGACTGCTTCAAGGATGGCATCTGCCGCAAAGGCTGCCGGTACGAAAATGACCGAGGTCGTGGCTTTGGTGACAGCGACAGCATCTCTCACGGTATTGAAAACCGGCACGCCGCAGCAGACTTCGCCAGCTCTTCCCGGTGCCGTGCCGCCGACGATATTTGTGCCGTACTTCTGCATCTGTTCGGTATGGAAACGGGCTGCCTTGCCCGTGATGCCCTGCACAATGACTTTGGTATCTTTATGAATTAAAACGCTCATTGGTACGTCCTCCTAGATGATGTTGCTTGTTGTTAGTTCGAATTGGCAGCCAGAAGGCCATAAGCGACTAGTGACTAGTGACTAGTGACTGGTGACTGGTGACTGGTAACTTGCATACCGCCTTCAGGCATCGCCCTATATATATTCGCGGCGAAGCCGCCACCTTCATTCCTAATTCCTAATTTATGCGAATCTTTCATCCACAATCAGTGGACGAGCCGCCCCACGGGCTCCCCCTGAACTCGTCAACCTGAACCCATTAACCTTTTTATTTCTTCTCTCTCGTTTCTTTTGCAAGACGAATGGCGAGTTTCGCCCCTTCATCCATGGAAGAAGCCGGATACAGATTCTTGATATCCGCTTTGGCCAGGATCTCACGTCCGCGCTCTACATTACGTCCTTCAAGACGGACCACGACCGGGATCGGGAATTCCTCTTTGCCGCCGGAAAGAAGCGCGGCTGCTTCGACAATGCCCGTCGCGATGACATCGCACTTATTGATGCCGCCGAAAATATTGATCAGAATGCCGTCGACCTGATCGTCTTCAAGCATGATTCTGAAAGCTGCCACGATCTTTTCAGGTGTGGAGTCGCCGCCGACATCAAGGAAGTTGGCCGGTTCGCCGCCGTTTTCCTTGATGATATCGACAGTCGCCATCGCAAGACCTGCCCCGTTGACCATGCAGGCTACGTCGCCGCCGAGATTGACATAGTTCAGTCCCTCTGCTGCCGCTTCTCTTTCCTTCTGGTCTTCTTCCGTGATGTCGCGCAGCGCTACGATCTCCGGATGACGGGAGAGCGTGCTGTCATCAAAATTCAGCTTCGCATCGAGCGCCATGACGTCGCCTTCTTCGGTGACGACCAGCGGATTTACTTCCGCCAGCGAGCAGTCCTTGTCCACAAAGACATTGTAGAGGTACTTCATGAAGGTCGCCGCTTTTCTGATGGTCGGCTTTTCGAAATGGAGTGCATACGCCATACGCTGTGCCTGGAAATCGGCCAGACCGATGACTGGGTCGATGTACTCTTTGATGATCTTTTCCGGATTTTCCGCTGCCACGTCTTCGATGGACATGCCGCCGGACTCCGAGCCCATCATGACGACGCATTCTGCCTGACGATCCACGACGAAGGAGAGATAGTACTCTTTCTTGATATGGCAGCCAGCTTCGATCAGAAGGCGGTTCACCTTCTTGCCCTGCGGGCCGGTCTGGCGGGTGACGAGCACCTTGCCCAGAAGCTCCTTCGCATATTTTCTGACTTCGTCCAGAGAACGAGCGAGCTTGACACCGCCCGCTTCCCCGCGGCCGCCCGCGTGGATCTGTGCCTTTACGACCACGACCGGCGTGTCGAGGCGCTTCGCATTTTCCAGCGCATCTTCGACCGTGAATGCCGGATAGCCTTCCGGAACATGGATGCCATACTCACGCATGATCTGCTTACTCTGGTATTCATGGATATTCATACTGCATTCTCCCTTCCATGAGAAGGTCACCTCTCATGAAAAAAATGAAAGCGCTTGGCGCTTTCGCTGTCATTTTCTCTTTTGGCTATCTTTTTACAGCCTTTTCTTGAAATCATGTACAAATTACAAAAATAATTGTACCACTATCAAACATTTTTGGAAAGAAGTATGCATAATTGGACACAAGAAAAGATAAGCTATGCATTTCGCTCATAGTCTTGCGAAAAACGCCTTGACAAGAGGGGAGAAATGGCATCATAGTAGAGCAGACACACAGTAAGAAGTGAGAAGCAGCATGTGAGCCAGTTCAGAAGACTCGATACTGCCCTACCCATTATCATTTACACAAAGGACATTCATCATGAAAAAGAAACTCCCCTTCGCCTCCGATTACATGGAAGGCTGCCATCCGAATATTCTCCATCGTCTTTCTGAAACAAACCACCAGCCATGCGCCGGCTACGGACTGGATGACATCTCAGAAAACGCCCGTGCGCGCATCCGAAAAGCATGCGGCGCGCCGGAAGCAGAGGTAAAATTCCTCGTCGGCGGCACCCAGACCAATGCCACCGTCATCGACTGCATTCTCCGCCCCTACGAAGGTGTCATCGCCGCCGACAGCGGCCACGTGAATGTCCATGAGGCAGGCGCGATCGAGTGGGGCGGACACAAAGTGCTCGCCCTTCCCTCGAAAGAAGGCAAACTCGCCGCCGAAGCGATCGATCGCTACGTCTCCGATTTCTTTGCCGATGACAACTGGGAACACATGGTGCATCCCGGCATGGTCTACATTTCCCAGCCGACCGAATGGGGCACTCTCTATTCGAAAAAAGAGCTGACAGACATTTCTGCCGTCTGCCGCAAGCACCACATTCCTCTCTTCATCGACGGTGCCCGCCTCGCCTACGCCCTCGGCAGCTCCTCCAATGACGTCACTCTCGAAGACCTCGCGCGCCTCGCAGACGTCTTCTATATCGGCGGCACGAAATGCGGCGCACTCTTCGGCGAAGCCGTCGTGATCCCTGACCCGCACCTCATCTTGCACTTCTTCCCCATGATCAAGCAACACGGTGCGCTCCTCGCCAAAGGCTGGCTCCTCGGCATCCAGTTTGACGAGCTCTTCAAAGATGGTCTCTATGTGCAGATGGGACGCACCGCCGACCTCTATGCAGAAGAAATCAAAAAAGCGCTCACCGCCAAAGGGATCCCCCTCTACTTCGACTCCCCTACGAACCAGATCTTCTTCACCATAGAAAACAGCCGGATGGAAAAGCTCAAAGAGACTGTCGCTTTCGGCTTCGGCTGCAAAGCCGACGACAGCCACAGCATCATCCGCCTCTGCACCAGCTGGGCGACAAAGGAAGAAGATGTGACAGCTCTCATCCATGTGATCGAAACTTTGTGACTGGTGACTGGTAGCTAGTGACTAGGGATTAGGGATTAGGGATTAGGAGACTGAGAGATATCAGACTTCTGACGTCTGACTTCTGACCTGTAAAGTCTAAAGTCTCCTGGTCTCCTAGTCCCTAAGTCTCAAGCGGGCATCGCCCCGTTTCGTCATCCTGAGCGGCGAGAAACGTCGTATGTGAGATAACGAATGCCAGAACAGCTACGACCTGAGCCGAAGGATCTCGGCGAAGCTGCCACCTTCATTCCCCATTCCTAATTCCTCATTCCTAATTCGAGCAGAGCTTTCATCCGCAGTCAAAGGATGAAACGCCCTAAGAGCTAGCCCCTTCCCCATTTTCCAAAGACCCGCTTGAGAAATTCAAGCACCCCTAAAAAATATGCTCGTGGATACTTGAATTTCTACTTCCGATATTTTACAATAGCATATATCATACAAGTCGTATTGTATCAGCCATTGTGAAAGAGGAATCCCATGGATCGCAGACAGCAGAAGACCAGAGCCGCTATCTTCGAAGCATTCAGCGCTCTGTTATCAGAAAAACCATATTCGAAGATCACCATCCAGAATATCATCGACCGTGCCAATATCGGCCGCAGCACATTCTATGCCCATTTCCAGACCAAGGACAGCCTCCTCAAGGACATGTGCCAAGAACTCTTCGAACACATCGTGGACGGTGTCATGAATGACAACCACCCCTCGGACGATCACCAGCATGCCGGCCTTCCGGATCCCGTCTTCTGCCACCTCTTAGAGCACATCGCAGAAAATACGAACCACCTGCGTGACCTGCTCATCTCCGAAAGCTCCGACTTCTTCCTGCGCTACTTCAAGGCGAGCCTCTCCCGCCTCATCGCTTCCTACCTCCTGAACCGCCACAAGGAAATCCCCATCCCCGAAGATTTCCTCCTGAATCACATCTCCGGCAGCTTCGTCGAAATGGTCCAGTGGTGGGTACGCAAAAATAAAATGCAGGCGACGCCGAAAGAGCTGAACGCCTACTTCCAGCAAGTTATCGACCCCTTGCTCTAGGGAAACGCTGATTAAATCGCAGAGTCAGCTTTTACAAGAATTTTTATGCATAGCTTCGTCATAGCCTTC
>UQQQ01000025.1 GCA_900543165.1 uncultured Dialister sp. | reverse complement strand
AGCTCCCCCGATGGGGAGCCAAGAACGTTCTGCCGCTTAACTTAATAGCATTACCCCTCTAGGGGAAGGTGCCCCGCAGGGGCAGATAGGGTGACTATGGCATGAAAGACATCTGGGATAAGGTTTCCCGGTCACGCCTATGAGAGCTGCAAGTCCCCCGCGGCAGATTGAACACGAAAATGAGATGATCGTTATTTCACATCGCCTTTTTTAGTGAATGGAAGAGGCTCTCTCCATGTCATTTCAGGGCGAAGCGTCTTTTTCGTGAGACCCACATTCTCACTTCTTCACCGCGGTGAGCAGCTCCGCTCGTGCACTCCCCTTGAACTTTTTGAGCAGCTCATTCACATGATAGCGGACGGTGCGGGGCGAGATGGAGAGTGCTTCGGCAATGGCCTGATATGTTTTTCCTTGAGAGAGAAGCTCTAAGATGAGCTTCTGCCGGGGCGAAAGGTCGGGATAGCTGGAAAGCGTCTGTTCGGAGAGCACCTGTTGGACATACTCATAGTTTGAGCTGCCCAGCGAGCAGGGGAACCGTTTCTTGTCAGGCATCATGCCCCACGGATTCGATACATGGATATGCGCGATGCGAAGCGCATCGTCCTCGATATGAAAGATCATGGTGCTGCGCTGGTTCTCCGAGAGAAGAAGCCCGGTTTCCTTTTTCGTCGAAAGAGAAATGATGGAAAGGACCAGAATGACGGTGTCGCTCACCCACTGCACGCGGTAGCGGCCTTTCCCCACCTCAAGCAGCGGGACCTCCTGCAGATCGCGCTGGCGTGAGAAAGCAGTGATGGCGTCTTTCTTGTTCAGATAGTTCTCGCCTTCTACGGCACCGATCCAGCTGAAGCTCCCCTGTGACAGATAGCCGTCCAGCTCTTTGGGATGGATGGTCTTTTCATAGAATCCGCGATGCATCATCTCGCTGATGTGTATAGCTTCCTTCTCCCAGTGCTTTCTCCTTGCCCCATCCATAGCGATCTGTCCCCCCTGTAATATTCGTATTATAGCATAAAAATGAGTGTATGTCGCAAGGCTGCTGTCATTTGATGGGTTTGGAAAGCCATGCAGTTTTTCTTAGGAAACACTGATTGAATCAGCCTTTCCCTATATATGCTATAATAAAAACAGCTAAAACCATTTACCAAAGGAGCGATATCATGGCTTTTAAAGAAATCAAAACAGAAGAACTGACTTGGAATCCATTCACGCAGATCGGCAAGGGCTGGTTTCTGGTGACGGCAGGGG
This sequence comes from uncultured Dialister sp., assembly GCA_900543165.1. Lineage (GTDB taxonomy): Bacteria > Bacillota > Negativicutes > Veillonellales > Dialisteraceae > Dialister. The sequence continues at coordinate 29,936 of UQQQ01000025.1, read as the reverse complement.
ACGAAAAGGCATCGAATACCATGACCGTCAGCTGGGGCGGCCTTGGCGTATGGTGGGGCAAGGACGCAGCGACCATCTATATCAGGCAAAACCGCTGCACGAAGGAATTCATCGATGCGAAGGAAACCTTCACCATCTCGGCACTTCCGGAAAGCTATAAGAAAGAGCTGGGATACATGGGTTCCCACTCGGGTCACGATGGTGACAAATGGGAAGCATGCGGTCTCCATCCCTATCCCGTGGCCGGCACCTGCGGCGTAGCGGAAGCGGATGTGATCCTCGTGTGCAGGAAAATGCTTCAAGCAAAGCTCGACGACAAAACCTTCCTCGACCCGTCCATGGAAAAACGCTGGTACGATGGAAAAGAAGCAGGAAATTTCCATACCATGTACATCGGTGCGATCGAAAAGGTACTGGTGAAAGAATAAAAAAGGAGTCCCGTTTGGGGGACTCCTTTATCGGTGCAAGGGCCAGGACGGGGCGCCCTTTAATTACGTTTGAACGCATCTCCTAAATGAGAAATGAGAAATGGTGGCGCGGCGATGCCCGAATGTCTCTTGATAGCAGATTCCCCTCGTATCGTTAGCCTTCCCCTCGAGGGGAAGGTGCCCCGTAGGGGCGGATAGGGCACTGGCGGTATGAAAGACAGATGATGAAAGCGAAGAGTGGCGCGGCACATGTGGGGAAAGCGTGAGTCCTAGGGAAACGAAAAAGATTTCTCGCTTACGCTCGAAATGACGATACGAAACCATCTGATGTCTTCCAGTCACTAGCTGCCAGTCACCAGTCACCAGCTACTAGTCATCCGACATGGCATCCAGGATTCTCCACGCAAAAATCCCGCTATCTCTCACGATAGCGGGATTTTTATAGAACCGTGAACACTCACTCAATTCGTCGGCTTATCCGTTCCTTCCTGCGGCTTCGCCGGTGTTTTGCCGGTGATGCGGTCGAGAAGCTTGCTGCCGGCGGATTTCTTTTCCTTTTCCTTTTCCTTATCCTTCTTCTCTTTTTCTGCCTTGGCTTTTTCTTCGGCTTCCTTCTTCGCCTGCGCCTCGCGGGCTTTTGCCATTTCAGCGCGTACAGAGTCCGGGATGTCGAAAGACTTCGACTTGTACTGACCGAGAGCCACGCTCATGAAGTCGCGCCAGATAGCCGCCGGTATGGTGCCGCCGGTGTAGCCGGCATTGGTCGAGGTATCATCGCCGATCCAGACAGCGGTGACAAGCTCCGGCGTGTAGCCGACGAACCAGGCATCGTGCTCATCATCAGTGGTCCCTGTCTTGCCGGCTGCGGTGCGTCCGATAGAGGCGTTGCCGCCGGTGCCTCTGGAAACGACCTCTTCCAGAATGCTGGTCAGGCGATACACCGCATTTTCACTCACGACCTGCTTGCCGGGAGCGGCCTGCGAATGGTCTTCGAGCACATTGCCATTGCGATCGACGACCTTCAGGATCGCCGTCGGTTCGACGAGCTTGCCGCCATTCGCAAAGACGCTGTACGCCTTCGCCATATCGATCAGGGAGACGCCATTGGTCAGGCCGCCGATGGAGGCTGCGAGGTTGTTATCATTCGCCTTGCCGTCCTTGACGAGAGTGGAAATGCCGCAGGCCTCCGCGGTAGCGAGGATCTTCGACATGCCGACCTTGTCTGCGAGGTCGATGGTCGGGATATTCATGGAATGTACGAGCGCTTCTTCAAGCGTCACTTTGCCGCCCGAGGTGCCGCCGTAGTTCTTCGGCGTCCAGCCGCCCGCATAGGTCTTCTTCTCATTGCTGATGGTATCGTAAGGGCTGTACTTGTTTTCAAAAGCCGTCAGATACACGAACGGCTTGAAGGCCGAGCCCGGCTGACGGACCATCTGTGTCGCGCGGTTGAACTGGTCTTCGCCGCGTCCGCCGACCATGGCTTTCACATGGCCCGTGCCCGTCTCGATGGTGACGAGCGCTCCCTGCGGCTGGGTGAGGCCCTTGCTGTCCTTATTTCCTTTCGGCAGCTCGGAAGCGAGTGCCTTCTCCGCTTCCTTCTGCATGTCAAGATTCAGCGTGGTGTAGACCTGCAGTCCTTCTTTGTAGATCGCATCCGAGTCGTACTTGTCGCTGATGGACTGGATGACATAGTTGATGAAATACTGCGCGGTCCCCGCGCCGGATTTGCCTTTGTCCTGCTTGGCTAGATGCACATCGGCCGCTTTCGCCGCCTGTGCGTCCGCCGCGGAAATGTAGCCGTACTTTGCCATCTGGTCGAGTACGATGCCCTGACGGTACTTCGCCGCCTCGAGGCTGCGGAATGGCGAGTAATAGTTCGGACTGTTCGGAAGACCTGCCAGCATCGCACACTGTGGGAGCGAAAGGTCCTTCACATCTTTTCCGAAATACACATGCGCCGCGGTCTGGATGCCGTAGCAGCCCTGACCGAAATAGATCTGATTCATGTACATTTCCAGGATCTGCTTCTTGGTGTACTTGCTTTCGATTTCAAAAGCCAGCACCACTTCGAGCAGCTTTCTTTTCAGCGTCTGCTCCTGCGTGAGGAAGGCATTGCGCGCGAGCTGCTGGGTGATGGTCGAACCGCCCTGCCCCGTCGCATTGCCGCTCGTCAGATTCGCAAAGGCCGCGCGCAGGATGCCGCGCGGATCGACGCCATGATGCTCATAGAAGCGCACATCCTCGGCCGCGACGAATGCATTCTGCAGATTCTGCGGCACCTGAGAGATCGGCACCGGGATGCGGTTCTCTTCCGCATGGACGGTCGTGATGAGCCGTCCCTTGTCATCATAGATGCGCGAGGACGCATTCGGCGTGATGTTTCCTGCCACGTCCGGCAGATGGCTCGAGACAGATACAAAAAATCCGGCCGCCGCGCCCGCGACCGCGATGAAGCCGATCACGAAGAGAAAGACCAGCACTTTCTTAAAAGTGGATCGCTTCTTCGGCTGCTCCCGACGAATATCTGAATTCTTCATAAATCGCTCCTGTGATCGAAAATGTAAATTGCATTCTTCCTGTTTCAACAAAACGCAATGGGCATACAAGTATCTATATTATAACACAGGTTGGAAATGAGAAACAGGAACAGGGTTCAGGGGTTCAAGGTTAGCCCATGGGGCGGCTCGTCCACTGATTGGGGATGAAAGCTTTGCTTGAATGCGAAATTAGAAATGAGAAATGCGAAATGGTGGTAGCGGCTTCGCCGCGAATATTTATGGGGCGATGCCCGAAGGTCTTATGAGATGACGCGATTCTCGTATCGTCAGCCCCCCTTGCGGGGAAGGTACCCCGCAGGGGCGGATAGGGCACTGGCGGTATGAAAGCGCGCGGGAACAAGTCACAAATCCCTATTTCACACATCCTTCGTTGATCGGTCTGCAAGGAAGATTTCTCGCTTCGCTCGAAATGACGATACGAGAGAGTCCAATGCCTCCTAGTCTCCTAGCCACTAGTCACCAGTCACTAGTCACCAGCATCAAAAAATCCGCTCCTTTTGGAGCGGATTTCGTTATTCCAGTATGAAATTGTGCTTCTCATCCAGATGACCCGTGAGGCGGAAAAGCGCCGGCGCATCATTCGCATCGATATAGATGTATTTCCCTCTCTGTAGGCCGGGCGCCTTGCCAAAGACAGTAGTGAAGCGCTGCCAGTTCGGCGACCACTCCGTGCGAATGCCGGCGGCCTTCGCGACGGCCATCACGGGAAGATACACGTGTCCATCCTTGCCATAGGCGTGGACATCGAGCAGCTCTCCTTTGAGATACAGGTCATAGACCTTTGCCACATAGCGAGGCTGCCCATCCGAGCTGTCGATCGCCTGCTGGATGCTCGCATCGTCAGCAAGGCTGCCCGCTCCCAGCTTCGCCAGTTTCTTTCTGACATCAGAGATCTCGAGCGGCTGCCGGCCATAGCCGTCGGGATATATGTAGTAGACGACCGTCTTGTCCGGATCCATCTCTGCCACGACACGCTCATACTTGATGTCGACAGGGATCCCCTTCACGATGTGGTCGAAGAGGTCTTCGACATCCTTCTCGTACATGCGAACGCAGCCGTGGGAAGCGTAGCCGCCAATGGAGGACGGCACATTCGTCCCATGGATCCCGTAATTCCCGCCAATGCCGATCCAGCGGTAGCCGAGCGGGCAGTCCGGCCCCGATGGCACTTTGGCGTCCGGATTATCCGGATCGATCCAGGTCGGATTGATCTCCATATCGACCACCTTGCGCCGCCCGATCGGTGTCGGCAAATCCGGCTTGCCCGGTGCGACAGGATACATGCGGATGCCGACGTCCCCCTGATACAGGGTGAGGAGACGGCTTGCCAGATTGATCTCGATCCGCTTGTCCTCGAAAGCCGGTTTCTTCACCGTGTCTTCCGCTTTTTCCTGCATCGCTTCCGCCGCAGCAAGGAGCTGGGCACCCGCATTGTCCTTCGCATCGGAAACGAAAGGCATGGCGGTGACGGCACAGAGCGCCATGGTCATGAGTACTTTTTTCAACAAAGAAATCCCACCTTTTAGCTTTTTTCTTTATTATAGCATGTTGGAGAATGCGTTCAACAGGGGACACTGGGTTCAGGGTTCGCCCCTTGGGCGTTCTGCCCTTTGCCCCTTTGCGAAAGAGGTTCTGTAGGTTCTACGGGTTCAGCGGGGAAGGTGCAGCGCATTTCGTCATCCTGAGCGGGGAAAACGTCGTATGTTAAAAAATGGCTTATCTGAGATAAGAGAACTGAGTCGAAGGATCTAAGCGCCGCGAAGTTTTGATAGCGTTTCGCGCCGTCGTCATCGGAAGCGCAGCCGAGAGATCCTCCTTGTAGAACGCTCATTGCCACATGTGAGGCAGCACCTGGCCATCGTTTTTTCTCAGTGCATACGTGCTGATTATCGCAGTGCAGTAGAGATCTCTCGGCTACGCTCGGGATGACGTTACGGGGGATCCCAGTCACCAGTCACTAGCTACTAGCTACTAGTCCCCAGCTACCAGTCACCGATCCACCAGCGTCTCGGCCCGGTAGGTCTCCCCGCTTTCATGGGTGACTTCACAGGAAAGACGGATGACGGCGGCTCCCTCTATTGCGGTCTCTTCCTGATGGAGATCTACGCGGTACGTTCTCCCATTCCTTACCACGTCTCCTTTTGAGATGGAAAGCGGCGTACTAAAGCGCACCGCCGCTTTCCCCTGCTCCAGCGCTTCCTGTACAATGAGGACTTCATCGGTCGCGATCTCCATCCTGACCTCCCGGCGCATCGCCTGCGAAAGCGTCAGCGCGACGCTGCCGGCAAGGATCAGGATGACCGTGACCCCCGCGAGCACCCAGACCATGAGGAAGCCGCGATGTGTTTTCATTTTGCCTCCTTAGGGAAATTAGCTAGGGATTAGGGATTAGGAGTGACTAGTGACTGGTGACTAAATACAACCTTCGGACATCATCATGATTTATACTCCGCGGCGCTTCTATATTTTTATGCGCCGCACCACCATTTCGCATTTCTCATTTCTAATTTCTCATTCAAACGAGGCTTCAAACGTAATCAAAGGGCGGCACGCCCCACGGGCTAACCCTGACCCTGATCCCCCTCCTACATCATATCCGGCGGCGGTTCCTGATTGGTGAGTTCATAGAAGAGCGTGAACTGGCCGGCGAAGAGGAGCTTCACTGTATCCACAGGGCCGTTACGGTTCTTGGCGAGGATGATTTCCGTCTCATTCTTCTGCGGATTGTCATCCTCCATGTCACGATCGTAGTACGCGGGACGGAAGAGGAAGGAGACCATGTCCGCATCCTGCTCCAGAGAGCCGGATTCTCGCAGGTCAGACAGGAGCGGGCGGTGGTCCTGACGGGACTCGACGCTTCGTGACAGCTGCGAAAGAGCGATGACTGGGACATTCAGCTCACGCGCCAGACTTTTCAGCGAGCGGGAAATCTCGGAAATTTCCTGCTGACGGTTATCCCCGTTGCGCAGGGTATTCTTCGCCTGCATGAGCTGCAGATAGTCGATCATGATGATGTCGAGCCCCTGCTCTGCCTTCAGGCGGCGGCACTTGGAGCGGATCTCCGAGACGGACACCCCCGGCGTATCATCGATGAAGAGCGGCGCATCCATGAGGACGCTGGCCGCAGAAGCAAGCTGGTCCCACTCCTTCTGTGTGGAAATCCGCCCGGTACGGAGCTTCGCGCTATCGACGAGCGCCGTCGAGCAGAGCAATCTTTGCACGAGCTGTTCGCGTGACATTTCCAGCGAGAAGAAGGCGACATGCTTGTGCGCCGAGGAAATGCTCATGTTCTTCGCGATATTCAGCACAAAAGCCGTCTTACCCATGGACGGGCGCGCCGCCACGATGACGAAGTCGCCCTTCTGGAAACCGCTCGTCAGCGCATCAAGAGAAGGAAATCCGCTGGGAAGTCCCGTGATGGACTCTTTGTTCTTGAATTTCCGCGTGATTTCCTGCAGCTCATTCTGCACCGCCTCTCCGATCGAGGTGAAATCCGAGCGGCGGTCATCACGCGTCACGGCAAGGATCGTTTTCTCCGCATTGTCCGTGATATCCTCGACATCATCGCGCTCCGAGTACGCCTCGTCCGTGATGACACCGGCCGCATCGATCAGACGCCGGAGCTTCGCCTTGTCCGCGACAATGTCAGCGTGGCGGTCCACCATCTTCGTCGTGACCACATTCGCCGGCAGATCATTGACATAGAGGACGCCCCCTACGTCATCCAGACGCCCCATGCGCTTCAGCTCTTCCGTCACCGTCAGAATATCCGCCGGCTCCCCCTTGTGCGCCAGATTCAGAATCGCCTGAAAGACGATCGCATTCGCTTCGCGGTAGAAATCTGCGGCCGTCAGCTTGTCCTCTGCCGTCATGATCGCGTCCTTGTCGAGCAGCATCGCCCCCAGCACGGACTTCTCCGCGTCAATATTCTGCGGCGGGATGCGCGTCACGATCATCGTATCCGTGTCCGGCTTTTTCCCCCAGCCCTCTTTCTTCCAGTTGCCCTTCGGCTTGCTCTCGTTCTCTGCCATGGTCGTTCTCCTTTGCATCAATATTGGCTTTATTATACGGTTTCCCTGGTGAAGGAACAAGCGAACAGGTGTGAGTGGTGACTCATGACTCGTGACTAGTAGCTAGGGATTAGGGATTAGAAATCTCAAGTGACTAGTGACTGGTGACTAGTGACTGGGGGTGACTAAATACCACCACCGGCATCGCCATTATTTTTGCTCCGCGGCGCTTCTATATTTTTATGCGCCGCACCAGCACTCCTCACGCCTCACTCCTCACTCGAGAGCAGCGCTTCCAACCGTATTCAAGGGACGGCACGTCCCACAGGCTCGCCCTTCCCCCTATTTGATCCTCGTCACCCTGACGCGCCCCGTGTACATCGCGACAGTGATTTCCTTCTCATGCTTTCCATCCCTTGTTCGAAGGCGCATGGTATACTTCCCATTTCCTTCCGAACCCGCAAAGCCATCCTTGCGGAAAGCGACATAGAGCCTTCCGCCTGCACGGATATTGGCAGGCAGCGTCCCCCGCGGCTGGATGAATTTCACCCCACGCTTCGTCAGGTACGATACGCGCCCCGCTTCCTCGTCACAGTAGAAACTGACCGACATCGCTGCCATAGTCACGTCTTCATGTCCGCTTCTCACCAGCATCTCTGCCTCGCGGATAGCCGAAGCCACCTCTTCCGCCGCAAGATCGAGCTCCCTCTCCTCCTGCCAGTCCCAGAGCATCGGCACCGCCGCCGCAGAGGAGAGCGCAAAGAGGAAAAGGACGAGCAGCATCTCAGAGAGAAGAAATCCCGAGCGATGCGAGAAGGAAAGCCATCCCCACCGTTTCCTGCACCCCATACGCCAAAGCACCTCCGATCGCAAGGAACGGCACGAAGCGGATCTCCGTCCTCCGCCCCAGCCGTCTCCGCAGGAACAAAAACGCACACCATAAAAGGGCTGCCAGCGATGTCAGCCATAAAGAAAGAAGGCCATACACCGGAAGCAGCCAAAGCGAAGAAGCCGCGGCCAGAAACACATCCGCCAGCCCCAGAGATTTTTTAGAAATCAGGTACAGCAGCCCATAGAGCGCCCCCATCCCCGCGCCAGTCAGAAGGCAGGGGAGAAACGCCTCTCGGGAGATCATCAGCAAAGCACCGCACACCGAGAGAACGAGCGCCCAGCCATCCGACACATACCCCGTCCGCGCATCCTCCAGCGCCGGAAAAAGCAGGAAAAGGAAATATCCCCAGCGCACCCACGAGCCGCCCAGAGCAAGTACCACGCCAAAGGCAAGTACCAACACCGCCAGCACGCCCCATCCCCGCCGCCCCGCAAAGACCGCGCCGCTCGTGAGAAAATCGAACATTCGCATAGGAAGCTCCTTTCGATGTTTAGTGACTTGTGACTAGGAACTAGGGATTAGGAGACTAGAAGACCAAGAGACTAGGAGACATCGGACTCTCTCGTGTCGTCATTTCGAGCGCAAGCGAGAAATCTTTGTCATTCGCGGCCCAGCGGTCGATGTTTGGAAAGCTCGAAACGGGAAGCCTGCTCTCCGCAGACCTTCGGGCATCGCCCCATAAATATTCGCGGCGAAGCCGCCACCGCCATTTCGCATTTCTCATTTCTAATTTCTCATTCAAGCGAAACTTTCAAATGGAATCAAAGGGCGAGCCGCTCCACGGGATAACCCTGAGCCCTCATTTCACTCATACCCTCTCTTCTTCCGATAATTCAGCGCCATATCCGCCACGCCGAGATACACCGTGAAGAGCTGCAGGATAGGGATCCAAATCGAAATGATGACAATGAGCAGACGCAGCCGTTTCACCACCGGATAGATATGCGGCAGCCACCAGAGCGTCGCGATTCCTTGGATCCACAGCACGAAGTAGCACACCGCGCCCACATTGTACGCGAGATCCTTCACCTGCTCAGTGAGCGGCATGTACTGCGTCCCTACAGACAGAAGGAGAAGCAACAGTACCCAGCGCGGGAAATGCCAGCGCTCCAGCGCAGGAAACTGCGGAAAATCCGTCAGCCCCAGACGACGGAAAACCACCTTCTCGATCTGCATCACCGCCCAGGCGAGCACCATCGGTGCCATCACCATCGCCGCCGGAATCATCTTCCGGATCGTTTTGAGCATTTCCTCCGTCTGCTGATTCACCTGATCCAGCTGATCCCCGGACACCATGAGACCTGACATTTCCTTCGCCATCCCCTGCATCTGATCCAGCGTACTCCCATACACCTGATCCCAAGGCATCCCCATCATGACCACCGTCCCCAGAAGATTCAGCAGCATCGCAAAAAACATCACAGCCACAATCGTCCCAAAAGTCCGGAGCGCCGATGCGCGCTTCTGATAGCAGTACGCCATCGCAATCCCTGCGAAGCCGAACATCACCACCAGGAAAAATGCCGTCGTGATCCCAAAGAACGCCGAATCCAGGATCATGATCCCCGACGTCGCGATCACCGCCCACTTCACACCCTCGCGGATCCCCATGTACGCGATCGGCAGCGGCAGCGAAAGAAGCGCCAGAAGAGAAATCCCCGGCACATAGAAGCCTACCATAGACAGCACCACGGCCAGCGCCGTACACATTCCCGCCAGGACGACCGCATTCGTGTCGCCCGCTTTGAACTGATTCATAACTACTCCTTTGTGAAATCCTTTTCATAAGACTGGTATATCACCATTCTATCATATTTGGTGGAAAATAAGGAAAAGGGTTACAGGTTCAAGGTTAGCTCACAGGGCGTGCTGCCTATAAATTGTTTGCCAAAGAGGTGCAGCGGGTTCTACAGGTTCAGAGGGGAAGGTGCCCGAAGGGCGGATAGGGTGCTATCGTATGAAAGACAATTTCGCAGAAAAGGAAATCTGTATTCTCTTTCTGCGTTCCTGCCGCCAGTACCCGAGCGCCGCTGGCCCGCTCCCCCCTTCGTATTTTCTCCCACCACATTTCCCAATTTCCTTCCCCCATGTGATATAATAAAAAAAGCGACTATGAACGGCTTTTATTTTTGACATATCATGCAAAAATATTTTTTTAAGAGCCAGCGACTGCCGGCTCCGACAACTGAATAGGAGGTTCTATCCATTTTGGCAAAAGCAAGATTACAAATCATTCCATTAGGAGGCCTTGGAGAAATCGGGAAGAACATGACTGTATTCCGTTACGGCGACGAAATTATCGTAATCGATGCAGGCATGGCCTTCCCGGAAGAAGACATGCTCGGGATCGACATCGTCATCCCGGACTTTTCCTACCTCATCGAACACAAAGACGAGATCAAAGCCATCCTCATCACCCACGGACACGAAGACCACATCGGGTCCCTTTCCTACCTGCTTCGCGAAGTGAACGCCCCGGTCTACGCCACACGCCTCACCTGCGGCCTCATCGAAGGCAAACTCAAAGAAGCGCACATCACAAACTACGACCTGCACACCGTCAAACCCGGTGACGAATTCAAAACAGGCCTTTTCAAATTCGGATTCTTCCACGTCTGCCACTCCATCCCCGACTCCTGCGGCATCTACATGCGCACCCCGGTCGGCACCATCGTACACACCGGCGACTTCAAATTCGACCACTCTCCGGTCGACGGCGAACTCACCGACATGTACAAACTCGCCGAGCTCGGTCACAGAGGCGTCCTCTGCCTCCTCGCCGACTCCACGAACGCGCAGAATCCCGGCTACACCCCTTCCGAAGCCATCGTATCCAAGTCCCTCATGAGCGCTTACGCCGATGCCAAAGGCCGCATCATCCTTGCCACCTTCGCATCGAACGTCTCCCGCATCCAGATGGCCGTCGACGCAGCAGTCGCTAACAAAAGAAAAGTCTGCGTCTTCGGCCGCTCCATGGTGAACGTCGTCGGCATCGCCCAAGAACTCGGCTACCTCAAAGCCCCGGAAGGCACCTTCATCGAGCCGGAAGAACTTGGCCACTACAGAGACGACCGCCTCTGCATCCTGACCACCGGCAGCCAAGGCGAACCGATGGCCGGCCTCTCCCGCATGGCTGACGGCTCCCACCGTCAGGTCCAGATCCACGCAGGCGACACCGTCATCATCTCCGCCTCCCCGATCCCGGGCAATGAGACCAGCGTCGGCCGCACCATCGACAGCCTGATGCGCCTCGGTGCCCACGTCGTCACCAGCACCACCACCACCCGCGTCCATGTATCCGGCCACGGCTCCCAGGAAGACCTGAAAACCATGCTCTCCCTCGTCAAGCCGAAATACTTCATCCCCGTCCACGGCGAACACCGCATGCTCGTCAGCCACGCAGAACTCGCAGAAAGCCTCGGCGTCGAAAAGAAAAACATCCTGATCGGCGAAAACGGCACCCTCTTCGAATTCACCAGCCGCGGCGGCAAGATCAACCCGCAGCGCGTCCAGGCCGGCCCCGTCTTCGTCGACGGCCTCGGCGTAGGCGACGTAGGAAACATCGTCATCCGCGACCGCCAGCAGCTCGCCAAGGACGGCGTCGTCATCGTCGTCATCGCCCTCGAAAAAGGCAGCAACCAAGTCTTAGCCGGCCCCGACATCGTCTCCCGCGGCTTCGTCTACGTGAGAGACAGCGAAGCCCTCCTGACCGAAGCCAGAGAACGCATCGAGTCCGTCCTTGACCGCTGCGAAGCCGGCAACGTCTCCGAATGGAACGCCATCAAGGCCCAGGTGAGAGACGCCCTCGGCAAATACTTCTTCGACCGCACCAAGCGCCGCCCGATGATTTTGACCATCATCCAGGAAGTGAAATAAATGGCAATAAAAAATCCTCCCTCGGTTTCACACCGAGGGAGGATTTTTTATTGTCGGATCGTGTCATCTATTGATCCTCAAGCATCCGCTATTTCACCAGTGCCGGATCATCCTTCACCATCCGCTTCCCCCCGAACGTCTTCGCATCCTCTATCGTGATCGCATAGTCCGGAGAAGAAATATCATAAGCAGCGTGATAGAAATTCGTCCTCGCCCTCCACAGACCAGTGACCGTATCGAAAGCCAGATCATTTGTGAAAGGCAGTTTCTCATGACTCTTCAGCACCGGCATCAGAGACGGATGCGCTGCCTGGTAGTCCGGCGACAAGTAGACGAAAAATGGAATATGTACCATATCATAGAAAAATGGAGAAGTGGAGTGGAAATGTTCCATATTCTCCCCATGGTCAGAGAAATAGACAAGCGACTTTAAGTTCATATGTGCCTTAGCATACTCGAAAATATCCCGGATGACCCGATCAGTATACGCGACCGTCAGATCATAGCCATAGTAGGGATCATTTTCAGAGATCCCCAGCGCGCCCCTCTGATCCGCCGGCACGCGCGCCAGATACGTATAGTGACTGCCCATGATGTTAATGAAAAGCACACGCCGCTTCGCCGGCGGCAGCTTCTTCATGACATCGACGGCATATTCATCATAATTTTTCTCCCAAAAGGACGCATCACTGCGCTCTGCGATCAGCGTCACGCCCGCGCTCGAGAGCGAGCTTCTATTATGGAAAGAGATCCAGTCCGTGCGATACCCTGCAGCCCGGGCCGCATCCACCATACTGACTGCATGAGACAGATCCATATCTCCATACTGGTTCGCACTCGTCATCGCATACGAAAGCGACATGAGGGTATTCGGAAAATTCGAATACGCCATGTAGTTCAAAGAAAAATCGGGATCATTGACCTTAGAAGAAAGCCAAGGTGTCGTGTCTTCTGGATAGCTCGGCGTGAATGCCTTCAAATGATCCCGATTCGCACTCTCCCCGATGACGACGATATGTGTCCCCTCATCCAGCCCATCCGCAGGATCTATAAACTTCAACCCGGCTGTATTTTTATCCAGATTGGTGTTAAAATTCTGCAAAAGCTGAAACTCGCTCCCCTTGCTGTTCATCGTGCGATATAAATTGATCGGGAATACATGGATGATTTGTCGGATAAAGCCGCCAAAGAAAAGGATGGAGATCACAATCAGGCCGACCTTGACCTTCTTCCCATTCCCTCGCAATAAACCCTCACCGCGCTCCGCACATCGTCCCACCTGTTGCGTCAGCACATAAGCTGCCAGCAAGAGCAGTAGGAGCACGCCAATAGCCCATCCAAGTAACAAAGGAGATCCCATGGTGCTGAGGAACTCCTTCACCTCTTCCCAATGCGTAGCGCGGACAGCCATCAAAGCAAAGAGATCCATTTCTCCGCCGAATCGCCAATAATAACTGATATAAATCAGCGGGAATAGCAACATGAAAAAACTGAAAGCGCCGTACATGATCTGCAAAGCCGCGCGTACATAGCCGCCGCATTTCGTAAGACAGATCGTATACACATAAGGCAGAGAAAAGAGCAGTGCTCCCAGCACGTAGTAATCTCCCAAATGTTTTTTCTCCGGCAGCGAAGCAAATCCATACGCCCAAGTAAAAGTACCCGCCCAGAGGAGAGGCAGGATCACCGCCCATGGCAGGAGCCGCTTCAGGTAATCTTTACTGAAAACGGAAAAAAGCCCAAAGGAAACGATGAGCATGACAGCAAAAGCTGCACCCAGACGCGGCTGTGCGTAGCTATAGATATCAGGGAAATCTCCCCCGAAATGAAGAATAAACATAAGTAATGCGGCTATCCCCCATGGGAAGCACACGGAAGGAATGACTATTTTCTTCAAAATACCTCTCAAGGAAAGACCTTCACCTTTTAGACTAATCATTTTGAACACTCGTTTCAATCTCGTTCAAACAGATCTCTCGTATAGACCTTGCCTCTTACGTCATCAAGCGAATGGTCATAGCGATTTGCAATGATGCCATGGCTCTGCTCTTTGAACTTTGCCAGATCATTCACCACGAGACTGCCAAAGAACGTCGTACCATCCTCCAGCGTCGGTTCATAGATGATGACCTGCGCACCCTTCGCCTTGATGCGTTTCATGACTCCCTGGATACTGCTCTGGCGGAAATTATCCGAATTCGACTTCATCGTCAAGCGATACACGCCGATCGTCATCGACTCTTCCTGACTCGGATCATACTCACTGTTGTCATGGTAGTAGCCAGCAATTTCCAGCACCTTATCGGCGATATAGTCCTTTCTCGTCCGATTCGACTTCACGATCGCTTCGATCAGATTTTCCGGCACGTTCTCATAATTCGCCAGAAGCTGCTTTGTATCCTTAGGAAGGCAGTAGCCGCCATAACCAAAGGACGGATTGTTATAGAATTCACCGATTCGTGGATCCAGACAGATGCCATCGATAATCTCCGCCGTACTAAGGCCTTTCGTCTCCGCATAGGTATCAAGCTCATTAAAATACGATACACGCATTGCCAGATACGTATTTGCGAAAAGCTTCACCGCTTCCGCTTCCGTAAATCCCATGAACCGTGTCGGGATGTCCTGCTTGATCGCCCCTTCTTGCAGCAATCCAGCGAAAGTATGTGCCGCCTTCACCAGCTTCTCATCTGTCGGATCAGTCCCGACGATGATGCGGCTCGGGTAAAGGTTATCATAGAGCGCCTTGCTTTCACGCAGAAATTCCGGACTAAAGATGATATTCTTCGTACCAAACTTCTCACGGACGCTCTTCGTATAGCCGACGGGAATCGTTGACTTGATGACCATGATGGCATCCGGATTGTACTGCATCACCAGCTGGATAACCGCTTCAACAGAGCTGGTGTCAAAAAAATTCTTCCTCGAATCATAATTGGTCGGCGTCGCAATGATGATGAAATCCGCATCTTTATACGCCGCCTCCGCATCCATCGTCGCCGTCAGATCCAGAGCCTTCTCTGCCAAGTACTTCTCGATATAGTCATCCTGGATCGGCGACTTTCTATGATTCACCATGTCCACCTTTTCTGGGATGATATCCACTGCCATCACATGATTGTGCTGCGCAAGAAGCGTCGCCAAAGACAGACCCACATACCCTGTACCAGCTACCGCAATATTCATTGATCTCGATCTCCTATATAAAGCTAATGATTCCTTATTTGACATAGTATGCCTTATACCACTCCGCAAACTTTCTAAGACCATCTCTGAGCGAAGTTTTCGGACAATAGCCAAAATCCCGCGAGAGTGCCTCCGTATCTGCATACGTCACGGGCACATCTCCCGGCTGCATAGGAACCAATTTCTTATGCGCCTCAAAATCATAGTCTATCGGAAGCACACCGGCACGCACCAACTCCTGCTGCAGGATATCCACGAAATCCAAGAGATTCACTGGATGACCACCGCCAATGTTATACACTGCATACGGCGGTATCGGAAGCCCATCGGTCCCATTCCTACGCTCCGGCGCCCCCTTCATTACACGGACAACTCCTTCCACGATATCATCCACATATGTGAAGTCTCTTTCACAATGTCCATGATTGAAGATCTGGATCGTCTTTCCGGCCAAGAGTTTATCTGTAAAGCCGAAGTACGCCATATCAGGACGGCCAGCAGGACCGTAAACCGTAAAGAAGCGCAGCCCTGTACAGGGGATGTTGTATAGCTTCGCATAGCAATGAGCCAAAAGCTCATTCGACTTCTTCGTCGCCGCGTAGAGAGATACCGGATGATCCACTTTATCCTCTGTACTGAAAGGCACCTTCGTATTCCCGCCATAGACAGAAGACGAGGACGCATAGACCAAATGCTCCACACCCGGTGCGCCGTCATCATACGAATGGCGGCATGCCTCCAGGACGTTATAGAAGCCGAGAAGATTCGACTCGATATAGACATCCGGATTTGTGATCGAATGCCGCACCCCTGCCTGCGCCGCCAGATTTACCACGATCGACGGCTTATACTTGGCAAAGATTTCCTCCATCAGCGCCTTATCCGCAATATTCCCGTGGATGAATACCCACTGACTGGACGATAGCGCAGCGGCCTTCTCCAATTCCTGCAGGCGATACTCTTTCAGGGAAACATCGTAATAATCATTTATATTATCGATACCGATGACCGTCCCCTGTAAATCCATCGAAAGCAACTGCCTTACCAGATTTGCTCCAATAAAACCAGCTGCACCAGTCACGAAAATTGTCTTTTTACTGAGCTGAATATTCCGTTTCATTCAAGGCCTCCTTGCTAGTATGTTTTACATCATTTATACTAGTATAAATGATATGTTGAAACTATGAAAGGATGAAGTTTTTATATGTCAAATATACTTGACAATGCCATAACACAAACCCTGCACTTCGGAAAGCCGACCGCAAAAAATGCTTTTCACATCGCTCTCACAGGCACCACAGACTATATACCACACATGGGAATCGTCGCCCTCACTGTGCATGAGCACAATAAAGATCTCTCCATCTGCTATCATTTCTTTATCAATCATCTTCCCGAAGAAGAAAAGGCGAATCTTCAAAAAGCAGCGGCTTCCATGGACAGTCCTCTAGAAATTCACCTGATCGACGACAGCTGCTTCAAGCCGCTCCTTCTCTCTGATGGGGTAGCTGCTTTCTTCTACCGCTTTCTCGTCGCACCGACCATCGCACCAGTTGCTGACCGCGTCCTGTACCTGGATGGGGATATGCTCTGCCGCGGCTCCCTGAAGTATCTGTCCGAACTGGACTTTCAAGGAAATGCTGTCGCCGTTGTATCTGATCGCGGAGAACAAGCCAATGCAAAGCGCATGCACACCACCCGTTATTTCAATGCCGGCATGATGCTCATCAATACACGTCTCTGGATGAAAGAAAACCTCTTCGACGACATCGTCCGCCGTGCGGAAGAAAACGTCAAGCGTGTAGGAAACCGCCTCTCTCACCACGATCAGGACATCCATAACGAAATGCTTGACGGTAAAAGCCTTTATATCGACAAGAAATACAACTACCTCTACAATCTGGATCGCCACTCCCTGTTGGCCAAGCAGCCCGTCAATGAAGACTACAAAGATAAAGTCATCATTCACTTCGCCGGCCATGCCAAGCCGTGGCACGACTGGGTGCAGAACTGGGACGTCGTCAAAGAATACGCTGCCATTCAAAGAAAAACACCCTGGAAGGATGTCCCCCTTGTTCCTCCAAAAGGGACAAAAAATCTCCATCAGGCCGCCCGCAGCGCCCGCATGTATGGAAACTACGGAGAAATGCTGATGTGGTACCTGAAGTACCTTGGGGCAAAACTGTAAACCATAAAACTTGACTCCTGTGAAAGTTGATACCACATCCTGATACTCGCAATAAAACGCCCGAAAGGATAAGACCCCACTATCCCCTCGGGCGTTTTATATTGTCATGTTTACGACCTTCCACAACCATTATGTTTTATGCTGATTTCCCTCAACAAACACCAGATGCCCCTCATACCGTTCATCGCTTCTCCTCCCCAGTGCCCATTCGCCAGCACGGATAGCATCGTCTACGGAAATGGCATCTATCGGTGTATAAGACCTGTCACGGATCGTGTGATTCACATGGTCCTGTGTACGCGGCATATCCGTCGTCGCCAGTGCGCAGGACTTCTCCCCCAGTGGATGATGGAGCTTCGCATTGCTCGGCCCAAACATCGCGATCACCGGCACCTTGCGGCTATCGAACACGTACATCGGTCCACTGTCATTCGTGAAAGCGAGTGAGCACCAAGAAGCTGCCGCGATGAATTCCCCCATAGAGAGCTTCCCAGCCGCCACGATAGCCTCATCTCTGCATTTCATATGTGCTAAAGCCTTCTCTATGAGCGGCATCTCGCCAGGGACGCCAAAGAAGACCGGGCGATAGCCGAGACCGGCGAAGTAGTCCGCCACTTCGCCATATTTCTCTGCAGGCCAGTTCTTCTCCGCGGTCGAACTTCCCACAGAAAATCCCGCCAATCTATCCCCTGGCTTTACCCCCTCTGCGGCAAAAAAAGCCTTTGCCCCCTCTTCCCATGCAGGGCAGGTATACATCTGCATCCCATGGTGGGCCAGGTTTGACACGCCCAAGTGTTCCAGCACCTTGACATACTTTTCTGCCGCATGACAGTCACGCCGCTCCACCAGTATTTCATCATCGATAAAAAGCCGCCCCAGTGGATTTCCTGTCTCCCCGACCCACACCTTCGCCTTCATCGCTTTCGCCATGAGGAAGGTACGTGTCGTCCCGTGAAGCACCATGAGAATGTCCGGATGCGTCTTCCCGATTTCTTTCCCCAGTTTCCAGGTAGCAGAAAGCCCCATCTTTTTACGATCCACAGGAATGATCGTATCTATGCAGGGATTGTACCGGACAGACTCTTGAAATCTGGCATCGATGACAAGCGTGATCTTAGAGCCAACAGCTTCGCGGCGAAGGATCTCAAGAAATGGCGAAAGGGAAACCATGTCTCCAAAGTAGAGCATGTAGATAATGACGATATTTTTATGTCTTAAGCTTATCATTATACCAGCACCTCTTCTATCCTCATAATGTTTTGCCCTTGATACAACCACAATGTAAATGAAAGCACTGACAATATTCATCTATTCAAATGCGCTTCATTATTTATAATTTTATGCTTCACGTAAATGCCAACGATCAAAGATGATACTGACGCCCAGCAACAAATAAAAAATACGGGAAACCTGCTTCGATACGATAGTTGCATCCAGAAAACCATTGACCGTATATGCAATAAAAATGGCAAAAAGCGCCCAGGCAAATGGATCGTTTGGTGATTTAAGCGTTCGTTTTAAAAAATACATTACAAAAAAAACATGATACAAGATGTACCCTATCCCACCTACTATACCTCCTGTTGCCAAAAAGTATAGAGGCATATTATGCGGATGACAAAGGATACCTGCTTCGCGACTCTCCTTCGGTCGATACGGTCCTGCGTAAGCCGCTTTCCACTCACTCGCACCGATCCCCAAGATCTTATGATCCTCCCACATTTTATATGTGCTAAGCCATACCAAAGGGCGTTCTTCTCCCATCATTCGATAACTGCTTTCTCGACCAATATAAACACTATACCCCGCGCTAAAAACAGTTAAAAACAATGAAGCCAGTACTAAAAGCACTTTAGCTCTTTGGGAAATATACTGCTTATAGCGAAAAAGGACCACTCCTGCCACAACTATCCCAGAAGCAGCCAGGGCTACAAAAGCAGCCCTTGTCTCAGTCAATACTAAAGAAATCATTTCCAACCCCAAAAGCGCAGAATACAACACTAGCTGGAATCGTTTTCTCCTGTAGTACCAAAGCAATGCAGCAGTAAAAAAAATGCACATGACTAAAATACTTCCAGCACGAGTCGGAAAATTATAAACACTAACCAGTCGAGAAAGATTCTTTACATGATAATCATACATGCCATATACACATACTAAGAAAGCCCATATGCTAAAAGAATAAATAATGCTCTTAGCAATATTCATTTTCCAGCCCACATAAAGAATTAACCAAAAAGGAATGGTAAAAGACACCAATCCCATCGCACTAATTTCTCCCCCAATAAGATTTTGCATGTTTTCCAAATGAAATAACGTTGTCGCTATCATCAATCCATACAAGGATAAAAACGCATTACGGATATATACATCTATAGAAAAATCCTTGATATAATCCCGCTTCCACAATGTATATGCCGCATATAATGCAAAAGCTATCATTGCAATAGACATACCCGTCTTGAGGAAATGATCTGCTGTCGCCCCCCATGTAATTATGGCTGCAACCACCACAGCAAAAATGCTTGTTATTTTATTGTCACTCACTTTATTTTCCTCTTTGCTGCCTTTTTTTCTGCTGATATGCAACAATCGCTCTCTGCATCTTCCCCAATAAACAATTCAGGCTTTGTGGTCCATATAAAATTAGAATCCTGCTACATTGCAAGCCGAATGGCATCGAACCCTTTTGTGAAAAAAGATACGTACGAATTTCATGTTGGATCTGTGAAGAAAGTATACCTGTTCCACTGCTTAGGAAGAAAGAACGCACTGCACTATGGACAGCTTGCCGTCTGCAAACAGCTTCAAGGAGCGGATAATAATCCTGCGCCACCTCCTCATGTTCCTTCCAAGCTAAAAATTTCCCATATCTTACCCGAATATATGAATCTAAATGAACTGAATTCATAAGACTACCACTATGTTGGCAATAGTAATATAGTAAATCCGTAACAAGCATAATTTTTCTAGCTTTCAGAAAAATCCGCGGCATAACGAACATATCCTCCATCGTTTGCCCTGATGGAAATTCTACACCCTCCCATAAGCATCGCAAGAAAAGTTTTCCACAAGCAAAATTCGGGATCTTATTCGATAAAATATCCTTTCTGATCTTATCTGAATCCGCAGAAGGCTTCCAATCCACTGCGCTTTGTACTTTCCCATCACTCGTTACATAATAGTGTCCGTGCATGATGATCTCTGCCTTTTCTTGCAAAGCGTACCGCAAAAGAACAGTAAAGGTTTCTGGTGCTATATAGTCATCCGAGTCCAAAAAATAAAGGTACTTCCCGTGGCAGTTTTTTATTCCATTATTTCTAGCTTCTGAAACACCCTTGTTTTTTTGGTGTATCACCAAAATCCGAGCATCCCTTCGTGCATAAGCATCACACATATCTCCGCATCGGTCAGGCGAACCATCATCAACCAGAATCAACTCCCAATTTGTATAGGTTTGGTGCAGTACGCTTTCTATGCATCGCGACAAAAACATTTCCGCCTTGTACACAGGAACGACAATAGAAATGAGAGGAGATCTGTCATCAACTAGAACGTTTTCCATAAGCTAACCTTTCACTTACAATACCAAGAATGCCTTTTATATATTTTACTTCGTTTCAGAACCTACATGCAGTAGTAAATCTTCCCACTCCCCCCAAATTACATCTGGCGCATAAGCCTCCATAGCACGACGTGCTTCTTGTCCCATTCGTTTGCGCAAGGTTAGGTCATTCATTAATCTTTCCAGGGCAGCAGCCAGTGCTTCTTTTGTGTTATCCACCAAAAGTCCACTCTTTTCATTCTCTATAAGCTCTGCCACCGCATGACAAGATTTTAGTCCTACTGCGGGTAGTCCAGCTGCCATGGCTTCCGTCAAAGCCAATGGAAATCCTTCCAGATAACTGGGCATACAAAAAATATCCGCAGAAGCATACACCTCTTCAATATTTGTAGTTGTTCCCATGATTTTTAATTGAGGACTTTCCCCTTTTTCAATATATTTTTTTATCCGCATTCCTTTGGTAGAATGGTAATTGCCCCAAAATTCAACACTCCAACATGGATATTTATGTGCAATCAATGCAAAAGCATCTGCTAATAACTGCTGATTCTTTCTTCCACTAAGCATCCCCACGCACACAATCTTATGTATTTTCTTTCCATCATATTTTGCCAATCTAGTAGTTTGTTCCACCACATTTCCAATAGCAATAAAATGAGTCCCTCTTATATATTGCTTACATATATCAATATAGGAAGGTAATAACACTTGAATTGCCTTACATTTCCCCATCGCAAAAAGTTCTGCTCCAGATAATTCCGGAATCGTTTCGTGGCATCCGGAATGAATCATTCCAATCACCGGAACTTTACATTTTGCATCATCAATTACATACTTGATAGACTGTTCTGAACACGCTACAACCACATCTGGCTTCTGTTGTGATATCATTTTTTGGATTTGCCGTCCATACAGTTTCCCTTTATATTCCGCATTGATTGCTCGTGCCTTTTTCAAGCTGAACAATCTCCAAAACTCTCGGCATGCACGTAATCTGACCGGTAGTTTTTCAGAAATAGCTTTTTGGCCATTTTCATAAAGAATGTTAATTGTTTTTACGCGATGATCCAAAGGGAAAAATGGAGCCCCTTCTTTTTGGTCAATATATAATACGGTTACTTCATGACCCCTTTTGAGCATTTCATTGGCAAACTTACAAACGACTTTCTCTACGCCACCGCTGCACTGCACCCAGTGAGTACAAAAATGGGCAATTAAAATATTCATAAAACACCTCCTTTGCTATACTCGGTGCACAGCAATCTACGCAATAATCCTTCCCACTGCCCCCATACCTTCTCCGCATGATACTTTTCCGCCATGCTGCTCGCTGCTTCCCCATAGGTCCGGCGAAGCGCGCGATCGTCCATTAGGCATCCCAGTGCCTGCGACAAAGGGGCCACCCCGTCTTCGCAAAGGAGTCCATTCTCCCCCGATGCGATGATCTCATTCACCGCCGGACAGCTTCGATAGCCGACCGCCGGGATACCGCAGCACATTGCTTCTACTAAGGCCAATCCAAACCCTTCGTGATGGCTGGGAAATGCAAAGATGTCTGTCTCTTTCCAGACGGCATCCATGTCTTTTGTCGTCCCACAGAGGAAGACCTGCTTCTCCAGACCGTACTTCTTGATTTTGGATCTCAGCGAAGCGACATAGGGTTTATCATAGGTATCTCCCCAGAGCTTCACCTGCCAATCCGGATGGTCTTTAGAAAGCCTTGCGAAGGCTTCGATCAGGAGATGCTGACGCTTGGTGCGGCCGGTGAGGCGGCCGACGCAGGTGATGGTGTACTTGTCCTTCTTTGCGAGATGATCTGCCGTGACATGCGGCGCGTTCACCGCATTCGGTATCGCGATGAAGTGGTCGTAGTGCAGGTATTTTTTCGCTTTGGAAATAAAAGAAGGGAGCAGCACCTGAATGGCGGCGCTTTTTTCTAAAGCCTTTCTTTCCTCTGCCGGCGAGCCGCGGAAGATCTCATCCGGATCATTGTGCAGCATGGAGATCACGGAGATCTTCGTCCCCACGCCATCCAGAAGCAATCGTCCGGTGGGTTCACGGAAGGAGACGATCACGTCCGGCTTTTCTTTTTCGAGAAGCCGTGACAGCTGTACCTTCGCCTGATAGAGCAGGCGGTAATTCTGATTTCTGGCTGCCGCTCTGGAGAAGGGGCGGATGACTTCGCGGAGCGCTTTCGTAAGTCCGCTCGGTTTTACTGCTTTCTCCCCCGGCAGATGGTACAGGTTCAGGAGCTTCACGCTCTCGGGCACGGCGAAGAAGGGCTCTCCCTCTCTTTTCTCGTCAGCAAAGACGGCGATGACGTCGTAGCCTCTTTCAGAAAGGGCGCTCGCCATCTTAGCGAAGACGTTCTCGATGCCGCCGCTGTAGCCTATGAATTTATGAAAATCTGCCAGCATGACTTTCATGGATTTCTCTCCCTGCATGATACATTTTTAGCCCGGATGCCGGCAAAAATCAGCAGAGCGACCCGCCAGCATTCCTAAAGTTTTTTCTATCATTATATCATACTCTGATAACAGGCATTTCCCGGGAAACATGCAAAAAGAAGAGCATGGCTGTCACCGGCCATGCTCTTCTTTTTCTTTGATCCCATACACATATGTAGTTGGCTGATAGAGCCGTAGCTCATCCGGATGCCCGAAAAGCATGGGCTCTTGCGAGCGATGATCCAATCCGTGTTTCCCCTGAAATAAACAGGCATCATAGGATCAGGCGCCACCCATGGATCGCACCGCACGTACATGAGCCATACAATCCGAAAATAAGCGCACTACCCGCTCATCATATCCCGCACCAGCTGATACACCTTCTCCATCGGGAGGCTTGCCATCCTGCACTCTTTTGTCCCCGGATGCTCTGCCAGAAGGACGTGGCTATTGTCATTCCCATAGGGACCGCTTCTGTCCGGAAGTGTCGGCCCGAAGAGGGCGATGATGGGAGTGTGGACGGCGTTCGCGATGTGGAGGGGGCCGGTGTCGCTGGAAATGTGAAGTGCCGCCATTTTTTCAAGAGCGGCGAGTTCTAAGAGGTTCGTCTGTCCCATAAGGTTCACGGTATACGGGGAAGGAGAAATTTTCCGGATGGCTTCGCCCATGGGCATCTCGCCTTTTGAGCCCGCAATGACGGTGGTGATCTTGTCTTCAGCGAGTTTCCTTGCAAGCTCGCCCCAGTACTCGATGGGCCATTTCTTATGGTCGCCCCGTGTCCCGGGGACGAGAAGGACGTAGCTTCCTTTGACGCCGTTTGTCCGAAGAATCGTGGTGACGGTTTCCATTTCTTTTGTCAGATCCGGAAGGGGAAACTCGATCTTGTCTGCGGAACAGCCTAGGTAGCGCATGACGTCTAAAAGCTGTTCGATAATGTGTCCGTGCTTATGGGAGCCGGAAATCGGTTTGCTGAAAAGGAAGCTGCCTTCACGTGCATCATGATAGCCGATCTTTTTCTTGCCGCCGGAGAGGAAGGAGATGAGTCCGCTCTTGGCGATCATCTGCAGGTCAATGACGAGGTCGAAGTGATGCGCATGCAGGTCTTTGCGGATCTCTCTCCAGTAGGAGAGCTGATTGATGCGTTTCCGGTCGACGAGGTAGACTTCATCGATCCACGGCTTGCCGGGAAGGATCCCCGCAAAGGCAGGATGTACGGCCCATGTGATCCTGGCATCGGGATAGGCCTTGCGCAGGGCGTAGAGGGAGGGGAGCGCGTGGATGATGTCCCCCAAGGAGCTCATTTTTATGATTAGGATGTTTTTATACGTCTTTGGCATGATGGATGTCCTTGGATCCGGCTCAGCTCGCCGTATCTTGGGCGCTTTGGCGGATCGGAATGATAAAATATATGTTTATTTTATCACATTTCAACAGCTGCTTCGATGAAAATTCCACTAAAAAGGACGCGGATGTATTCCGCGTCCTTTACTAGGGAAACACTGATTAAATCGTTGTCAGATTTAATCGGCGTTCCCTAGCTATAGCCGCTAGCAGGGAAGCGACTCTTCTTCTGCGATTCTCTTGATATCATCCTCTGACTGCCCGGTGATTCTCACGATGATTTCCAACGGCATATGATTTTCCAGCATGCGCACCGTAATTTCGCGTTGATTTTCCGCTTTCCCAAGCCGCACACCATCTCGTACGCCTTCCTGTCTGCCTTCCTGTCTGCCTTCTATTCTTCCATCCTGTCTGCCAAGAAGATATCCTTTGTCTACGCCGGCTTTCGCGATACCTACGCTGAGATTGCACATGATGTCCACCATCCCTTCTTCTGATTCATTGAGTTTGATCTGATAGTCATTTTCCAGGGTCTTCATTTTCCCTGCTGCGTCGTCATCGGATTTGAAAAGTTCATAGAGAAGGCGCAGGAGGCGATTCCCTGGATCTCGCTTTTTGCTGCTGATATAGACCATGACAGCCTGCGCAAGGTCGTAGTGTTTTTCTTCTTCCCCGATCATGCCATACTTGAGATTCTCCTGCACGCGATACTGCGTGATACCGCTTTCGTCGCCAGGAGGATCCATGCAGAGCCAGATGCTGTAAACTTTTCTGATCTTTTCATAGTGTGATTTGTCGAAGTCCACATCGTGCTGCGAGGAAATCAGGCGGCTCACATAGTAGAGCGCGCGTGTAACGAGTGGATAGGAAACGCTGGCACTGTGCTGGGCTTCTACATTGATGATGAGTCCAAGGGCGCTGCCATCCGGGGTGCTGGCTCGGAAGCGAATGTCAAAGGTAACGGTCCCCTCGGTCAGCGTCTTGTCTTCTGTATTTTCTCCGAGGATGCGGGGGAGCGGGCGAGCATTGGTCTTGTCTGGCATGACGGGTACACTCGCTACTTCTGGCGTCCCTTGGATGTAGATGTCTCGGATGTCTTCGATGGTACTGTCCTCAAATTCCGGCACGCAGTACTTCAAGATCCATGCTAGGATTTTTCGACTGGCAAGCAGTTTCTTCGCATTGGCATCGTACTCCGGATTGCGCCCCGCCAAATAGAGGTCTTCGAGTGTCTCCATACGCGGCCCTCCTTTACTTTTATTGTATCACAGTTCGTAAAGAGAATATGAGAAGTCCGGTATTCACACAGCTGATATGCGGTTAAAAGGAGTTATGGGAACCATGTATAATGCCGGCTCCTTTCTATTGGCTATAATGAATCTCTACATAGGCTTTCTTGCTGTGTGAATCCATCCTGCGCCTTTGGCGCGTCCCTGCTCTCTAAGGGACCTTGTATCATGCAATACCAAATGAGATAGACACGGCAAGCACTATGTTTCTCGCTACGTTTTCCCTAAGTCAATGGAACCCATTGTCTCTATTTTTCTTTTTCAAGTGCTTTCAGAAGTTCTTCCCGGCTGACGGCATAGGTGCCGAGCTTGGCTACGACGACACCAGCAGCAAGGTTTGCCAGGCAGCAGCTGTCTGCGGGTGCGATACCGCCGGCGATGCCCATAGCGAAGACGGCGATGACCGTATCACCAGCACCGGAGACGTCGAAGACTTCCTGCGCTTTGGTCGGGATGTGCTCGATCTCCTCCTCCCGGATGAAGGAGAGACCGGCTTCGGAGCGGGTGACGATGATGCTGCCGAGATGGAATCTTTTCATCACGTCGCGAGCTGCTTGTTCGACGGGCGCGTCTTCATTGCGGATGGGATCGGGGAGAACGGCGTTGATCTCCTTGAGGTTCGGCGTGATGTAGTCAGCGCCGGCGTACTTCACCCAGTTCGTCCCTTTCGGATCCACGATGACCGGCACGTGGTGTGCCTTACAGGCAGCGATGATTTTCTGGCAGCTTTCTTCGGTGCATGCCCCTTTACCGTAGTCGGAAATGATGAGACAGTCCAACCCCTCATCCAGCTTCTTGTAGATACCGGCAAGGAAATGCTCTGCCTCTTTTCCCGTCACAGCGGCGGACTCTTCAAAGTCGAGACGCAGCATCTGCTGATGACCGCCGATCACGCGCAGCTTCGTCGTGGTCGGACGATCGGTCGGAATAAGGCCGGCTCCGTCGATCCCTCTGGCGCGCAGTTTTTCAAGCAGGCTCTTTCCGTGATAGTCCTTTCCCACAAAGCCTGCAATGCTGACCTGACAGGCAAGTCGCGTCAGATTGTGCGCCACGTTTGCTGCGCCTCCCAGCGTTTCCATTTCCGATCGCACGTGCGCAATCGGAACGGGGGCTTCCGGGGAAATGCGTGTCACTTCGCTGTAGTAGTATTTATCGAGCATCACGTCACCTGCGACAAGGATCCGGCACTGGGATGTGCGCGTGGCGACAAAGCTATAAAGTTCCTTCTTATCCATAAGTTCCTCAAATTCCATCATATAACCGAGCTGCCCTTAGAATGATAGGGCATAAATGCCCTATCTGCTGCAGGGACTCTCTATTGGCTTTATTTTATCACATTTGAAGGTTCCCTTCGATGAGAATACACGGAAAATAGCACAGGCAGCAATCTCATAGTTGGAAAAGATGTTATACACTCTCGGGGTTTCCTCCATCAAAGAAGCATTTACGGGAGAGAACCATAGCGCTCTCTAGTCGCCCGTCACTGATCGCACGCAAAGAAAAATTCCCCGGGAATAAATCTCGGGGAATTCTTATCATTCTTATTCTGTGACGACGGAGACGTGGACGGTGCTGGTGACCTGCTGGTGGACCCAGACCTCTACGTCATATTCACCGACGGTCTTGATCGGCGCTTTGAGACGGATATTTTTCTTTTCGAGCTTGAATTTGTACTGCTTCTCGAGAGCTTCGCTGATGTCCTTGCCGGTGACGGAGCCGAAGATGCGGCCGTCTTCCCCGCTCTGGACTTTGATGATGACCTTGACGGCCTTGAGCTGGGAGGCCATGATGGCGGCTTCGTCTGCTGCGACCTTGCTCTTGAATTCTTTCGCTTCCTGACGCTGGGAGGCGGTATTGAGGTTTGCCTTGGTGCCTTCTACGCCGAGACCTTTGCGAATGAGCACGTTGCGGCCATATGCGTCAGCGACTTCGATGACGTCGCCCTTTTTTCCCATTTTCTTTACGTCTTGCAGTAATACGACTTTCATTCTTTTTCCTCCTCTACTTGTTTACGGACTTGGGTCAGGATGACCTTTTCCGCTGCTTCTTTATTTCCATCTTTGCCCAGCTGGCAGCCTGCCACGGTGAGATGACCGCCGCCGCCCAAGGCTTCCATGACGACCTGTACATTGATCGAGCCGTCGGAGCGGGCAGAGAGACAGAGTCCATTGTCTGTGTGATAGAAAAGGAAACTGGTCCGGATCTCCTTCACGGTCACAAGGTAGTCTGCGAGCTGTCCGGCGAGTACCTGGGAGTCTTCTGTCCCCTCCGGGCACTCGGCGATCGCGATATAGTTATCGATGAGCATCATATGGGCCAGGATCTCTGCCTTGGTCTTGATGAAGTGGATGTCCTCCGCAAAGAGCCTGTGGACGAGCTTCGTATCTGCCCCGCAGCGGCGCAGGAAGCTCGCCGCGTCGAAGGTACGGACGCTGGTCTGGACGGCGAAATTCTTCGTGTCGACGACGATGCCTGCATAGAGGCAGGACGCCTCGATCTCATTCATTTCTTCATCCCCGCCGTAGTACTGGACGAGCTCGGTCACAAGCTCGGACGCCGATGAGGCGGATGGCTCCATGTATGTCAGAAGCGGCTGTCGGATGATGGAGGCCGCACGGCGGTGATGATCGATGACGACCTTTTTCACGGCTTTTTTGAGGACTTCCGGGGCTGCGACGAGCTCGGGGATGTGCGTGTCGGTGATGATGACGACGGTCTTATCCGTCATGAGTCCCTTTGCCTCGCTCTCATCGATGAGGAGCCCTTCGGCGGCACCGCTCTTCTCGATGGCATCGACCATCTTGCGGCAGGTATCACGCTCCTTCGAGAGGACGACATGCGCCTCGACATGGGAGGCGTGCGCGAGGTGGGCGACGCCGACCGCCGATCCCAAGGCATCGAAGTCTTCATGATTATGCCCCATGACGAGCACCATATCTGCGTCTTCGATGATCTCCTTCAGCGCCTGTGCGACGACGCGGACGCGCACACGGGTGGAGGAGACAGACGTCGGCGATTTCCCGCCGAAGGCCTTCACTTCCTTCCCGAGGCGGACGATGGCCTGATCCCCGCCGCGTCCAAGGGCGAGGTCAAGGGAGACCTGCGTCTCTTCGAACTGTTTCACGAAGGAATCGCTGCTCTGGACGATGCCGATGGAAAGCGTGACAGGAATGCGGTTCACGGTGTGGATCGCGCGGACCGCATCGAGGATCTCGAAATTATTCTCCATCATTTCCGCAAGCGCCTTATGTGAAATGCATGCCACGAAATCGTTCGTCGAGTACTGCTTGATGAAGCCTTCTTTCGCATTGAAGGAGGAAAGGACCTTCTCCGTGACTTCCGAGAGCAGGGCCGAGCGCTCGACATCGGTGAGATCCGCAGTGACTTCCGGCACATTGTCGATACGGATGAGGCAGAAGACAGGCCGCGCCTCATCGCACGCCTTCATTGCCTTTTCGACATCCGTGCGGTCCATGAAATAGAAAACCATGAAGTGCGTATCATTCTTCTCTCCGGTATCCAGAAATTTGTAAAAAACACGGAAGAAGGACTCGCCTGCATGGCACTCGAACCACCCGGTCTTGCCCCAGATCTTGGAAATCTTCTGCCCTGTGATGAGATCCTGAAAACGGACGCCGACCTTGGCCCCCTCACCGAGCCAGCCGCGGAAGACATTATTCGCCCAGACCAGCTCTTTCTTCTCATCCATCATCGCGATGCCGACAGGGAGGTTTTTCACCGCATACACCGTACCGGCTGAAACACCTGAGGACAGGTCATCCAGATAGCGCAGGAGTTTCTTCTCCTGCCTGTAGTCGGAGCGTTTCACATAGACGATGACCCCGGCGACAAGGATAAAGAAGAGCAGCCCCAGCGGCCAATTCTGCGTAGCAAGCAGCAGCGCGGCCAGGAGCAGCAGGCCGATCATGAGCTTCGAGGTCCTCGTGTATACCCATATATCGCTCAGCATAGTTGTCTCCTTTGTTCGTTACGAAATCGGGAGCGGTCTGTCACACGGCCAGCGCCCGCCGATTTTTTGATGATTCTTATTCTTTATCGTACTCGAAACAGGAGAAGAATGCAAGTGGGCAGGGAAGGAGAGTAAGTGTCAAGTTTTCCTCGGTAATTCATTTGACTGTCGATAATTACTATCTCC